>DASYAT010000323.1:0-15754 GCA_036501205.1 Streptosporangiaceae bacterium | reverse complement strand
CAGTATGCCGTCGTGCCGGGGTTCCGGCCGCTGGTGCTCGACCTGCACGTTCCGGCGGGCCAGCGGACCTGCCCGGTCGTGGTGTACGCGCACGGGGGCGGGTTCGTCGGCGGCAGCCGGACGATGGGGCCGTGGGCGTTCTTGCTAGAGGCCGGCTACGCGGTCGCGTCGGTGGACTACCGGCTAGCTTCCGAAGCGCAGTTCCCGTTCCCGATCCACGACCTGGCCGCTGCCGTCCGGTGGGTCCGCGCCAACGCCGAGAAGTACCGCCTCGATCCCGGCCTGGTCATCGGCTTCGGGTCGAGCGCGGGCGGTTACCTGATGAACGCGCTCGCCCTGACCGGTCCAGACCTCCCTGGCCTGACCGGAAGCCTGGGCCCGACGCCAGAGGTCTCCATCGCCCTGGACGCGATGATCGACCACTACGCACCGACCGACTTCTCGACCCTGGGCATCACGGCCGACTCGCCGCTGCTCAAATTCCTCGGGTTCGACCCGTCGCAGCGACCGGAGGACGCCGAACTCGCGAACCTATGCCGGTACGCCACGGCCGGCAGCCCGCCGTTCCTGATTGCGCACGGCGATGCCGATACGGTCGTCGATTTCGAGCACAGCCGTCGGCTGTTTGACGCGCTGACCAGCGCCGGGGCGCGGGCCGAGCTCATCGTCGTCGAAGGCGCCAACCACGGCGCCGTCGAGTTCGATCAGCCGGCCATGCACACCCAGACGCTGAACTTCCTCGAATCGGTCGCTAAATCCCGCGCTTGACGAAGCCGACCGGGATGCGCGGCCGCAGCAGCGCCTGATTGGCCGGGGTCGGCGGCAGGAACCTGAAGCCGAAGGCGATCATCTCCTGACCGTCCGATGAGACGAGCCGGACCGGAAGGTCGGTAGTTCGGTCGACCCAGAGGTGCTCGAAGCTGGCCCCACTCGGGGGGAGTTTCGTCACTTCTGCGAATTCGGTCACCTTTGTTCCGTCAATGACGCGCGGCCCGAGATCGCGCCACTGGCCGGCCTTCAGGCAGGTCCGCAGCGAACTGGCGCTCGGCACGGTCGGCGCCTTGACCGCGACCTTGGCCTTGACCCAGAACCGTTCCGGGTTGTAGACGATCGTCGCCGTGCCGGGCACGCCAGCGGCGGGCAGCAAGTCGACCTTCGGGCGCATGAAGACCTGATCACAGTCCGCCGCCACGGATCGGGGCGCGGTGTAGCTGAGCGCCTGGTCGGTCAGGCGGGCGCCGGCCAGCGTGAAATCCAGAATGCGGCTGCGAACGGCGGTACCTGGGGCGGCACCGACCGGATCGACCCAGATGATCGTCTCGCCGAGACTGCCATCGGGACCCGACATGGTCTTGGTGACCATGAGGATGTCGCTCCGACTGGCCTCGAAAGCGGTCAGGATCGCCGCGATCCCCGACCGCGACGGCGTCGGCCGAGCCGGAGTCGACGGTGCCGGTGTCGATGGTGCCGGTGTCAATGGCCGGGTGACGCCGGGGAGTACGGCAACGCCGGCCGCCGCGACGGCGACCGCGCCCGCAGCCGCGATCAGCAGCCTGGACTGGCGGTTCGTCCACCTGCCTCGTCGAGCTGAAGTCGTGTCCAGCAGGATCGGGTCGGCTGCTCCCACGCGGCCTGGCCGCCTGCCCTGGCCGGCGGCCTCGGTGAATTGGCTTTGGTTGAATCGGCACAGAGCCTCGTCCAGCACGACCTGGTCAGCCCGTTCTACCCGGCCGAGTTCGCTGAGCAATTCGATCGCGTCCATCGTCAGGCCTCCTGGTAGCTGGTGTCTTCAAGTCGCTGCCGCATCAGCGCCCTGGCCCGGTGCAGGCGGCTGCGGGCGGTGCCGGGCGGGATGCCGAGCGCGATCGCGGCCTGGGCGGGAGTCAGGCCTTCCCAGGTCACCAGCAGCAGCACGTCGCGGTCGCCGGGAGTCAGCCGGGCCAGTGCCCGGCGCAGGTCCAGGACCCTGGCCGCCGCATCGAGCCGGGCATCGACCTCAGGCCACGGGTCTTCGCTCGCGCTGCCGAACGGGTCGCCTCCGGCCGGACGGTGCCGCCAGTGCTCCCGCAGCACGTTGCGGGCGATCCCGTACAACCAGGGGCGGGCGTCCGGCCAGCGCTAGTCGTAGTTCTGCCTGGCCGCGTAGGCGCGGAGCCAGACCTCGCCGAGCAGGTCATCGGCCGCGTCCCGGCCGGCCCGGCGGGCCAGGTAGGCATGGATCGCCTGGCCGTGGCGGCGCAGCAGGTCCGTGAATGCGGCCGGGTTCCCGGCCAGCACTAGCGACGCATTGGTCTCCGGCATGCGCCTGGCCTCCTATCGCTGATGTCACCCGGTTATTGCGGGCAGGAGGCCGAGCGTTCGCGCGCTGCTAACACAGCCGCTAGCAGAGCAATGCCGCGATCAGGGTGTCCAGGACCCAGGACTCGAGCTGGTCATAGCTGTAGGCAGCATGCCTGACCAGCTGGTCGTGGGTGTCCGGGCTGGCGATTACCCAGGCCGTGTCAGCGGCGGAATCGTGCGTGAGGCCGGCCCGCAGCCCGGCGGCGGGAATCTGCCCGATCAGCGTGCGGAACGCCTGCCGGCGCAGGTTGTTGAGCAGCTTCCAGTCGGCCGCGATGTCCTGGTCGACGGCCGCGCCGTCCCGGTAGGTCTGCCAGCCGACCGCCGCCCGCTCGGCCAGCAGCCGGTACTGACGGGCCAGGTGCGCGAGCAGCCGGCGAGGGTCCTTCGCGTCGTCAGGGTCGAGCGTGGCGACGATGATGGCCGGCGGCTGCCCGGCGACCAGTTGCCGCTCCTCACCGCCGGTGACCGAGCTCTCCATCACGGCGCGCAGCAGGTTCCGCTTGTTGCCCCAGTTCGAGTACAGGCTCTGCACCGAGACGTCGGCGCGCTCGGCGATCCTGATCACCGTCGCCGCCGCGTAACCCCGCTCGGCGAACTCGGCCTTGGCTGCGGTCAGCAGCCGGCGTCGCGTCTCCCGCCTGGTGGCTTCCCCGGCTTCGCGCTGCCTGCTGACCCGCCGTCCGGCGGTCTTCGTTTCCTGGCTCACGAGAATCATCCTAGCAAGCTCTTGAACGACGCTCCATAGCTATGTAATGTCGTTCTAGAGATAAGTAACACCGTTCTAAACCATAACGATCGCCAGCTAAGTGATCGCAAGTCGGGAGCCAGAGATGATGACAACGGCCCGTTCCCCCGCCCAGACCGCTCCCAGCATTCGACCCGCAGTAGTCACCGGGGTCGTCTGCCTGGCCCTCGCCGCCGTGGTGGCGGCGATGTCGTCGCTGAACGTGGCGATCCCGGAGATCGCCCGAGCGACCCGCGCCACCTCGACCCAGCTGGCCTGGATCATCGACGCCTACTCGCTGGTGTTCGCCTCGCTGCTGCTGCCGGCCGGGGCAATCGGTGACCGGTTCGGCCGGCGGCGGACGCTGATTGCCGGGCTCACGATCTTCGGAGCGGGCTCAGCGGTCGCCATGACCGCCCACTCGGCTGGTGAACTGATCGGGCTGCGGGCCGTGATCGGCCTGGGTGCCGCGCTGGTCATGCCCGCCACCTTGTCCACGATCACCGGGACGTTCTCAAGCGAGCAGCGGACCAGGGCGGTCAGCGTCTGGGCCGCGGTGGCCGGCGGCGCCGCCGTTCTCGGGCTGCTGGTGAGCGGGCTGGTGCTGGAGATCTGGTCGTGGCCATCGGTGTTCGGGCTGAATGTGGTGCTCGCCGTGACCGCCATCGCCGGCACGATCCGGTTCGTGCCCGAGTCAGCCGATCACGACAGTCCGCGCCTCGACCTCGGCGGTGCCCTGCTCGCGGTAGTCGGGCTGGTCGCGCTGGTGTACTCGATCATCGAGGCACCCAGTCAGGGCTGGGGATCGGCTCGGACGCTGATCGGGCTGGCGGTCGGACTGGTCGTGCTCGCCGGCTTCGTTCTGTTCGAGCGGCGGAAGTCCAACCCCATGCTTGACCCGAGGATCTTCGCTCGGCGCGGACTGGCCTCGGGAAGCCTGACCATCTTCGTGCAATTTTTCTCCTTCTTCGGCTTTATCTTTCTGGTTTTGCAGTACCTGCAGCTCGTCCGCGGTGACTCCGGCTTGGTCTCGGCCGTCAGCATGCTGCCGATGGCCGCGGCCATGATGCCGACCGCGCGGCTGGCGCCGGCGCTGGCCGGCAAGCTCGGATCGCGGGTGCCGATCATCGCCGGGCTGGTGCTGATCGCGGCGGCGCTCGTCGTGCTCAGTCAGCTGACCGGTACCAGCGGCTACTGGCTGGTCGTCGCCGGGCTGGTTCCGCTCGGGATCGGGATGGGGCTGGCCATGCCGCCAGCGACCAGCGCCATCACCTCGGCACTGCCGGCTTCCCAGCAGGGCGTCGGCTCGGCGCTGAACGACCTGTCGCGCGAGGTCGGCGGCGCGGTCGGGATCGCGGTGCTCGCCAGCGTGCTCACTGCCACCTACCAGAGCCACCTGCCCGCCGGCGCGGGCGCCGCCAGGGCCTCGGTGGCGGTCGCGGCGCACATTGGCGGTGCCGTGTTCGCGCAGGCTCAGACCGCGTTCGCGGACGGGATGCAGCTGGCCTTGCGGATCGCGGCCGGCATTGTGGTCGGCGCGGCGATTGGTGTCGCGGTGCTGCTGCGAGGTCCCGCTACCACGCCCGACCAGGGTTGAGCAGGCCCAGCGGGTCGAGCGCCTCCTTGATCCGACGGTGAATATCGAGCACGGTGTCGCCGAGCTGAGCGGCCAGCCAGTCCCGCTTCAGCACGCCGACACCGTGTTCGCCGGTGACGGTGCCGCCATAGGCCAGCGCGGCCCGGCAGATCGACTCGGCCACGGCCAGCGCGTGCTGGATCGTCGCGGGCTCGGTGTCGGGCAGGAGCAGGGTCGGGTGCAGGTTGCCGTCGCCGGCATGGCCGACGGTGGCGATGCGGATCTGCTCATCGCGGGAGATCTGCTGGATCCGCGCGAGCATGGCACCGAGCTTGGAACGGGACACGCCCACGTCCTCGATGACCGTCGGCCCGCTGGCGAGCAACGCCGTCCCGGCCAGCCGGCGGGCCGCGATCAGCGCGTCGGCCTCGTCCGGATCTTGCGTGCAGACCACGTAGTCGGCTCCGGCGGCCTCGCACAGTGCCGCGATCCGCTTGGCTTCGGCGAGCGCGTCCTCGCCGTCAGCCTGGCCGATCAGCAGCGCGGCCGCGTCCCGGTCCAGGTCCATCCGGCGATAGTCCTCGATCAGGTTGATGGTCTCGTGGTCGATCAGCTCGAGCATGCTGGGGATCGCCGCCGTCGCCGCAATCGAGGTGACCGCGTCCCCGGCCGCCGGCAGCGTCGGGAAGCTGGCCACGACCACGGCGGGCAGGGTGGCCGGGGCCGGACGGAGCCTGAGGGTAGCGGCCGTGATGATGCCCAGCGTGCCCTCCGAGCCGATGAACAGGCTGGTCAGGTCGAGTCCGGCGACGTTCTTGATCGTGCGGGCACCGGTCTGCATGACCCGGCCGTCGGCTAGCACAACCTCAAGGCGCTGCACCGAGTCCCTGGTCACGCCGTACTTGACGCAGCGCATGCCGCCGGCGTTGGTCGCGATGTTGCCGCCGATCGTCGAGATCTCGAAGCTGCCAGGGTCGGGCGGGTAGAACAGGCCCTGCTCGCGCACCGCCCGGCCGAGGTCGGCGTTGATGACCCCGGCTTCGGCCACGGCGACCTGGTCGCCCCGGTCGATCTCGCGGATCTTGGTCATGGCCTCGAGGCTGAGGACCAGACCGCCGTCGATCGCGTTGGCACCACCGGACAGGCCGGTGCCCGCGCCGCGCGGGACCACGATCACCCGGTGCCTGGTCGCCCACCGCATGATCTCGCTGACCTGCTCGGTGCTGACCGGGCGGGCCACCGCGACCGGCGTTCCCGCGCCGACCAGGGCGGCCTGGTCCCGGCAGTAGGAGCGCATGACGTCGGGGTCGGTGACCAGGACTTCGCCAGGCAGGATTCGGGCCAGTTCGTCGATCGCGTCCATCTCGCCATCATCCCCCCTGGTGGTACCCGCACGGGTTGAGCCCCATCTGCGCCCTATCTGCGCCCTATCTGGCGTCAGGACCGGTAGCGTCTCATCGCGTGAGCGAAGACCAGCCCGTCGCCGGCGGCCAGCCGGACTCCAGCGAACCGTATGTTGCCGGGGAGCAGCCGCTGCCGCCGCCTACCCGGCTGGCCCGCCTGTGGGCAGCGGGCGATGTGCGCGGCATCCCGCTGCGGGCGATCCTGGCCACGGTCGGCATCGTCGTAGCGGCCTACTTCGCCGGCAAACTTGTCTACCGGCTGCGCGAAGTGCTGCTGTTCATGCTGGTCTCCGGGTTCGTCGCGCTGATCTTGAACCCGCTGGTGGTCGCGCTGCAGCGGTGGAAGATCAAGCGGCGCGGCTGGGCGGTCACGATTGTGACGTTCTGGGGCCTGCTGGTGTTCTTCGGCCTGGCGATCGCCTTCGGGGTGCCGCTGGCCAACGGCTTCGCCCACCTCGCGGGCTCGCTCCCGTCCTATGTCCAGCAGGCCGAGCATGGTCGGGGCACGATCGGGCACCTGGTCCGCAAGTATCACGTGGCGAACTGGGTCCAGCACAACGCGCCGAAGCTGCTGAGCCTCGGGCAGGGCCTGGCCAAGCCGGCGCTGTCGCTGGGCAAGGGCGCGGCCTCGCTGCTGCTCGCGCTGGCGACGATCTTCGTGCTGGTCCTGCTGCTGCTCCTGGAGGGGCCGCATCTGCGAGTCGGAATCCTCGGCCTGATGCCCCCAGCCCGGGCCGAGCGCTTCAAGGTAGTGGCCCGCGAGGTGAACCGGTCGGTCACCGGCTACATGCTCGGCAACGTCCTGACCTCTTTGATCGCCGGCGTGGTGGTGCTGGTCACGCTGATTATTCTGGGCGTGCCGTTCCCGTTCCTGTGGGCGTTGTGGGTGGCGCTCGTAGACTTCCTGCCGATGATCGGCGGGGCGCTGGCCGGGATCCCGACCATCTTGTTCGCGGCCGGGCACTCGCTGACCGCCGGGATCGTCACGCTGGTGGTATTCCTGGCCTACACCCAGATCGAGAACCACGTGCTCAACCCGGTCATCATGAGCCGGACGGTGCGGGTCAGCCCGCTGCTCGTCCTGATCTCGATCCTGGTCGGCGCGTCCCTCGGCAGCTGGATCGGCGGCATCTTCGGCGCGTTCGTGGCCGCGCTGCTCGCTATCCCGGCCGCCGGCGCGATCCAGGTCATGATCCGCGAGCTCTGGCAGGCCACCGATCCTGGTCGGCCGCCCCCGCCCGCATCTGCACCACCCGCACCCGCATCTGACTGATTTTCCGGCGCCCGCTCGCGCCACGATTTCGGGGAGCCCGGTCAGGCCAGTGCAAGATCCGGCCCGGTGCCCATTCATGATCGCGATGACTTCTCGATGCCGACCTACTGCCGAGTGCATGGCGGCGATGGCATTCATATCCTCGGTCAATTAGAATAACGAATGAAGCTGATGAGCCGACGAAACTAATACGACATTTTCCGTTAGCAGTTATTAAGGCGTCGAGTGGGAGAGAAAAGGAGGCCCGTGACCGGCAAGCTGGAAATCGGCGCTGATGGCCGGGTAACTGGCCCTCTAACGATTACCTATAATACCCCGTTCCCGACCGGTAACGGTTCCTGGGGGTCAGGCGCAATGATGGGCGTCGTGATGCACACGATGGTCGGGAACCTGCCTGGCACGGTCGAGATCTTTAATAATCCCTCCTATGCCGTGAGTTCCCATTTCGGCATCGCGCAGGATGGCTCGGTCTGGCAATTCGGGCCTATCGGCCACGGCTGGATCGCCTGGGCGCAGGTGGCCGGAAACGAAGCGTGGTATTCGATCGAGCACGCAGACGACGGAAACACCGCGAATCCGCTCACCGATGCGCAGCTCACCGCATCGGCTCAATTGGTCGAGGTTCTCAGCAGGTTCGCCGGGTTTCCGTTGCAAGTCACCAACTCGGTAGAGGTTGAGGGCTACGGCACGCACGTGATGGGAGGGGGCGCCTGGGGAGGTCATACCTGCCCTGGCCCCGGGCCCCGGGCCGGGCAGCGGCGCGAGATCATCAGGCGTGCCGAAGCAATCCGGGCCGGCCAGGTCACCTGGACCAGCGACGGGAAACTGTCTCTGAATGACCTGGCCGCGCACCTGCACACCGAGGCGTCATCGATCCTGCGAATGACGGCGATCCACGATGGCGCGTTCGGCGGGGAGGCGGCCTCGTACATCAATGGGGTGTTCGCCGGGACCACCTCCGCTGAGGCAGCCCTGCCAACGGGACTTATGCTCTGGGTACCGGCAAGTTAGGCCTAATCAGGTCGCTCCGCGCGTTCCTGCTTCAGCCACCGACGACGACCACCGCCGGGTGCTCGCCGTGCTGATGTTCCTCGATTCTCGCTGACGGGTACGCCTGGACCAATCGAGGGGAGCGGATTTGAGATGCCTGATAAAAGTCGTTTTCTGCAAGGTTCGTTTGCTCCGGTAACCGAAGAGGTCACCGCCTACGACCTGCCGATCACCGGTACCCTGCCAGCCGAGCTGTCCGGCCGGTACCTGCGCAACGGCCCCAACCCGCTGGGCCTGGATGATCCGAGCTATCACTGGTTCCTCGGCGCCGGGATGGTCCACGGAGTGCGGCTACGGGACGGCAAGGCCGAGTGGTACCGCAACCGGTGGGTCAGGTCCAAGGCCGTCGCCGCGGCGCATTTCCAGGAATGGCCAGGCGGCCCCGTGTTCGAGAACATGGACTTCGCCGCCAACACGCACATCATCTTCCACGGCGGCCGCACGCTCGCCACGGTCGAAGCCGGACCGCGGCCTTACGAGCTCACCTACGAGCTGGACACGGTCGGCCCGTCCGACTTCGGCGGCACGCTGCCCGGTGGCTTCGCCGCGCACACCAAGCTCGACCACGCCACCGGCGAACTGCACGCCATCGCGTACTTCTGGGCCTGGGACCATGTCCAGCACGTGGTGGTCGACGCTGCGGGCAAGGTCGTGCGCACCACCGACGTCCCGATCCCGGACGGGCCGATGATGCACGACTTCGCGCTTACCCCCACCTACGTGGTGCTGCTCGACCTGCCAGTCACCTTCAGCCTGGACGCGGTGGCGGCCGGCAAGGAACTGCCCTACGTCTGGAACGCTGGCCACCAGGCCCGGGTCGGCCTACTGCCACGCGACGGCAGCGCCGGGGTGCGCTGGATCGACGTCGACCCGTGCTGGGTCTTCCACTGCCTCAACGCCTACGACGCCGACAACGGCCAGGTCGTCGTCGACCTGTGCCAGTACACCGACTCGTTCGACCCCTCCACGCTGTGGTCCGCGCACGGACCGGTGACGCTGGACCGGTGGACCATCGACCCGGCGGCAGGAAAGGTAAAGCAAGAGCGTCTCGATGACCGAGGCCAAGAGTTCCCTCGCGTCGATGACCGGATCATCTCCCGGCCGCACCGCTATGGGTACAGCGCGGCCATCGGCGAGGTCGAGCGGGCGATCACGGCCAAGGGCGACTTCTCTGATGACGCGTTCTCCAACGCGCTGCTCAAGCACGACCTAAAGGCCGGCACCAACCAGAGGCGAGAGTTCGGCCGGGACACCACAGTCGGCGAGGCGGTCTTCGCTCCTCGCTCCCCGGACGCTGCCGAGGACGACGGCTACGTGCTGGCATTCGTGCACAACCCGGAGCGCGGCGCCTCCGACCTAGTGATCCTGTCCGCTCAGGACTTCACCGGCGACCCGGTCGCCACCGTCCACCTGCCTGCCAGAGTCCCCCTGGGCTTCCACGGCAACTGGATCCCCGACCCTAGCTAGGCGTTGCGCGATGAAGCGGGACTGGACGAAGTTCGCCCGCAGCCCGCCCCTGAATCCCCTTAGCAGAAGAGTTCGCGTCAAATAACACCCTCAAGTCTTCCGCTTAATGGCTGCGGAAGCTGACAGTCAGAACCGCATCGACGAAGCAATCCAATCCACCCGCGCTTGTTCAATGTTGATCCGATCTGGCCGGCCGTCTTGCATTGTCGACTCCTAACGTCGAGCCACCCGTAGCGCAGCGTGACCAGGCCCTTTTCGGTGATTTCATTGATGCGGCGGAGATCCTGCCAGCGCTGGTCATCCGGATGGGCCTGCTTCCCATCCAACTCCACGCAGAGTCCATATTCCTCATAGAGGTTGTCCAGGTATCGGTTGCGGCGGTCTGTACGCAGATCTGCCTGGCGAGTCGCGACGGGAAGGCCGTGTGCTCGCTCGACCCGGGTTACGTAGAGGTATTCCAGCACCGAGTGCACACCAACGCCGATGTCGCCAAGCGCCGCAGACATCTCTGAGCGCCAGCGGATTCTTGGGCGTTCATCCATCGCCTCCAGCAACAACGCCGCGGTGGTCAGCCTCCGCTGGCACGATGCGCTGGCTATCCCGAAGGCGTCGTCGAAGGTCTTAGCCTGTGCGACGAGATCGAGCACCGTGTCGACGACCCGGGTGCGCGGCGGCCGCAGCGCGGGATGGGTCGTCAGCGCGATCCGGTTGGAGTGATGTAAAACCAGGCCAGGCGAGGGTCTGACCCGTCGCCAGTCGGGGATCGTCACGTGGATCGACTCGATGCGCCGATCAGTGATCTTGTGCAGTTCTGCAGCCGTCTGATGACTAAGCGCGGCATCAACTCCTGAGTAGCAGACAGCAGCCCACAAGACCGCCTCCCTACCCAGCGGACCACTGAACACCACGTAGACCCCGCGTCGCACCGACTGCCAGCGCCCAGCCCTCACTAGCTGGCGGATGGAGCCAGGCGACAGACCTAGCTCCATCGCTTGACTACGCGTGATTACGCCACCTTGCGACTGCGCTAACCGCAGACAGGAATTCCTAGGATCAGATCGCACTGGACCAGCTTTGACGGGCCAGTCGCGCCAGTCGAGCCCCTTCCATCAGCCTGTGGACAACCGGACAGGGCCTCGAATCAGGATGGGGAAGACTTCGCGTCAAATAGCGCCCCGAAGTCTTCAGCTAAGCCATGGAGGCAGGTGTGTGAGACTTATGTCGCGACCGATCTGCCGGGGGTAAGGAGTGCCAAGTGCGGCTGCTGGTTACCGGGGGTGCCGGCTATATCGGCAGCGTTGTGGCAGCCTCGCTGCTCTCGGCCAGGCACGAGGTCGTCGTGCTCGATGACCTGTCCACTGGACATGCGGACGCGGTACCGCCTGCGGCTACATTCGTGCACGGTGACATCAGGCACGAGGCTGGCCGGCTGCTAGGTACTGGCTTCGACGCGGTGCTGCACTTCGCTGCGAAGTCGCTGGTGGGTGAGTCGGTCGCGCGGCCTGACCTGTACTGGGGCAATAACTTGGGCGGGACCCTCGCGCTTCTGGACGCGATGCGCGAGACGGGGACCGACCGCATCGTCTTCTCTTCGACCGCCGCCGTCTACGGCGAGCCGGCTAGCGTCCCGATCGAGGAGTCCGCGCTGACGCTGCCGACCAGTCCGTACGGTGCGTCGAAGCTCGCGGTCGACACCGCGCTCACCGAGCAGGCGCGAATGCACGGCATCGGGGCGGTTTCACTGCGCTACTTCAATGTGGCCGGTGCGCACACCGACCCGCGAGCCGGGTGGCTCGGCGAGCGGCACGCCACCGAAACCCATCTGATCCCCAACGTGCTGAAGGTGGCCCTAGACGGATCCGGACCGGTCAGCATCTTCGGCGAGGACTACCCGACTCCGGACGGCACCTGCGTGCGTGACTACATCCACGTCACCGACCTCGCGGCCGCGCACGCACTGGCGCTGGCGGCCTGCACGACCGGGCAGCACAAGATCTACAACCTCGGCAGCGGCAGCGGCTACTCGAACCTTGAGGTGCTGACCGCCTGCCGGGAGGTGACGGGACGGGACATCCCGGCCAAGATGGCCGACCGCCGCCCAGGCGATCCGGCCGTCCTGATCGCCTCCAGCGAGCGGATCAGCACCGGACTGGGCTGGCATCCGCAGCGCGGCCTGCGCGAGATGGTCGCTGATGCCTGGACATTCATCCGCCGAGATTGAGCCTGCCCTCGCCGGTCAGGCATGCTGGCAACCGTGACCGATGACCACGCGCATGAGCACGACCACCATGACCACGATCACGAGGATCACGATCATGGCGAGCACGGCCACGGCGAGCACGGCCACGGCGAGCAGGGGCATTCGCACCCCAGCGGGCTGGTCGGGCGGCTGGCCGGCTTTGTCCGGCCGCATTCGCATGATGCGGGCGACAAGGTGGACGCGGCGATGGAGGCGAGCGCGCAGGGCATGCGCGTGCTGTGGATCTCGCTCGCTGTCCTGATCGCGACGGCGGCGCTGCAGGCGATCGTCGTCGCGTTCTCCGGTTCGGTCGCGCTGCTCGGCGACACCCTCCACAACGCGGCCGACGCGCTCACTGCCGTGCCGCTCGCGGTGGCGTTCCTGGCCGGCCGGCGGCCGCCGAACCGGCGGTACACCTACGGCTACGGCCGGGCCGAGGACCTGGCCGGGGTGATCATCGTCCTGATCATGGGACTGTCCTCGATCGCCGCTGCGGCCGAGTCAGTGCAGCGACTGGTTCATCCCCAGAAGGTCACCGACCTGGTCGCGGTCGCGATCGCCGCAGTGATCGGGTTCACCGGCAACGAGGCGGTCGCCAGATACCGGATCACCGTCGGCCGCCGGATCGGCTCGGCCGCTCTGGTCGCCGACGGGCTGCACGCTCGTACCGACGGGTTCACCTCGCTGGCCGTTCTGCTCGGCGTTGGCGGCGTGGCCCTCGGCTGGAACTGGGCTGACCCTGTGATCGGCCTGGTCATCACTGTCGCGATCCTGGCCGTGCTGCGTCAGGCGGCCCGCGAGATCTACCGGCGGCTGATGGACGCTGTCGATCCTGAGCTGGTGGATCAGACCGAGCGGACGCTGCGCTCCGTGCCTGGTGTGCTCGACGTCGGGGACGTGCGGCTGCGCTGGATCGGCCACCGGCTTCGGGCCGAATGCGAGATCGTCGTCGATAAGTCCGCCAGCGCGATCGCCGCTCATCAGATCACGGTGGCCGCTGAGCACGAGCTGCTGCACGCTCTGCCCAAGCTGTCGGCCGCGCTGGTGCATGCCGATCCTCAGCCTGACCAGGCCTCGGCTGACCATCACGCGGTGCTCGCCCCGCACCGTCGGCAGGTCTAGGTAGGGTCGGCCGGAGATAACCAATACCGCCGCCGGAAAGCCAACACTGCGGGGAACTGGGATTGCAGACCTTTAGCCGGGAGCAGGTGCTCGGCATGGTGACGGACGCCTCGGCTGTGAAAGCGGGCCAGGGTCAGGCGAACGCCGCCCGGTGGCCGAGCCTCGGCCGCGACGAGCAGGCGGCCTGGGGCGAGTGCCAGGGCAGCGGCTCGAGCCCGTACCGTTGCCAGGCGGCGTTCGATGACGGGGCGACCCGGTGTTCTTGTCCGAGCCGGAAGTTCCCTTGCAAGCATGCGATCGGCCTGCTGCTGTTGCTAGCGGACGGACAGGTGCAGCAGGCATCCCGACCAGCCTGGGTCGGCGAATGGCTGGCATCGAGAGCCGACCGGCAGACGAAGACGGCCGCAGCCCCGGCGGTGCCCGACCCGCAGGCACAGCAGCGCCGGGCGGCGAACCGGGACAAGAAGGTGGACGCCGGTGTTGACGAGCTCCGTCGCTGGCTAGCCGACCTGGCGCGCGGCGGGCTGGCCGCGGCGCAGTCGCAGCCGTGGCAATGGTGGGATCAGATGGCCCGCCGCATGATCGACGCGCAGGCACGCGGCCTGGCTAACAGGGTCCGGCGGCTGGGCGAGATCGCGGCAGCGGGCGGCCAGCGACCGGACTGGCCGGAGCGGATGGCCGATGAGCTCGGCGGGCTTTACCTGCTGTGCGAGGCCTGGCCTCGGCGGGAGAACCTGCCGCCCGGTACCGCCCAGGCGCTGCGCACCAGGATCGGCTTCACGCAGACCACGATGGAGGTGCTGCAGGCCGGGCTGGCCGTCACCGACACCTGGGCTGTGCTCGGCCATCGTCAGGACGAAGACGGCCAGCTCAAGACCCTGCAGCAGTGGCTCTACGGGGAAAGCAGCGGCGAGGTGGTCAGTTACCTGGCGTTCGCGGTGACGGGACAGTACCTGGAGCCAGGCCTGCCGCCCGGTGCGCGGTCCCAGGCGACGCTGGTCAGGTATCCGGGTGCCAGGCCGCACCGCGTGCTGATCGTCAAGCGGCACGACGAAGGCCGGCCGCTCGGGCCGCTGCCCGGCTCGGACACCTGGGCCGCCGCTCTGGCCGGCGTCGCCCAGGTCATGGCCACCGACCCGTGGGCCGAGCTGCTGCCAGTGGCGGTACGCGCCGTAACCGTGCTGCCGTCCCCGGGTTCGCCAGCGCCGTCCGCGACCTGGCTGCTGCGGGACACTACCGGCCGGGCAGTGCCGATCGCCTCGACGGCCGAGGTGCGGTGGCGGCTGCTCGCGCTGTCCGGCGGCTCGCCCATCGACGTGGCCGGTGAGTGGGACGGATTCGCGTTCCGGCCGCAGGCGGCGGCCCCGACCGGCCAGACCGGGCAGCTGATCGCATGAGCTACTGGACGGAACTCGTCGACGCGGCGGTGCTCGGGACCAGGCGCGCGAAGCCGCCCCAACTCGGACCGACACTGCGAGCGCCGATGCTGGCCGGGCTCACGGACCAGCCGCAGGTGCAGGACAGACCCGACGGCATCGGCTTGCTGCACCTGGCGGCGGTCGCCTCGCGGGCCAGGCGGGCCGGGTATGTGGCGGTAGAGGCCGCTGACCGGCCCGCGCCGCCGCCGGCGCCCGTTGATGACCGGCCCGCGGTCAGTCTCGCGGCCAGGCAGCGGCTGGCCGAACTGCTGGCAGGCCGAGCCGAGCTGGTCGCCGAGTGGCTGCGGCTGCTGTACCGGGCCGGGCGCAAGCCGCCGGACGCCCTGCTTCCGGCGTTGCTGACCAGCGCGACCGGTAATCAGCAGCTTCGCGATCAGCTGAAGCCGGTGCTCGGCCCGGCGGCGGCCTGGCTCGCGACCGCTACGGCGAACCCGGCGTGGGCCTGGGTGCTGCCCAGCGCCGGTACCGGAGCCCTTGAGCTAGCCACCTGGACGACGGCCGACCACCGGACCCGGCGCGAGTTGCTTGAGCAAGCGCGCCGGGCCGATCCAGCGTCCGGCCGGGACCTGGTGGCGGCGACCTGGTCCAGCGACGGGGCCAGGGACCGGGCCGCTTTCATCACCGGATTTGCTACCGGGCTGAGCCCTGCCGACGAGCCGCTGCTCAGCCAGGCGACCTCCGATCGCAGCTTCGAGGTGCGCCGGGTCGCGACCGACTTGCTGGCAAGGCTGCCGGGCACGGCCGTCGCCGAGCGGGCGCTGAGCCGGGCGGCGAGCGCCGCGCGGGTCGACGGTGACTCGCTGACCGTCACGCCGCCGACCGAGCTCACCCAGGAGATGGCGGCCGACGGACTGCAGTCTGGGGCGAAGGGTGGTGCCGGCCACCGCGGCTGGATGCTCACCCAGGTCGTCACCGGCCCGCCGGTGACCTGGTGGGCCGGGTACACCGGATTGCCCCCGGCCCGCCTGCTAGCGCTGGCCGAGCGGTCCGACTGGGCCGATGCGCTGCGCAATGGCTGGACGACGGCAGCGATCCGGGATCAGGACACGCCCTGGATCCTCGCCCTGCTCGATCTGAGCCGGATTCACGTCGGTCCCCACGGGGCCCCGCTGATGAAC
>DASYAT010000322.1:0-12789 GCA_036501205.1 Streptosporangiaceae bacterium | reverse complement strand
AGCAACTCGTGCAGGTCCTCTACCGGCGAGGTGTAGATCACCCGCACTTGCCCCTCGTCGGCGTGCCAGACGCCATCGAGCGGCTTGTAGATGATCGGCCGGGCGAGTTGGCTGGCCCAGTCATAGGCCGTGCGCGGGTCGACTAGCTGGTGATTGTCGGCGCTGGCGTGAATTTCGTCCTCGCCCACGCAGACGGCCACCCACTGGCCCGCTTCTACCCGACGCTGACCGTCGCGGCTGCCCTGCTGCCGGCTCCTTCCCCCTGTTCCGCCGGTTCTGCCTGGAGCGCCGAGATCAGCTCATCGGCATCATCTCGGCCCAGCTCGTGCAAACCAACGAGGTCCGCCGCTGCTGCTACCTTCTTCCCGCTATCAGCCTGGCCGGGCAGCTCACCGGCATCCCGGTAACGCTGATCGAGGCCGGCACGAGCGCCGGGCTCATCTCGGCATCGACCGCTATGCCTACAACTACGGCACCGGCCGTATCCTCGGCAACCGGCGTTCCCCGCCCCGGGTGTGTGTCTTCCACACCGCATTCCTGGCCCATCTCGCCCAGCCCGACCGGGACCGGTTCGAGCGCCTGATCGTCGCCTCGTCGGCCAGCCGCACGATCTACTGGGTACAGGCCGCGCCCCGACCCTGGCGAGCCGCGTCTCAGGCTGACGGTATGCGACAACGGCCGCATCAAGCACGAACGGCCGCTCGGCCACTATCAGCCGCACGGTGTCTGGCTGCAGTGGCTAGCCACCTCCATGCCAGTCAGTGACTGACATGACCTGACAGCTCAGCCGGCGGGCCTGCCATTCTCCAGGGACGCCACCCCGCCGACGGTAACCGCGTCAATGCAAGCGGCGACGCGACGCCCCAGGAGCGGGCTCACTCGTCCCTCTACCTGCGGCTGCTCCGCGAACTCGTACGCTGCAAGCTCCTCGGCCTGCAACCTGATCGCGCCGATATCGGCCGGCGGCAGCACCCCGCCGTCATAGACAAGGATCAGGCCCTCCGGGCGCTCAGGCCGCGATGGCACCCAGTCAACGGCAAGCACCCGCCCGACCGGCCGGTCCAGGCCGAGTTCTTCAGCCACCTCGCGGCGGCATGCCGCAACCGGAGACTCATTCTCTTCGACGGCCCCGCCCGGCAACTCCCACGTCGGCTTGTATGTCGGCTCCACGAGCAGCACCCGCCCGGCCGAATCCCGGAACAACGCGCCCGCAGCCATCCGCTTGCGCGCCAGCGACGCCACGTACTGATCAGGCGGCAACACCGCCGGGCGGCCCGGAATCACCCGCCGAGGATACCGTGCCGATCCGGCGACGGCCGAATCCCCGCCCCGCGAAACCGCCGCGATCACTTCCGCAGGCGGTCGGACGCTGCTCCGGGGTCGCGTCTCAGGCACGTCGGTACGGGGCTAGTGTGCCCGGGCCGGGCCTTGAGGATCGGTGTGCCGGTCGGCAGCGCGGTCGCGCGGGTGATGGAGTCGGCGGTCGCGGTGGCGTTCCAGGACCCGCCGTTCCGGGTGTAGGAGGCGACCGCCGATGGCCGGATCCGTACGGTTCCGTACGGGTCGATGATCCTGTCGTCGTGACCACGATCAGGGCTGAGGAGGTGCGGATACCCCGTCATGCGCGGGAAGCCGTCGCCCGCCATGAGCCGGTCTTCGTCGAAAACCGCGAACGGCCCGTTTTCGTCATCGTGCACCCGGACGACAACCCTTTCGCCGCTCACGCGGCTGGTCGCCGGGGCCGTCCGCTCGCCGAAGCACTCGACCTGCTCGCGGGCGCGGCACTGCCGGACCCGGGGTTCGCCGAGGATATGGAGGCGGTACTCGCCGAGGTCGGCCCAGTGCCGGAGGACCCGTGGGCACGCTCCTAGACACCACCGTCTTCATCGAGTTCGAACGCGCGGTCCGCGCCCTGCCCGCCGATCACGCCATGACTGAGGTCACGGCGCGGCTGACCAGGCAACTCGGTGCCGCCGAGCCGACTGGCATCGCCGCCATCACCGCCTCCGAACTGCTGCATGGCGTGCACCGTGCCACTGCGCAGCACCGGCCTCGGCGCGAGGCGTTCGTCGAGGCCGTTCTCGCCGCGTTCCCGCCGCTTCCGTTCGACCTGATCGCGGCCCGCGCCCAGGCCCGGCTTTGGGCTCATCTCGCCGCCAGCGGCCTGGATGTCGGCGCCCACGACCGGATCGTCGCCGCCACCGCCATCACCGCCGGCTGGAGAGTCGCCACCGCCAACGTCCGCCACTTCGACCGCATCCCAGGCCTGGAGACCGTACCGGTGAGCCTCGCTAACTGACGCCTTGCCAGGTGCATGCGACCAAGAACCGCGAGCCTGGTAGCCGTCAGGCAGCCGGGGCCGATGCGTCCGGGCGGCGGCGCTTGGATTCGGGCGGCTGGGGCTGGAGCCCGGGACCACGGCGGCGCTTGGAGCGGTGCGGTCGTGCCGCCTCGGCCGCGGCCGCCCCGGCTCCGGTGAGCCAGGCGGTGAACGCGGCAGCGGTCCTGGCCGGGTCCTCGAGCTGGGGAACGTGACCGACGTCGGGGAGCACTTCCAGCTGCCAAGCCGGATGGGCCTTGACCACGGACCTGGCCGCCCCGACCGGGACCAGGCGGTCACGCTCGCCGTGGACGACCAGGACCGGGCAGGTGATCTCCCTGATCGCACGGCGGTAGCCCTGGCCGCGCAGGAACCCGGCGTTCTCCACCACCGAGCGGGCCGCGTGCGCGAGGTCCCGGCCGTCGCCGGCCATGGCGTGGCGCTGCCTGGCAACCTCGACATGCATCGCGACGATGTCCGCTGGCACCCGGGAAGGATCAACGCAGCACAGCGCCAGGGTCTGTGCGACCACAGACTCGACCCGCATGAAACGACGCTGACGCAAGATCAGCGGCCCGAACACCGGTGCGGCCGACAGCGCGAAGACAGCGGTCACAAGCGGATCGGGCCTGGCGGGGGTAAGCGGCAGTGCCGGATCGACCAGGATCAGGCCGGCCACCATTTCTGGCGCGGCACCGGCCTCGATCAGCGCGATCATGCCGCCCATCGAGTTGCCGACGAGGATGACCGGGCCGGTGCTCACCAGTTCGATGAACCGGTGCAGCAGCAGGCGGTTCGAGGTCACGTCGGTCCCCCGGCCACCAGACTTCGTGAGCCCGTGCCCGGCGAGGTCGAGGGCCAGCAGCCGGTAGCGCTTGGTGAGCAGCGGTGCGATCGCCGACCAGTTCACGGCGGCACCGCCCAGGCCGTGCACGGCGATCAGGACCGGGCCGTTCGCGGGTCCGCCGAAGTCGAGGTAGTGCACCGGGCCGTCGATGTCAACCGTCAGGGAGCTACCGCCGAGCCCGCCGCTGGTCTCGTTCGGTCGCCGCCGCCCGGTTGTGGTCATGAGCCGCCCGGCGCGATCGCCCTGACTCCGGCGATGAATAGGTCGATACCGAACCGGTAGTGGAATTCGGCGTCCTTGTGGCACTTGGTCAGCGGTTCGGCGGCTTCGACCAGCCTCGGATAACGCTCGGGTGGCAACGACGCGAGCTCAATGTGCTTCCTGCGCTGAATCTCAGCGCGCTCTATCTCGCTCAGGCTGGGATCATACCCAGGTTCGCTCATTACCAGTGACAGGCCGGTCCACAATGCCGTCCCGGCGATCTCGCTGGCCTGCACCGGGTCGAAGCCCGCGGTGCGCAGGACTTCGAGTGCGACCTCGGTGACGTTCCAGCGCGACGCGCCAAGCTTTTCGACGCCGATCAGCAGCGCGGAGGCCGACGAGTGCTCCCGCAGCACGTCGAGCAGTGACTGAAGCAGGTAGCGCAACTGGTCAGTCCAGTGCGCGGCCGGGTCGATGTCGCAGCGGATCTCGCTCCAGATCTGGTCGGAGAGCCCGCCGATCAGCTCTTCCTTGTTGCGGAAGTGCCAGTACAGAGCCATCGGCGTGACGCCGAGTTCCTGGGCGAGCCGCCTGATCGTCAAGGCGTCGACGCCTTCGGTGTCGGCAAGGTGAAGCGCGCGGTCTACCACAGCCGACCTGCTCAGCCGGGTCCGCTCGCTGTCTGCCGTCCTCGTTGGAGCCATCACTTGACAACTATACGCCGTACAGTCCATGCTGATCAATGTACAACGTATAGGAACAGCATATAGGAACAACGTACAGGTACGGAGCAGAGCGATGGCAAGACGCTGGTGGACCCTGGTGGCGGTAGCACTTGCCACCTTCATGACCTATCTCGACAACAACGTCACCAACGTGGCGATCCCGACAATCCAGCGCAGCCTGCACCTGTCGATCGCGGGCCTTGAGTGGGTCGTCAGCAGTTACGTGCTGGTGTTCGCCGGGCTGCTGCTAGTCGGCGGACGGCTGGCCGACAGCTACGGCCGGCGCCGGATGTTCTACCTCGGCACCGCGTTGTTCACGGTCTCCTCGCTGGCAGCGGGCCTGGCCGGCAGCGGCGGGGTGCTGATCGGCGCCCGGCTGGTGCAGGGTCTCGGCGCGGCGCTGCTGGTGCCGACCACGCTGGCCATCATCATGGCGACATTCACCAACCCCAGGGAGCGGACCACGGCGATCAGCGCCTGGACCGCGATCGGCGCGATGGCGCTGGCGTTCGGCCCACTGATCGGCGGCTTCATCAGCCAGCACCTGCACTGGGGCTGGATCTTCTTCATCAACGTGCCGGTCGGCATCATCTCGGTGCTCATCGCGGCCTTCACCATGGATGAGTCGAAGAACTCCAGCGCCGCCGGCCGGCTCGACCTCCCCGGCATGCTCACCTCAACACTGGCCCTGTTCAGCCTGACCTACGGACTCATCGAAGGCCACGACAAGGGCTGGACCTCAGGTCTCATCCTCGGCGCGTTCGCGCTGGCCGCGATCGCCGGCGCCGCGTTCGTGGCGATCGAGTCCAGGACCGCGCACCCGATGGTGCCGCTGTCGCTGTTCCGCTCCCGGGTCTACAGCGGCGGCACCGTGACCATGATGCTGTGGGCGTTCGGGATCTTCGGGATCTACTTCTTCACCTCGCTCTACCTGCAGGACATCCTCGGCTTCTCGCCCAGCAAGGCCGGCCTGGCATTCGTCCCGATGGCGCTGTGCCTGGCCGCGGCCGCGACCGCGGCCGGACCGATCTACCTGCGGCTGGGCACGCACCGCACCGTCGCGGCCGGCATGCTCGCGATGGCCGGCGGCCTGTCCCTGATGTCGATGCTGGGAGCCGGCGCCTCGTTCGCCGCGCTGATGCCAGGCTTCGTGATCTTCGGTCTCGGCGCCGGCCTGATGCAGGTTCCGCTGACCAACTCGATACTGAACGGGCAGCCTGAGGCGAACGCCGGAATCGCGTCCGCGCTGCTCAACGCGGCCCGCGAGGTCGCCGGACTGCTCGGCATCACGGTGATCGGGGCCATCCTGCGGGCCACTCAGAGCAGCGCTCTGGCCCGAGGGACCGCCCCGGCAAGCGCGTTCCTCGACGGCTACCACGCCGGCCTGTACGTCACCGTCGCCCTGATCGTGGCCGGCGCGGTACTCAGCTTCATTGCCCTGCGCCGAGTCCAGGCCCCGACCCCGACCCCCGCCCAGGTCCCGGCCGCCGACGAGCCCGTGAAGGAACTGGCTGGAGCCGGCCAGCGCTAGTCCCGCAGCCTTAAACCCGGCGCTGAACCAAGAGCGCCCGGCCGGATGGTTAACCGGCCGGGCGCTCTCCTGTTCAGCGAGAAGCAGCTCCGCTAAATCGCCTGCCACAATTTTCTTTTTATTTAGAAAAATTTGCGATGGCCTATTCCACTCCGAGGATGCGGCTCAATCTGCACACCGGTCTCAGACCGCTAGTAATAGTGCGACTTAGTTCCTCGAGGGAAGCCGAACGCCCGCCAGGCCTGGCGGATCGGATCTGGAGGCTCCGGCGAGTTCGGTCCGTTAATCTCCGCGGCCGCGCCGGGCGAGAAATGGCTGTTGACCCACCCTGGGTCGTCGTAGACCTCGCCGGTGACCAGCGAAACCACGTGAAATCCGGAACCGTTCCTGACCAGGGTCATCACGTCTCCGCCGCCTATGTCACCAGCCGTTCCCTCAACCGGATCCCGCCGCCTGAGGTTGCCGCAGTTCCAGCGCTACGGCAACCTCGGGGAGGCGGGTAGAAAAGCCGCGCAAATTTTTGCAAATAAATATCAGTTAAAGCATCGGACTATCCGAGAGCTGGAACGGATGTGCCGGTCGACCACAGAGCCGTCGATGTGGCACTGGGCGACGCGTAGATGACGAGGTTGCCGTCGGCTTGGAGTACCAGAACGGCGTCGTGGTAGGTGTGGGTGCCGGTCGCCCACAGGGCGGTGCCGGCGGAGGTGCGGACCACGAAGTTGCCGTCGGTCTGGAAGTTGGCAACGGAGGCACTCTTGCCACTTGTGCTCGCGCCCCAGGTCAGGGGGGAGAAGTACTGGTAGAGCACGAGGTTGCCGTCGCTTCCCTGCAGCACCAGTTTCTCGTGCATCCCGTTGGCGAACCAGCACTCGACCTGGCTGCCGAGGGCCAGGCTCGCGCCTTCGTTGAGGTAGAAGCCGGCGACCGTGCTGTCCGGGTTGATTCGCCAGCCGCCGCCCTGGTTCTGGACGTTGGTCAGCTCGCAGGAGTCCCCTGCGTCTTCTGCGGTGGCGGCTGGCGCTTCTGGGGCACGGCAACCAACATCAAGGCCGAAGTACACAAGCTGGACAAAAGCGAGGAGATCGTGACCCTCTGGGGAACGGTGACCATCAAACTCGAGGTCACCACCGAGTTCGGCTCAGGGGAGTCGATAGTGACCCTGACGCTCCCCAAGGACCTGGACGGCGAAACCGAGATCTCACTGCCCGGTGGTGCGTCGGCGACGATCCCGATCAATTTGGTGACAGTAGCGAAATCCGCGGCCTCCGAAGGCGTCGACTGGAAGGGCGCGACGTGGAACGCCCCGTCGCAAAAGGTCATCATCGACGGTGTCCCGTACGACATCAGCCAGAAGTTCGGGCCGCTGTCCCTGGAACTCGATCTGAGTACCGAAGGCACGATCCCCCTCGGGGGGGACCACGAACTCAGTGGCGTGAGCATTAGCGCCTCGATCAAATTCGAGCGCATTCCGAATGTGCGGGCCCCGCCCCCGCCGGGCGGACCGCTCGGCTACCTGAATCCGGCCGTGAATCGTGCGCCCGCCTACGTACCGGCGACCGTCTCGCCGATACCTTCCTACTCGGCCCCTGACTACGCCGGGGCCGCCGGGGCCGCCGGCGCGGCGGCCATACTCGCGGCGCTGTTCGGCGCCATGTACCGCAGCCTGTTCGGTGGCGGGTCATCCAAGCCGGTCTCACCGAGCCTGGGGCTAACCCCGGCGCGATGACCGCCTTCGGCGGCTGACCTAGGTGACGGGGGGCGGAGCGCCCGCCGGCGCCCGCTCCCCGTCCTGGTCGAACCGAGCCGACCAGTTGTGCGCCGTCCGACGGCGGGCCAGCGAAGTGGATCTTGCTCATTCTCCGGTGGTAGATGGGTCACTTGGGCGATGCCCCGGCATCCGCTGCCTACCAGGACGTCAGCCGGAAACGGCGGGTAAACCAGCAGGCAGCGTTGAGCGTCATCTAGTCGCACCGATCGTGTGGCCCGGGTTAAACCGGGCGAACAGGATCTTTCTGCTAGAAAGGGCGGAAACAATGAAATGGCGAGGAGTCTTGGCAGTCGTCTCGGGTGCCCTATGGGGTGTCAGCTCGCTGGCGGTGACCGGCGCGACCAGCGCCCAGGCCGCGCCGACTGCATCAGGGGCGGGCGCCGCCGCCAGTCCGTGGGGCAAGCCGATCGAGGTACCAGGCCTCGGCGCGCTCAACAAGGGCAACAGTGCGTTTATCACTTCAATCTCGTGCGTCTCGGCAGGCAACTGCGCCGCCGCCGGAAGCTACGCCGTCCAATTTGCCAGCGCTCAGGGTTTCGTGGTGAGCGAGAAGAACGGCCGCTGGGGCAAGGCGATCGAGCTACCTGGCCTGGCCTCGCTGAACAAGAACGACCAGCTCCTGAATATCTCGGTCTCGTGCGGCACGGCCGGCAACTGCGCGGCCGCCGGATCCGACCTGGGTGGACGCGACGGCTCCCACACCTTCATCGCCAACGAGAACAACGGCACGTGGGGCAAGGCGATCCCGGTACGCGGCCTGGCTGCCCTGGCACCAAAAGGGTCTTCCGGACTCACCTCGCTGTCTTGCGGCCCAGGACGCAATTGCACGGCCGGCGGCTGGTACGCGGCCGGTCCCGGCACCAAGTCGTTCCACACCAGGTCGTTCGTGGTCAGCGAGCGAAACGGCCATTGGGGCCAGGCGATGACGGTGCCCGGCCTGGACAAGCTGGACGCGAACGGGTTCGGCACGCTTCAGGCGCTGTCCTGCGCCTCGGCCGGCAACTGCTCGGCCGGCGGGGCCTACACGCTCGGCGGAACGCATGACCAGAACGGCTTCGTGGTCAATGAGAAAAACGGCAAGTGGGGCAAGGCCATCGCGGTGCCCGGCCTGAGCGCGCTGAACTCGTCCGGGGAGGCCGAGGTCGACGAGATATCCTGCGGTTCCGCCGGCAACTGCGTCGCCGGCGGCACTACCGACAGTCCGACCGAGCAGGCGTTCGTGGTCCGCGAGAAGAACGGCATTTGGGGCAAGGCCATCGTGGTACCCGGCCTGAAGGCCCTGAACACGGGCGAACTAGCCAGTGTCCAATCGATCTCGTGCGTCTCGCCGGGCAACTGCGCAGTGGGCGGGACCTTTGAGGGCGACGGCATCCAGGGCTACGTGATCAGCGAGAAGAACGGCACCTGGGGCAAGGCCATTGAGATACCGAACCTGGCAACACTGAACCGAGGCGCGGATGTCGATATCGTCGAGGTATCGTGCGCGTCAGCGGGCAACTGCGCGGCCGGCGGGGAATACAACCTCTCCGGCAGCAACGACAGCCTCACGCAAGCCTTCGTAGCCAGCGAGAACAAGGGCGTCTGGGGCAAGGCGACCCAACTGCCCGGCCTGAACACCCTGAACTTCGGATCGTCCGCAATAAACGCGATCTCGTGCCCCGCATCGGGTCACTGCGCCGCCGGCGGCTCCTACGACGACCGCTCAGGCAGTACCCAGGGATTCGCAGTAAACCAAAAGTAAATTCAGCATTATTGATAACGCTTTGCGGGGCCTTGGATCCACATTCCCCTAGGGACTCTCAGCGCAGCAAGCCAGAAAGCGCCCGGCCAGAAGATCATCCTGGCCGGGCGCTCAGGCTACGCCAGGTGACGCGGCACTCGCACCGTCGGACCTATCTCCAGTCAAGCGGAAGACTTGTGGGTGTTATTTGACGCTTTCTCTTCCCGTTAATTGCCGGAGTGCGGGCCGCCGACGAGTTCGCTGGTTCCGCGGCCCAACGGGCAAGTGGTTAGATTCGGTGGTGCGCTTTTAGTCGATTAGCTCGAATTCAACGTCGAGGGCACGATAGGTATCCGCCGCTCGGCGGTCGCGGGTCGCGAGCGTGATCCCGTGCTCGGCCGCCGTGGCCGCGACGAGGGCATCGTAGACAGCCCCTCCGGCGATGCCGAGTTGCGTGAGCGTGCCGTGGAGCCGCTGCGCGCCAGCGGCCGAGAGGAATCGCGAGCCAGGGAAGTTATGGGCCAGCAACTGCGCTACCGCGCTCGGCGTTGGGCGGCTCGGCGGCGGCAACCTGGTCAGCACGGAGAACGTCTCGAACGCCGCGTGGCCGCACAGGCCGCAGCTACGGCCGCCGATGGCCTTCCTGGTCGCCTCGTGGTGCTCGTGGCCAGCGGCAACGAGAGCGACGGCGACGCTGGTGTCGATCAGGAGCTGCGGCGCGTCATCGCTGGTCGGCATCGCGCAGCTCCCGGACCAGGTCGTCACTAACCGTGGCCCCAGGGGCCGGGATGACGAGCAGCCCGTCTTCGTCCGCCAGGTCATCGCTAGCCAGCGGCGCGATATGCAAACCCGCCCCATCCACAGTGATCTCGACGTCTCCGGGTACCAGGCCAACGCTCTCCCGCAGCGCTCTTGGTATGACCAACCTCCCGGCCTTATCGATGGTAGTACGCATACCATCACCGTACCATCGAGCTGGTATTGACTATCCTCCGGTAGATGGCGGGCTGGGCAATTGCCATCACCACGCAGAGCGCGGAGGCGATCGCCCACAGGCTTGCTGGCCCGGAAACTTCGATCACCAGCGTGGCGAACACGGGAGCTACCGCGGTCGCCACGCCCCAGCTCAGTCCGTAAACGGCGAGGTAACTGGCCGACCCGCCGGCCGGAGCGAGTTCGGCGACGACGGCGAAAGCGCGGCCGGACAGCAGCAGATAACCAAGCGTCCAGGCGATGGTCGGTGCGATAAGGGCAGCCAGCGAGCCGACGGCGGCGTACCCGGCCAGGCCGATCCCCATCAGCAGGTACCCGGCCGCAAAGGCCGGGGTTCCGGGAAGCCGGGCCAGCCACCTAGTTCGCAGCAACGGGCGCGCGGCGATCAGGGCAAGGGCCGACGCTGCCTGCAGGAGACCGGCACTGGCCGGATTGAGACCGTGGGCACTCAGCGACAGCGGCAGCCCGACCAGAATAAGCATGTAGACGAGGGCCATCATCGTTCCCGCCGCTGTCATGACAAGCAGCGGCCGGGGCCACCCGCCGGCTCGCGCGGGCCGGTCGGCCGGCAGTGAGCTGGGCTTATGATCCGCGGGCAGCGCAATCCACACGATCAGCAAGCTGGCCAGGCAGGTCACGGCGTCCACCACGAACAGCCAGCGGAGATCCGAGCGCCCGACCACTGCGGCGATGATGCCGGCGACGACGTTGCCCGCCGCCAGCGCCGTGATCAGCAATTCGTAGACCGATGCCCGGGCCGCTGGCGGCGTGGCATCGGCGAGGATAGCCTGGCTCGGCGGTTCGTAGAGCTCGAAGGCCAAGCCAAGCAGCACCGCGCAACCCGCCGCCACCGCCAGATCGGGCGCGATAGCGATGCCGAACTGCGCCGCTGCGCATCCGGCCAGCCCGCAGCCGATCGTGCGTCGCCGCCCAAGCCGGCCGGCCAGCCAGCCGCCGAACAACCTGCTCGGAATCGTGGCCAGGCCGCACGCGGCGCTAACCGCACCGGCCGCGGTCAGGCTGGCGCCGAAGTCGCTGCTCAGCATCACGGTGAGGAACGCCAGCGAGAAGGCGCCGAGCTGATTCACCGCGCGGGCCGCAATGAGCAGCCGGATCGACCTGGACACCGGGGCGCCGGCCGAGGATGGCGCCGACCGCATGACATCCCCCGAGTAACCATCAAAAGTCATTTCATCAGTTACGTCAAACTTAGTGATCGACCTAGTAACCAGTCAAGTTCTTTTCGACAGTTACACAGGATCGCGATGAGGCCCTTGCCAGCCTCGCTTGCTCATAGACCGGCTCATAGACCAGCTCACAGAGAGAGGTATGTTTTGGGCTAGATGACCGCCTTGCCTCACGGGCGGCTATTGGCTAGGTGCGGGGGAACCGTCTTGTCGGAGGTTGCTACGGCTGCGGTCGAGCCGCGGCGGCTGACCCGGTTCCTGCGGTCGCCTTCGGTTGCGGTGACCGTGATCTTCTTTGTCAACGGGGTGTTGTTCGCGTCCTGGACGGCGCATATCCCGCACGTCAAGGCTGACCTCGGGCTGGGCGACGGGCCGCTCGGCATCGCGTTGCTTGGGGCGCCGGTCGGGTCGTGCCTGGCGATGCTGCTCGTGGCCCGGCTATTGCCGATCTTCGGCAGTCGCTCGATCGTGCGGGTGACGCTGCTCGGCTATTGCGTCGCCGGGCCGTTCGTCGGGCTGGCCGGATCGCAGGCGATGCTGTTCGTGGCGCTGGCGGCGTGGGGCGCGTTCCAGGGGACGCTCGATGTGTCGATGAACACCCAGGCCATCAACGTGGAACGGCGAGCCCGCCGGACCCTGATGCCCGGCTTTCACGGTGCGTGGAGTCTCGGCTCCTTCGCCGGAGCCGGACTCGGAGCCGTAGGGGTCGCGATCGGGCTGTCGCTGAGCACCCAACTGCTGCTGCTCGCCACCCCCTGCCTGCTGGTCGGCGGCTGGCTGACGCTATCGATGATCCCTGATGAAAACCGCAACCAGGCGGTTCAGGCCGACGGTTCGCGCGAGGCCGGCAGCCGGCGGGTGTGGGTCGCGATCGCTGTGCTCGGGGGGATAGCCATCGCCGACATGCTTGCCGAGGGCGCGGCCGCGGACTGGGGCGCGGTCTATCTCCATACCTCAGTCGGCACGAATCTAGGAATCGCCGCGCTGGGGTACACGGTCTACTCGCTGGGAATGGTGAGCATCCGGCTGGCGGGGAATCGGCTGCTGGACAGGTTCAGCGTGCATCGGCTGCTGCCGGCGCTGTCCGCGCTGGCCACGGTGACGTTCGCGGTCGGACTGGCCGTCAATACCGTCCCGGTCGTGCTGATCGGATTCGCCGGGCTCGGGGCCGGGCTGGCGGCGGTCATCCCGGTACTGTTCAGCGCGGCCGGCCGGGTGCCTGGCATCCACCCGGGCACCGGAGTCGCGCTGGTCTCGGCCTGCGGCTGGGCCGGCTTCATGTGCGGCCCGGTCCTGATCGGCGAGATCGCCCAGGCAACCTCACTGCGAGTTGCGCTGATCTTCGTCCCGGTGCTCACCGCAGTGATCGCGCTGTCCACAGCGATCAGCCGCAACGTGCGCTCCAGCTAAGTCAGCCCGCCCGGACCTAAGTCAGCCCGCCCGGACCTAAGTCAGCGCGGCCAGCGCCAGACCTGACGACGGGACCGGCCGGCC
>DASYAT010000321.1:0-3733 GCA_036501205.1 Streptosporangiaceae bacterium | reverse complement strand
CAAGCCCTGCTCGGCGTCTTCGACGTTCACTTCAATCGGCCTCGGCGACAAGCCAGAGAGAGGACCATCGGGCTGATCACCCACAGCCGAACCCAGGGGGATATCGATGACTGGACGCTGGGCCAGATGATCCAAGAGGCTCGGCGACTTTATCCTGAACACAGCATTGTGAGCTTCGGGCTTCGGCATCAGGTCCGGCGACTTCGGCGGAGCCGCCATCGGAGAGGGTGAGGCTGCCCAATTGGATGATGCCGACACTGGACGGCGAAATGGTCAATGCCGCGCTGGCGCCGGTGACGGCGATCAGCGGATCATCAGAGCCGGGATTTGCGGTGAGGGTGGCTGGGCCGGTGACGGTCAGGACGTGGGTGCCGGCGTCCCACGAGGCGGCGCTGCCGGTGGCAAGCCACGCGGGCGTGCTGGAGAGCATGAAGCGCCGTTCCAGCGGCTCGATGGCTGCCGCCCGGAACCGCCGGCCATGGCACGTTAGGTATTGCATTGGAGAGCGCCCCAGCCACTGCGGCCGCCAAAGATGCCCGTGCCTTGCGCGTACGAGAACGCATCGCTCCTCCCCGCTTGATTATAAGTTGGACGAAAGCCCGGCCCGTTCAGATTGCGACGCTGGCAATAGCCACAACGCCAGCGATTGCGTTTTTATCACACAGCCCATGCCGTTACAATCAAAAAATCCTGCCGACTTTCACGACCGAGCCCGGGCGGTAGGGAGCGCCCGTTCCGGCGGGATGGGCAAGAGCGGCGGGGAAGCGGCATGGCGATAGGCACGCAAAGCAAGGCCGGGTAGGCGAGGGGAACCGGCGCGGAAAACAGGTCCACCCCCTGGCCCTGGATTGGATGCCGATGCGAATCGGCCCGATTCGGAGGAATGCTAGACGTGGACCAATACCTTCAAATCCGCCTGCTCCATCGCGACGGGCAAAGCATTCGTCAGATCGCCAAGCGGCTGGGTCACAGCCGTGATACGGTCAAGAAGGCGTTGATTGAGCCGACGCCGAGGGGATACACGCGGACCAGCCCCGCCTCCTGCCCGAAGCTCGGGCCGTTTATCGGACAGATCGATCAGATTCTGGTCGAGGATGTTTCGGCCCCGCGCAAGCAGCGTCACACCGCCGCCCGGATCTTTGCCCGTCTTCGGGATGAGCACGGGTATGCCGGCGGCTACGATCAAGTGCGCCGGTATGTGTCGGGGCGGCGGAAGAAAGAGCGCGAGACTCACTTGTTACTGGACCACCCGCCGGGCGGCCGGTTGGAGTGCGACTTCGGGCAGATCCACGTGGACTTTCCCGAGGGCCGGAGGCTGGTGCCGGTGCTGCTGGCGGTCTGGTCCTACAGCCATTATCCGTTTGCCATCGCGCTGCCGGACCAGACGACCGGGTCGATTCTGCACGGCCTGGTGTGCGCCTTTGAGTTCTTCGGCTGCGTTCCGGCCGAACTCTGGTGGGACAACCCCAAGACCGTTGCGACGGCGATCCTGCGGGGCCGCGATCGGCAACTGAATGTTCACTACGCGAGCCTGGCCAGCCACTATCGCTTTGCGCCGATGTTCTGCATGCCGGCGCGGGGCCAGGAGAAGGGGGACGTCGAGCGGACGGTGTTCGCGCTGGAGCGGCGGTTCGCCACGCCGGTGCCGAGCGTGCGGGACGTCGACGAACTCAATCGGCACCTGCTGAGCTGCTGCCTGAAGGAGCGCCAGCGAACGGTCCGCGGCCGGAGCCAGACGATCGGGCAGATGTTCGAGGAGGAGCGACGGCACGCCATCGAGCTGCCGAAGCATCCATTCGACGCCGCCGTGCAGCACATCCGCCAGGCCGACAAGTACCAGACGGTGCTGTTCGAGGAGGTGCGTTACAGCGTGCCGCGGCAGGTCGCCTTCGAGCCGGTGACGGTTAAGGCGTACGTCGAGCAGATCGTGCTGGTGCATAAGGGGCAGGTCGTGGCGAGCCACTCGCGCAGCCGGACTGCTGGCGAACAAGTATTGGACCCAATGCACTTCACGGCGGTGCTGCAGCGCAAGCCGGCATACCTGGATCACACGAAGCTGTTCAAGGAGCTGAAACTGCCGGCGGCGTTCACGCGACTGCGCGACCGGCTGGAGAAAGAACTGGGCATTCGCACCGGCACGCGGCATTACATCCGCGTGCTGCAGTTGCTCAATTGCCATCAGGCGCAGGAGATCGCGGCGGCGATCGAGGCGGTGCTGGGCCGCCAGGTCCTGCGGGCGGAGTTCGTTGAGCAAAAGCTGGCCGAGCAGATGCAGCAGCAGAGCCCCACGGCGATGGGCAGCCACCCGTCTGATGTAAGCACGATCATCCCTCTTCCCGCGCGGACGTTTGATCCTTCCCAAATCCGTCATTCGACAGGGCCGTCCGCCGATCCATTCCATGCGTCTATCGCAGACGCGATCACTCCGCCGGGCGTGTCTCGCCCGGCACTATCGGATAAGTCGTCTCACGACGATCCTCCGCCGCCTGCCTCACGCCCGCCGGCATTCGTTGTCAACACATCTGCCGATCACCGGCGCGACGTGACGTTCCATGTGTCTGATGCGCGTGCAATCAGACTTCCCACGGTGCTCGTGTCGCCGCCAGACCTGCGGCGGTTCGATCAGTTGCTGATTTGCCGCCGGGGGCAAAGCCCTGGCGATTGTTCCCAAACCCAAGGAGAAGACCGTGTCCGAGATGTTACTCAAGCACAACCTCAAGACCCTGCGGCTGCCGACGATGCTGGCCGAGTACGCCAAGCTCTCGCGTGAGGCGGCCGACGCCGACGAGAACTACGAGCAGTACCTGCTGCGACTGACCGAACTGGAAGTCGCCACACGATCGGCCAACGCCCTGACGGCGCGGATCAAAAGTGCCGGCTTCCCGGTGCTCAAGGACCTGGAGACTTATGACTTCAATCTGATGCCGAGCCTGGGCAAGCAGAAGATCCTGGAACTGGCCCGCGGCCAATGGATACAGGAGAAGACCAACGCCTGCTTCATCGGCAACGCTGGAACGGGCAAGACCCACCTGTCGGTGGCCCTGGGCCAGGCGGCCTGCCGGGCCGGCAAACGCGTGCGGTTCTTCACCGCCGCCACGCTGGTCAACCAGTTGGAGGAAGCCCAGAAACAGTACCGCCTGGAGAGACTGTTATCAGCCCTGGACAAGGTGGACCTGCTGATCGTCGACGAGCTGGGCTACCTGAGCTTCACCCGCGGCGGGGCCGAGCTGCTCTTCCAGGTCTTTGCCGACCGCTACGAACGCGGCTCGATCCTGATCACCAGCAACCTGCCGTTCAGCGAGTGGAATCAGGTCTTCCAGGGCGAGCGGATGACCGCGGCCCTGCTCGACCGCTTCACCCATCGCTGCCACATCTTCGAGATGAACGGCGAGAGCTACCGCTTCCGAGACTCAAGCAAAGCGGCCAAGGAGAAGAAGGCGGGAAAATAAGCCGATAGAACTTTTGCACCAACACGGGGGAGCCGGGTATCTTTCGACATCGTGGGTGGCCCTGTTTTGCTCGCCTACCCGGCCTTGCTTTGCATGCCTATCGCCATCGTCGAACGTCGCCGCGCAGATGTCGAGTTGGAAAGCCTCTGATAAGTTCATATGCGACAGGATAGGCTGCGGCTGTGCCACGTCTGCCTCGTGTTTGAGGCCTATCGGGGGCCCATTATTCGGCGTGTCGTTCCAGTCGAGCGTCGCGTCCGGGCCCGACGCACTAACACCATTGA
>DASYAT010000320.1:0-19270 GCA_036501205.1 Streptosporangiaceae bacterium | reverse complement strand
GTCGGCTGGGGCCGGGTCTCGCTCATCCACTTCGACGCGCACGCCGACACCGGCAACACCCAGTTCGGCTCGCTCTACGGGCACGGCACCCCGATGCGCCGCCTGATCGAGTCAGGCGCGGTCCGAGGCGACCGGTTCCTGCAGCTCGGCCTGCGCGGCTACTGGCCAGAGCCGGAGACGCTGGACTGGATGGCCAGCCAGCAGATGCACAGCTACGAGATGACCGAGATCGTCGCGCGCGGCCTGGACGAGTGCCTGACCGAGGCGTTCACGATCGCAACTGATGACTGCGACGCCGTGTTCTTGTCGGTCGATGTTGACGTGGTCGATCCTGGGATGGCTCCTGGCACAGGAACCCCGGAGCCCGGAGGCCTGTCTAGCCGCCAGTTGCTCGACGCGGTGCGCCGGATCGCGATGGAGCTGCCGCTGGCCGGGATCGACGTGGTCGAGGTGGCGCCGCCTTATGACCATGCGGAGGTCACCGCGTACCTGGCCAACCGGATCGTGCTCGAAGCGCTGTCCGGTATCGCCTGGCGCCGCCGCGCGGCCGCCGGCCAGCCGGCCAGAGACCCGTCCTGGCCGCTGCTGCAAGGCCGGGGCGAGTCCCCTGCCTAAGACCGGCTGATGAGTAGCGGCCCGAGATTCGGCCGGATCTATAGTTGATTCATGCTGGACGCGACCAGGCTGCGGGTGCTGGTGGCGGTCGCCAGATACGGCTCAGTGACCGGCGCGGCGCAGGCGTTGAATTACGCACAGCCTTCGATAAGCCACCACATCGCCAGGCTCGAGGCCGAGACCGGCGCCAAGCTCATGGAACGATCCGGGCGCGGCGTCAAGCTAACCGAGGCCGGACAACTACTGGCGGACCGGGCCGAAGAGATCATCGGCCGGCTCGACGCCGCCGAGGCCGAACTCGCGACCCATGTCGGCCTCAGGCAAGACCGGGTACGGCTGGCCGCGTTCGGCTCGGCGCTCAGCACCCTGGTCGCAACCGCCAGCGCCGCACTCCACGCCAGTCACACAGACACCGGCGTCCAGCTGGTCCAGGCCGACCCCACCGAGGCCCTGCGGATGCTGAGAGCCCGCGAGGTCGACGTGGCCTTGGTCTACCGGCTTTTCCGCGACGGCGAGGCGGTCGAATCCCCGGCCGCCGAGCCCAGGACATCCTGGTCCGACACCTACCCAGAAGCCAAGCCAGTGCTCGATGAGCCGATCTTCCTGATCACCGCCCAAGCGGACTCCGAGACCAGTGCCCCGCCCACCGGGACGCTCTCCGACCCGCAACCTGACCTGACTGCCCACGACTTCGCCCCTGCGACCATGAGCGAGTCGGCCACGAGGGCCGCGATCCTGGCCGCGCATTCCGGCGAGCGCTGGATTTCGACGGGCGAGCAGTGCGACGAACTGCTGGTCGACCTGTGCCGCGACGCCGGGTTCAGCCCTGACCTGGCATTGCGCACCGGCGACTTCGTCGCGGCTCAATCTCTGGTCGCCGCTGGGCTGGGCGTTACGGTCATGCCGGGGCTGGCCTTGCGCGCGGCCCGACATCCGCGAATCCAGGCGACGCTGCTGCCAGGCGCTTGCCGTCAGATCCTCGCGGTAACTTACGAACCCGCCCCGGACTCACCAGCCGCCCGCCGCCTGATCGACGCCATCGCGACGTCGAAGATGACCGCGCCGCCGGCCGCCCCCGCACCGACCGTTCCCAAGCAGGTGTCAACCACGTCGGCGGGTAACGCGTCATAACACCATCATGATGCGGCGGTGGTCCCAAAGCGGGACGAGGAGGCAGCGATGCGGGTACGAGTGATTCGGGCTGGGTGGCAGTTCGTTGCCGGGGCGCTGCTGATCGTGCTGAGCCTGACCGGAACCGGGCTGGCCGCGTCAGCGACGGTCGCTAAGTCGGCTCATCCGGTCTTCGTCTACGTCACCAATGAGGGCAATAAGGTGATCGTAATCAGCGGCGCTGCCAGCAAGGTGACCAAGACGATCAAGGTTGACAGCACGCCCAACGCAATCGCAATCACCCCGAACGACAAGACCGTCTACGTCGTGCTTAACAGACATGCCGTCGTCCCGATCAACGCGGTGACGAACCGGTACGAGGGTGCGCCGATCCAACTTACCGACCGCGGACAGCACTTGGCGATCGCGATCACGCCGAACAGCAAGATGGCCTACGTGCTGAGCAGGAACCAGCCCGCCGGCACTGTCACCCCGATCGTGATCGCAACCAACCAGGCGCTCAGCCCGATCACTGTCGGCTCGAATCCGGTCTCCATCGCGATCACCCCAGACGGCAAGATGGCCTACGTAGCTAACTCGGTCTCCGGCACCATCACCCCGATCGTGCTCGCCACCAACCAGGCGCTCAGTCCGATCACCGTCGGCGCGAGTCCGGGTTCGATCGCGTTCACCCCGAACAGCGAGATGGGCTACGTGACGATCGCCGGAGGCAAGGTGGTCCCGTTCAGCACCGTCACGAACGAGGCTGGCCCGCAGCTCCAGGTCGGAAGCGGATCGTCGGGCATCGCGTTCAGCGCGGACTCTAAGCTCGCCTTCATGCGGCTTCGAAACTCAGAGTCGCATCGGCTGGTGTTCATCAGCACTGCTACGGGGAATGTCGTCAAGACGGTCACCTTCGGACCCTCGGTCTCCGACATATCGGCGATCGTCATGTCCCCGGACGCCAAGACGGTGTATGTCGCCGAATACGACGCCTTCGAAAAAGCGTCGGTCTTCCCGATCAGCGTCGCTACCGGCAAGGTAGGCAAGCCGATCAAGATGGCCGCCATAGTTGACTCGATTGCGTTCACCCCGAACGGCCAGGCCGCTTGGGCCCTGATGGCACAATCGCAGGTCGGGTCGTTCAGCACCGCTACCGGCAAGACGGGAAAGCCCATCGCGGCAGGCTCACAGACCGGCTCAATGGTCATCACGCCTTAGCCGGGCGCCGCTCGCCTGGAGCGGCACTTACCATCCATTAGCGGCGACTTGCCATCCATTGCGATGACTTACCCTGCATTACCCTCGTAATTCTGCCCGGAATGACCGTTATGCGGCAGGGAAACGGATGGTAAGTGACGCTAACGAATGGGAAGTGCCGTCCAACGAATGGCAAGTGGCCCCCAGCCCACGTACCCATTACCGCCCGAACCGCCCGTGACAGGATAGAACCGGCATGTTCTTCGGTTGGGCCGGAACCGAAAGGCAGATCAGCCCGCCTGCCGCCAAGACCGCGAACCTGATCCGAGCCGCCGGCCGACGGCCTAGGTGTACTGCTCGGATTTACGCTGGGTGAAGCTGAACCAGTTGCCGGAGTCGTCGCGCATGACCGCCTCGATTCCGTACGGGCGGTCGGCCGGCGGCTGGGTGAAGTCCACGCCCCGCTCGGCCAGCTCCGCGTGATCCCCGTGACAGTCGGTGGTCGACATCACGCCTGGGCTGAGCGCGCCCTTGGCGACCAGCGCGCGTACCTGCTCGGCGGTCTCAGCGTCCAGCATCGAGTGCGCCGGGTCCATCAGTACCAGCTCCTGGTTCGTGCTCCCCGGGGGACGCACGGTCAGCCAGCGCATGCCGTTGTCGAGCTTGATGTCGGTGGTCACCTCAAAGCCGAGTTGCTTGGTGTAGAACTCCTTGGCCGACTCCTGGTCTAGTACCCACACCGACACAATCGAGATCCCGGTGATCATCGTTGCCTCCTGCAGTTCGTGGTTTAGCGTTCGCCCGACGCTACGCCCACCCTCAAGGCGATGGCTTCTCCGAAATTCCGATCCTCGGCCGACGCGGGCAGCCCGGTCCGCCACATCAGCGCGAAGCAGCCGGGAATCGGCGCCGGCCCGCCCACCCGGGCGGCCTCCCGCTGGTACGCCGACGGCGACCGGCCCACCAGTTCACCGAACCGCCGGCTGAACGTACCCAGGCTAGTGAACCCCACCGCCAGGCAGACCTCGGTCACCGACAGGTTCACCGAGCGCAGCAGTTCGCATGCTCGCTCGACCCGCCGCCGGGTCCGGTACCGTCCCGGAGTCTCGCCGTAAGCCGACTCGAACACCCGGATGAACTGCCCCAGCGAGTAACCAGCCTCCGCCGCCAGCGCCGTGATCGGCAGCGGCTCGGCGTAGTCGCGGTCGATCCGGTCCCGCGCGCGCCTCACAATGCGCAGCGCACGCACGTCAGCCGAGACACCCACGACACAAAGGCTAGATCGACGTGGAACGTCCTGCCCAGTACGGGTCGCGCAGCCGCCGCTTCATCAGCTTCCCGCTCGGGTCGCGCGGCAACTCGTCGACGAAGTCGATAGACCTCGGCCACTTCATCTTCGCCAGCCGCCCGTCGAGTCCGGCCAGGATCTCGGCCGCCAGCTCATCGGAGGCCTCGACTCCCTCCGCTGGCTGCACGACGGCCTTGATCTGCTCGCCCCACTCCTCGTCGGGAATCCCGAACACGGCCACGTCGGCGACCTTCGGGTTAGTGACGATCTCGGACTCGATTTCGGCCGGGTAGATGTTGGCGCCGCCAGAGATGATCAGGTCGGACTTCCGGTCGCACAGGAACAGGAAGCCGTCTTCGTCCAGATAGCCGATGTCACCCACCGTGAAGAACCCGCGCAGCCGGCTAGCGGCCGTCTTCTCCGGGTCGTCCTTGTACTCGAAGTCGATCGCGCCCATCTTCATGTAGACGGTGCCGGGTATCCCGGTCGGGCACGCCTCGCCTTCATCGTCGGCGATCAGGATCTCGCTCATCGGCCAGGCCTTGCCGACAGTGCCCGGCTTGGCCAGCCACTCCTGCGGCGTCACCAGCGTGCCGCCGCCCTCGGTGGCGGCGTAGTACTCGTAGATAACCGGCCCCCACCAGTCGAGCATCGAGTGCTTGATCGGGACCGGGCACGGCGCCGCCGCGTGAATCAGCCACTTCATCGACGAGACGTCGTAGCGGGCGCGCACCTCCTCGGGCAGCGTCAGCATCCGCTTGAACTGGGTCGGCACCATGTGCGTGTTCGTCACCCGGTAGCGCTCTACGACTTCGAGCGCCCGCTCCGCATCCCAGCCGTCCAAGCTCACCAGCGTGTGCCCGAACTGCAGCGCGCTGCCGCCAAAGATCGTGACCGCCGTATGGTAGGTCGGGGATGTGACCAGGTGTACGTTCGGCTGACCTTCAGTTATGCCGAAAAATTGCACCAGGCCTGTTAGTAGGTCGGCCGAGATATCTGGATCCAGGCCGGTCAAGCCACGCCGTACGCCCTTGGGCTGGCCAGTCGTGCCCGACGTGTAGTGCATGGCCGCGCCGGCCGTCCGGTTCTCTGGCAAGCTCGTCGGCTGACCCTCACGAAGCGTGGCGACATCGATGAAGCCCGGCACCGCGCCATAGCTGAATCGCGCGTCCGCGGGCACGCCCGCTTCATCCGCCGCGGCTATCCCAGCCTCGGCAAATCTTTCGTGCACGAAAAACGCCTTGGCCTGCGAATCGCGCACGATATAGGCGATCTCCGGCGAGGTGAAATGCCAGTTGAGCGGCGTGTAGTACCACCCGGCCTGCAGCGCGGCCAGGCTCAGTTCCTGCGGCGCGATGCCATTGGGAATGAGCGCGGCAATTCCGTCGCCGTCGGTCAGCCCGCGCTCGCGCAGCGCATGGGTGATCTGGTTTACCCGGCCGAGCAGGTCGCCGGCCTTGTGCTCGGTGCCATCCGGCTCGACTACCGCGACCCAGTCCGGATTGTCCTGCGCACGCTGCCAGAACCCCACCAGTAGCCTCCTGCGTCGTGTCGGACTTAAGCGGACGCGCCGACTGGCTCGTCCTCGTCCTCGTACTCCTCATCCTCTGGGCTCATCCGGCTCAGCACCAGACCGATCACCAGCAAGATGATGCCGATCAGGCCGGCCACGACCGGGACGATGAAGGTCGCAAGGTTGATCAGGTTGCGGTAGTGGTTGTCGCTCTTGACGGTGGCCGCGACGCTCGCGGACGAGGTCTTGAAGTCCGCCTTGAGCAGCACCAGCTTGGTCGCGCCGGACGCGTCCGCGAGCACCTCATTGGTATTGCGCTCGATCTGAAGCGGCGCGCCGGTCACCGGGTCGACGTAGTACGTCTCGGTCGTGCTGAACATCTCAGGCAGCGTGACGGTGGGGGCCTTCTCCCCGACCAGCGAACCCGGCAGAGCCTGGGTGCCGACCTGGGTCGGCGGGATGACCGCGACGTACTTGTAGGTCGGGATGCCGCTGGTCGTCGCCGTAGACACGAACTTGAAGGTGACCGGCTTCAGCAGCGTGGTGTCGAACACCTGGTAGCTCTGCTTCTTGGCGCCAAGCGGCCAGACAAACCCCTGGCCGCTGATGTTCTTCACCGGCTTGCCGTCGATCTGGTTGCCGCTCCACTGGATCAGCGTGCCGGTCCGGCGGTCGAACGCGAACTCGTCGGCGGCGGCCGGGATGCTCACCTGCTGGTGATCCGTCGTGTCCTCGACCACGGCGAAGCTCTGCCAGACGGCGTATTTCGAGCTGCCGAGGGAGTTGGCTGCGGTCACGTCGCCCTTGACCGTGCTGGTGATCTGCAGGGTCACGTTGGACAACTCGCTCACGCTCTTCGGGCTGAACCAACTGGCGTTGTTCGCGACCAGGGTGTTCAGGCTGTATTCGTTGAGCGGGAATTTGACCGCCTGCCCGGGCACGTATAGCCACGACATGATCGCTAGGACGACGAAAAATGCTCCCAGCCCAGTCAGCACAGACCAGACGACGCGGCGCATAGATCCTCCTGGATTGGCTGTCAGATCTGGCGGCCAGTGGGGAATATACGAGTTTGAGGCATGATACCGATCACTCTTAGTGGTGTCACTAGCATCAGGACACGTGATCATAACGACCTGATGCCACCCATAATCTCCCTATAACGGCATCTAGCGCATTAAACGGATAACGCCGGTCTAGGTAGACTAACCAGTGCCCCATTCTAGGGCTGTCCGTCCTCGCCTGACTAGGATCTGTTCTAGTCCGGCGCACTGAGTTCCAGCGCGACGCGTGCCAGGCCCGGTTGGGTATTCGCACTGGCCGATCAAAAACTTTCTAGAACCTGTTCTACCTGACTGCACGGGTCCCAGACTAGTTTCCGAGCTGCTCAGCGACCTGTTCTGGCGCGAGGCCGGACGTTCCGACGGCCTCGCCGTGACCGGCGCGCTTGAGCAGGCGCTGATGCTCGTCTTCGCTGGCCGGCTCGGCGCGGTCGGCCAGCATAACCGGGCAATCCCAGATCCGGTAGATCCGGTGCAACCGCGGATTGTACAAGATGGCTTCGTCTTCGAACAGCAGCAGGCCCTGTTTGTCGATCGGACAGGCCAAGATATCAAGCAAAGGCCGTTCGATCGTCATAAGCATCTCCATTTCATGTGAGCCTCACCGCAGCCGCGCCTTCGGCCGAACTCACGTGGCCCTTCGGCAACGGATCGGCTTCGTTAGTCGGCTGCCTGGACAAGATGACGACGGCGACCCCGGCCACGACGATCCCGCCCAGCCTGAGCAGCAGGTCGGCCGGGTCTGTCGGCAGTCGTTCGCTGAAGAGCCAGGTCCCGGCGATCATGAAAAAGATGCTGCCGGTGATGTTCGAGACCGGCCCGACGATCGAGACCCGGCAGCGCTGCAGGCCGGTCTGGAAGATCAGCAGCCCGACAGCCGAGCAGGCAACGGTCAGGTAGGGATAGGGCGAGCTGAGCACGGCGAGACCCAACGCGACCAAGTGGCCGTGGTGGGCGTAGATCGTCCCGGATAGCGCCTTGATCGCCAGCGTCGCGACGCCGTAGAGCAAGCCGGCCGCCAGGCCGTAGGAGACCCCGATGGCCGGAACCCGGTGCTTGCCGCCGTGGGCGGCCGGGCGCAGCGACCGGGCACCGAGGATGAGGGCGACCGCGCACGTCGGGATCGCGACGACCGCGATCAGCAGGCCGCTCGCCTCGTGGCCGACCCTCCCGTCCGTCCCGGTCGCAGACAATGCGATCGCCGCGATCGAGACGGCGACGCACAGCACGCAGCCGAGTTCGAGCCGGCCGAGCCGCTCCCTGAGCACGATCCGCGACAGCACCACCAAGATCACCACGCCGGAGCCCAGCACTGGCTGGACGACGCTGACCGGCGCCAGCGTCAGCGCGACCACCTGCAGTCCGAATCCGCACAGCATCAGAGCGAAGCCGAGCAGCCAGACCGGGCTGAACAGCAATGTCCGGGCGAGCGCGAACGCGTGCCTGGCATCGATCGAGGGAAGCTTGCTGAGCCCTCGTTTCTCGAAGATCAAGCCGACGTTGTAGGCGGAGGTAGCCAGCGCCGCCACGGTGATGCCGATCCCGGCTTGCGCCATCACGCGGGCAGCTCCCGTCCGGTCAGGCCGTCGAGCACGGCGCGATACCGCGCTGCGAAGGACTCGGCGGCGGAGTCGCGGAACAGCGCCCGCCGGTACCTGAAGGTCAGCCGCAACTGGCCGCCGACCGTGACCACCCCAAGCGACAATCCGCGCGGCATATGCGCTGAAGTAGAGAACCACACCTCGCTGGCGATCGCGGGGGGTAGCGGGGAGTGGTCCCCCCGGGCCGACACAGCAGCCCCAAATTGAATCGGCTCGATGACGCCGAGGTTCGAGACGAGACAGCTGTCGCAGAGAAACGGACCGCCGACGGCCAGCGCCAGCCGCAGCAACCGCTGCTTGGCGGCGACTGGGACCGGCGCGGCGGCCAGCGTCCTGGAGAACAAGTCGACTTGGGGGCCGGGGTGATTCTTGGAGTAGCTGGTCTGGCTGGCTACCTCATCGAGCAGTGCTGCGCGCGTCGTCGCCGGTGACAGCCTGAGGTTCACAGCGGTCAGCCTGGACCGATTCGCCCACGCACCGCCGGGGCCGGCCTGGGCGGTGTCGCCGACCGGCATCGTGATCTTGATCAGGCCAGCGGCCGATCCATGGGCCTGATTCCACTCGCCAATCGTGATCGCCATCGCGGTGATCAGCAGGTCATTGACGCTGCGGCCGGCCGCGCGCTGCGCCGTGGCAGCGGCGAGCCCGTCCCAGGAAACCTCAAGAGCGCCGTAACCGGCGCGCGCGGCCGCTGGACCTTGCTCGGGCTCGGCGACGATCCTGGTGACCCGGCCCGGGCCGGTCTTAGTGGTTGTCACCGGCGCCGCCGGCGCCAGCCGCCCGGAACCCGAGGTCAGTCCCGGCGAAGCTGAGACCGGCACCGGTTCCGGTGGCGGACCGCCGCCTACCTCGGAGTACTTCTCCGCGACCGCGCGGAACAATCGCAAGCAGGCCAGTCCATCCAGCCGGGCATGATGCGCGTTCATGATGAACGCGGCCCCGCCCGGCCCCGTCGCCAGCAAGAACCGCACCGGCGGCGCGACCCCCAGCGACGGCGACTGGGACAGCAGGGCCGATCTGAGCGTCGCCAGCTCAGCCTCGTCCGCGTAGGAGGCGGCTCGCACCGGATCAGTATCCGGCTCGCCAGGGAACTCCCAGTAGTAGCCCCGCCCCCACAGGCTCGTGGCGGCCCGCCTGACCCGAACCCCTGACTCGGCCACGAGCACGGCCCGCACGGCGGCGCGGATCGCGGGTTCATCCAGACCGCCGCAGACCCGGGCCTCGACGTGCACGTTGGCGGGTTCGTCCGGCCGGTCGTAGTAACAGGTGAGTTCGTCGGCCACGCCGAACCGCTGCCGGCGCGGCGCCCGCCGCGCGATGCCCGGCGGGCTGATCGACACTGGCTGAGTCGTCGTCGCTGGTCCCGTCACGGCTGATCAGCCCCGCCGTGCCCGGGCCAGCGCGTGCCGTCAGAATCGCGTCGCCGTCGTCCGGAGCCACCCGAGCCCTGCCCGACATCGAACTGGCCGGGCCAGCGCCGGTCGGCCCCAGGCTCCCACGGCCGAGGACGCGGCGGCGGGACAGGCCGGCCTGGCCAAGGCTGACCAGGTTCGGGCCAGTCAACCCCGGAATCATCAGCGGGCGGCTGGGGCCGTGGCATATCAGCCCACGGCGGCCCGCCACGCCCGCGACCCCCAGGCGCACCTGGCTCAGGTCCGCGCCCGGCCTGGCCCGGCACGGAACCATCAGGCCTCGGCCCGCCTGGCGCTCGGCCGGGCCAAGACTGCCCGGGTGCGGGACCGCCAGGCCCAGGCCCGCGCCATTGCTGACCAGGCACAGACCGGGCAGGCCCAGGTCCGCCTGGCATCCGACCCGGTGGAGGCTGACCGGGAACAGGTCCGCCAGAAACCGCCCCGCGCCCCGACTGACCAGGCACAGAACGATCAGGCCCAGAACGATCAGGCCCAGGGCCACCTGGCCCCCGCCCACGGCCGGGCTGCCCAGGCATAGAAGCATTAGGTCCTGGCCCGCCTGGCATTCTCCCTGGCCAAGGCTGACCAGGGACGGAACGATCAGGTCCCGGTCCGCTCGGCGCTCGACCGCGGCCTGGTTGAGCGGGCAAGGAAGCATCAACTCCGGGGCCGCTGCGCGCAGGCCCGGCTGGCCCGGTACCACGTGACCCAGCCCCGCCAGTCCCGGCGCCAGCATGCCGAGGACCGCCAGGTGCCTGCGGTCCAGGTCCGAGCCTGGCCCAGTCACCAGACGCCAGCGAGCCCGGCCCACTCGCCTTGGGTTCACCGCCGGACTGCGTCGCCTGCACCTGACCGGCCACCTGCAGGCTGGTCCGGCGATGGGCACCCGGCCAGGACGGGATCAGTGCGGCCGCGAGCGCGACCAGCGCGAGCGCCTGAGCCGGGCCGCCGAAGGCACCGGTGCCAGTGACGGTCGGCTGCGCCGCGAGCGTGGTGATCAACCCGGTCGCGACCATCGCCGCAAACGCGATCGCCGCGTACCAATCCGGCCACACGAACGCGGCAACGGCCAGCACAGGGACCGCCAGCGCCACCGGACCGCCGATCAGCGCGATCACGACGCACACCAAGCCGAGCCCGATCCAGGCCGAAAGAGGCGGCCGGGACGGCCTGAATCGCTGGCCGCCCGCCCCTTCGGCAGCAACGGCTACTTCATTCGATACAGGCCTAGGTGCAGTCGGCTGCTCCGTACTGGCACTGCGCGCAAACGCGAAGGTCGGCCAGTTCGAGCGGAATACGGTGCGCCCCAGCCATCCGCCAGAAAGGGGGATCGACGTCGCCGGGGCTGATCGCGTGAAGGCTCGATCCATCTGGTCGTGCACTCTCCTGCGCCTCCGGCGAGCCGTCGCCAGCGCTAGCAGCGCGAGAACTCCGGCCGCGGAAAGGATAATCCAGGCATGATAGAACCCAACTGGCGCGAACCGCAGGGTAATGACCCCGCCCGCGCCAGCCGGCACGACATACGCCTGCTGCCAGCCATCTAGCTTGACGGGCGTCAGGGTCTTTCCGTCAAGCGTCGCGATCCAGCCGCTATTGGCGTTCTGATGCAGCTCAAGATAAGAGGCCGCGCCCGGGCCGATCCGCACCTGCCGGAACTCTGACTGCCAGCCCATGATCGTGACGGTGCGGCCGCCGCCCGAATTCGCCGGGCCAGCCACCATCGTCTTCAATGGCGCCGCCCCGGCCGAACCGGTACCGGTCTGAGACTGGTATCCGCTCACCAGGCTCAGGTCGGTAACGCTGAACGCCCCCTGGCTGGGTGCCAGCACCCGGTGCTGGCCCGGCGGCAACGTGAGGATCGAACCGTCAGAACAGAGCTGGATACCGACCGGATGGAACGACGTCAGGTCGCCGACTTCGCCGGAGACCTGGGTGGGATAGCGCTGGCCGTCGATCGTCAGCCACGGGCCCCGGCCGCAGGGTACGGAGAACTTGGCCCGCGCCGATGGCTCGCGTGCCACAAGGCCGTTCAGCGCCGGGATGTACATCCTCGAAATCCCGACCGGCAACTGCACTGGCTGGCCCAAGGTCGGCTGCGCGGAGCCGGTGTATTCCACCTGCGGGAAGCTGATGCTCATCTCGTCGGTCTTCAGCGGCGGCACGATCGCGGTGATCCCGTCGAGGCCGACCGTCGCGAACCGGACTCCGTCCGGGCTGGCGATCTTGATCGACTCTGGTGCGGCGGCGAACCCCGGCACCGGCTCGATCACCATCCGGTGGATGGTCCGCTTGCCCTGCCACCGAAGCCGCAGCACGGGTTTTCCCGCGCCGGCGATCCAGGCACCCTGATGAGTGGCCTTGAACAGGTGGTAAGGCGCCAGACCCGGCAGCGAGCCCCAGGTAGAAGTGGCCGTGACCTCAAGTGAGTCGGGCCGGACCGGGGTCAGCCCGTCCAGCAGCGCGGTGAGCTTGCGGCCAGGGACCGCGATCGCGCTCGCCGTGAGCCTGAACGCGTCCGTGCTCGGGATGGAGAACATCCTGGCCAGCGGCGGATACGCGGCCACGTCGGCCAGGCTGGCGGGCGATGGCACCTGCCGGTGGAAGGAAAACGCGACCACCGCGGCCCGCTCACCGGCCGGAGCCTGAGCTGGGGCGGAGTATCTGGTCACGGTCACGCCCGGGATGGCCACGTCAGCAATGCCAGCGCCCGGCCCGGCGCCCGTCGGCCCGCGCACGGCGGCGATCGTGATCCGCAGCGTCTTCGTCAGCCCCGGCTTGACCGCCAGCGGCTGCGTCTCGCCGGTCCGCCGCATTGAACTGGTAATGCTGCCAGCGTCGGTAGTGACGGCCAGCCGAGCCGCGACCGGCCGCAGCGAACCGTTGACCAGCAACTGGACACCGATCGACGACGGCAGCGTGATCGGATGGTCGAACGTGATCTGGATCCACTGCCCGACCGGAGTCCGCGGGCTGGCCTCGGCCCAGTACGTGCTCGGGTTGCCGTCAAACGCGTTGACCGGGTCGACCTGCGGCGTCTCGGCCAGCCAAGAACCGGACGAGGACGCGGTCACCGCGACGGCACCGGACAGCACCGCGACCGTCTGGTGACCGGTCGCGGGCACCGGCAGCATCTGCCTCGGCGGCCCGCCTGCCCCGCCCAGCGGGTCATCGACCGGGTTCGTCTCGGCCCTGGTGTAGGTATAAGAGCCGACCGAGCTGGTAAGCCCGAAGGCGTGGTCAGAACGGGGCAGCCCGTCGGTGACCGCCCACATCGCGGGCTTGGCCACCAGCCGGTCCCCCGCGATCACGGCCGGCGCCGTGCCGAGCACACCCTGCCCGGTCAACTGCAGCAGCGCGTCAGGACCGCCGTTGATCAGCACGGTGCGGCGCACCGGCAGCGCGGTCGCGGGCGGCGGCACCGGCTGGCCGGCCGCCGAGCTCGCCTCGAAGATCTCGACGGCCGGGTACGACGGCAACGCGTACTGGATCTGGGCCGCACCAGGGTCGGTCTGCGCCCCGGTGACGAACGGCCCGAACGCGGCCACCCGGCGGAAGCCCGAGCTGAGCAGGGCCTGATGGACTGACTGCGGCGAGACGTAGTCGATCGCGCCCGGGTTAAGGTCGTTGCGAACGACCACGTAGCGGACGCCGGACCTGGCCAGCGTCGCGGCGAGCCCCGGGACCTGCTCGCCGGAGGCGATGGCGGACTCGACCGAGCTGAGCAGCAACTGCGAGCCGGCGCCGCCGTACGGCACCAGGCCCTGGGTCACCCAGGGCGTGGTGGCGAGCACCTCCAGCGGCTCATCGACGCTGGTGCCCCAGAAGAAGGTGCCGTGCGCGGAGGCCGGCGCGACCAGGACGGGCGCCTGCGGCGAATGCTGCTTGATGTAGGCGGCCACCTGAGACCAGTACGTCGGCACCGAGTTGAACGAGCCCGGGTTGAGCACCTGCCCAGACAGGTACGGATAGCCGAGGCCGATCAGCACCAGCCCGATCATCGCCGAGGCGACCACGTGCCAGATCACCCTGGGGGCAGGATCGCTCACGATCAACGCCCGTTTGGACCGCAGCACCAGCGCGTGCGCGATGCCGAGCGCCAGCACCACGGCCGCTGCGGGCTCGACCTTGTACACGCTCCGCAGCGGCGCCAGCGAGGCGTTGAATAGCTGGTCGACCGTGGCGTGGAACGGCCCGCCGAATGCTCCCGAGTACCCCATCAGCGCGACTAGCGCCGAGACCGCCAGGCACAGCCGCAGCCAGCCAGCGCTGGGCAGATCCCGGCGGGCGATCCCGAGCAGTCCGGTCGCGGCCGTCACCGCCGCCGTGATGATCACCATCGAGTCGGTGACCACCACCCAGCCCGCGCTCAGCCACGGCGAGCCGATGTTCAGGTAAGCGGTCCAGTCACCGCTGCCCCGCAGGAACGTGGCCGCCGACATCGTCGCCGTGGTCGTGGCCGACTGTTCGACGTAGGGCAGGAAGTTGAACGAGTACTTGCCTTGCAGCAGCAGCGGCACCACCCACCAGCTGGTCGCCAGGAACACCGCACCCGACCAGTAAAGGCCGAGCTTGATCAGCCGCCGGCCGCGCACCGTCATCACGATGTACAGCGCGGGCAGGATCAGAGCGTCGAGCGTGGAGGTGGCGTTGACGCCGCCCATGCACAGCACCGCCACGCCGGACCGCGCCGCGGCCCGTGGCAGCGCGCCGCCGCGCGCGGCGCTGACGAGCGGCAGTACCGCCCAGGGCGCCAGCAACCCTGGAAGCAGGCCGGCTGAGGTAGAACCGATCAGGATGGTGAAAGTTGGCCACAGGGCAAAGGCCACGCCGGCCACTACCCGCGATCGCTCGGTGCCGATGTCAAGGGCCTGAGCCAGCTTGACCAGGCCGGCGAAACCGACCGTGATCAGCGTGGCGAGCCAGAGCCGCTCGATGACCCAGACCGGGAAATGCAGCAACTGCCCGATCAGGTAGAACGGCCCCATCGGAACCGCGTAGCCGATGTACTGGTCCTGCAGCGTGCCGAACCACTCGCTCGCATTCCACAAATGCCAGAGCCGGACGTAAAAACCGGCCGGGTCAATATCGACGCCGAGCTTGGTGTCGAAGAAGATGCGGCCGGAGTCGTTGGCGAGCAGGATGATGATCGCGATCAGCCAGACCAGCGCGATCCAGCGGGTATTTCGAGGCTCGCCGTTCTTTGTCGGGCGACCGGCCACGATGTCGATCAGGCGGGCGTGCAGCCGATTTCCCGAAGCCCGGTGCTGGCCCGAGATTCTGGCCGGCCACCTGAAGTCACCTGGTTGCCACGTCTCCCCGGGAGGGGGATCGCGCTCCTCGGTGGCGGAATCGGCGAGCCGATCCCGCTCCATCGTCATCCGGTCCGCCGCAGGATCAGCAGCAGATTCCAGGTGATGACTTCGCGCACGACCGGGATATAGAGCAAGACTTTGCACCAGGCCGGGTAGTAGCGCGGCCGTGCCGACACCACCTCAACGTCGGAGCGGTCCCGCATCATGCGCAGGACCGGTCCGATGTGCACTGGAAACAGGCTGGTGCCCACCCGGTTCTTCGGCGGTTTGCCGTGCTTGCGCAGGTACCGGCGCTCTGCGGTCCCGGCGCCGAGATAGTGCCAGGGCGACATCTCGTGCCCGCCCCACGGCGAGAACCAGTTGGTGAACGACAGGTAGATCAGGCCCCCTGGCTTGGTCGCCCTGACCATCTCCTCGATCAGCCCGCGCGGGTCCCTGACGTGCTCGAGCACATTCGAGGACACGCAGACATCCGCTCCGCCGTCACGTACCGGCAGCCAGAACCCGTCCGCGAGAACCGCGCCGGGCGGCGTGTCGCCGCGGCTGGCCATCTCGCCCTCGTCGACCTCGAACAGGTAGCAGTTGGCCCCGCGGGAGCGGAACTCCCTGGTGACGTAGCCAGCGCCGCCGCCAATGTCGAGCACCGTCCGGTCAGCGACCGTGACGAAGTCCGCTAGCTGGCTCGCGGCGTCGTTGGCCAGCGCCATATAGAAGCGGTCTGGGTCCTGCTGTTCGCTCAGGAAGAGCCGGAACAGGCGGACGGACCTCAACATGCGCCGACTCCCTAATGTGGTATTAGCCATCTATCAGATCATGTCGGCAACATCATCAGGACATGATCAGCACAGATGATCTGGACACATGCTACTTTTCAGTAGCATGTCCTGGCGAGACTGACGACCGGTTTTGCCATGGCAGGCCACCGGCGCCTGACGATCTACTAATATCCCGGCATTATTGCTGCAGAGCGTGACAACACGGGGACGACAATCGCAAACCGGGGTCACACCAGCGAGGCGGGCGAGTCAGGCGAACGAGAGCACAGCGAGTAGCGGTGCCGGAGGTGCCGCAAACAGCGGTGTCGCAAACAGCGGTGCCGCAAACAGCCGGGGCAGGAAGATCGTCTTCATTGCCTGGCGCGACCTCGCGAACGCGAACGCAGGCGGATCTGAGTTGCTCGTCGACCGGCTGGCGCAAGGTCTTCAAGAACGCGGCGACGAGGTCACGCTGCTGTGCGGCGGCGCCGTCGGAACGCGCGAATATGAGGTCAGGCGCAGCGGCGGGACCTATAGCCAGTTCGTCCGGGCGCCGATGGCGTTCAGCCGTCACCTGCGCGATTGCGATCTGGTGGTGGAGGTCTGCAACGGCATGCCTTACCTGGCGCCGCTGTGGACCAGGCGGCCGGTCATCTGCGTGGTCAATCACGTGCACTCCGAGCTCTGGGCGCTGCGCTTCCCGCCGCTGGTAGCCGGGGTCGGCCGGTGGACCGAGTCGGTCGCGATGCCGTGGGTGCACCGCAAGAACCTGTTCGTCACCGTGTCGGCGTCGACATTCAGCTCGCTGACCGAGATCGGCGTGGACGCCGACCGGATCAGGCTCATCTGCAATGGCGTCGAGCCAGGCCCGCCGCCCGCCCCGCGCTCGGCGGAGCCGCTGTTCCTCGCGCTCGGCCGGCTCGCCGACTACAAGCGGATCGACGTTCTGCTGAAGCTGTGGGAGCGAGTCAGGCAGGTGGTCGGCGGACGGCTGGTTATCGCCGGCGACGGGCCCGAGCGCGAGCGGCTTAAGGCGATGGCCGGGCCGGACGTGATGTTTGCCGGGCGGGTGTCTGAGGAGGAGAAGCACCGGCTGCTGTCGGCGGCCTGGATGCTGCTGCACCCGGCCAGCATCGAGGGCTGGGGCATCGTCGTCACCGAGGCCGCCGTGCGCGGCACCCCGGCTATCGGCTTCAGCGTTCCCGGCCTGCGCGACTCGATCGTGCACGATGAGACCGGGCTGCTGGTGCGGACCGAAGGCGAGTTCGCCTCGGCCTGGGCCGCGCTCGCGATCGATGACCGCCGTCGGCTCGCGATGGGTCAGGCCGCTCGGGACCGGGCCAAGCAGCTGCACTGGTCGGCCGCGGTCGACGGGTTCTCGCAGGCGGCCGACGAAGCGCTGGCCAGGGCCAGGGTCGCGAGCGAGGTGGAGCCGACCGCAGCGGGGGGTTCCGGGGCGTCGTCCACCCGGGTCAGCACCGCAGCGGGGGGTTCCGGGGGGTCGTCCACCCGGGTCAGCACCGCGACCGAACCGCTGATCGCCGAGCCAGCCCAGGCGCCAGTCCAGTCGGAGCGCGCCAGATGACGATGACCAGCAAGCCGGATTCGGCCGCGACCGCCTCGGGCAACAAGCTGCGTGACTTCTATGAGGACCCGGCCGTGCCAGCCAGTTCTGGTCCTGACCGGGCCCGCCGCCAGGCGGCGATGCTGGCCGACCTGCTGCGTTCGGTACCAGCACCGGCCACGATCGTCGATGTGGGATGCGGCGACGGGTTCGCGACCAAGGTCGCGGCCGACCGCAACGCCGGGCATCGGTTCGCCGGGCTCGACTGGTCGGCGGGCTCGCTGACGGCCGCCAAGGACCGCGGGCTGAGCGTGCTGCGGGCCGAGCTCGACGCACCCAGGCTCCCGCTGCGGGACGGCAGCGTCGACGTGATCGTGATGAGCGAGGTTATCGAGCACCTGGTCGATACGGATGCGGCGGTCGAGGCCGCGCACCGAGCGCTCAAGCCGGGCGGCTCGCTGCTGCTGTCCACCCCCAACCTCGCCGCCTGGTACAACCGCGGCCTGCTCGCCTTCGGCGTCCAGCCGGTGTTTTCCGAGGTGAGCCTCCGGTCGGTGTTCGGCCGGCCGGGCAGTCAGGTCGCCGGGCACCTGCACATGTTCACCAAGCGGGCGCTGGTCGAGTTCCTGTCCGCGTACGGGTTCAGCTGCCTCCAGGTCGCCGGCGCTAGGTACCACGACGTGCCGGGGCCGCTGCGGCCGCTGGACCGGGCGTTCTGCTACTGGCCGTCAGCCGCCTCGATCCTGCTCGTCCACGCCCGCAAGACGTGATCTCGGACCAGCCCGCGCAGCGAGACAGGAAACGGACGCGCCCGACCCCGCCCGGCGCGTCGGGCCGCGACGCCGCGCAGCCGCCCCATGACTCTCCCCCGCGCGGCGCGGGGGTGGACTGGCTGACGCAGCGGGTTAAGAGGCACGGCTGGCCCGCCGTGGTTGGGCTGATCCTTGGGGTGCTGGCGCTTGGGCCGGCGCTCGGGCGCGGCTTCGTGCTCACCTACGACATGGTGTTCGTGCCCGATCCGCCGATCAGCCTGGCGGATCTCGGCGTCACCGGCAGCGTGGCCAGGGCGGTTCCGAGCGACCTGATCGTTGCTCTGGCGAGTAGGGGCATACCGGCGCAAATCTTCCAGAAAATAATCTTGATTTCGATTTTTGTTGTTGCTTGCGCCGGAGCGTGTGCGCTGGCCGAACGGCTGCCGATGGCCGCCCGGCTCATCGCGGGGGTCTGCTTCACGTGGAACCCGTTCGTCGCCGAGCGGCTGATCATGGGGCAGTGGGCGACGCTGCTCGGGTACGCCGGGCTGCCGTGGGTAGTGCGCGAGCTGGCCGGGAGAGACGAGCGGGACGGGACGCTACGCCTAGGACGGCTGGCGCTGACGTTGGTGCCGGCGGCGGTGGGCGGGTTCGCGGCGATGTCGATCACTGCGGTGGCGGCGCTGCCGGTCGCGTGGTTCGGGGTCGGTGCGCAGGCCGGCTGGGCCGAGCGGGCACGGCGGACCGGGGTCGTGCTCGCGGCGCTGGCGGTGGCGAGCCTGCCCTGGGTGATTCCGTCGCTCATCGTGCCGGTGCACGCCGATCCGGCCGCAGCGGCGGTGTTCGCTGCGCGGGCCGATACGCCGTTCGGTGCGCTCGGCAGCCTGCTGCTGCTCGGCGGGGTCTGGAACGCCCAGGCGGTGCCGTCCGGCTACGGCGGGGCGGCGTCAGTGTGCTGGCTTATCGTGGTGCTCGCGGCGGTGATCGGCTATGTGCTGGTAGCCCGACCGCGCCGGATCGCGGCTGGCCTCGGGGCGGCGGCCGTGCTCGGGTACTGCGTTGCCGCGATCGGTACGTGGTCGGTGTC
>DASYAT010000319.1:0-22714 GCA_036501205.1 Streptosporangiaceae bacterium | reverse complement strand
ACCCAGAACCCGCTCCGCCACATCCCGGATAACCTCCGCCGCCACCGGATCAACAGCCACGTGATCGACTTTCCCGGTCGGGACCAGCCGGACGTACACGTACCCGTAGGACGGCCGCTGCTTCGGCTCGCCAGCGTCCCGCGCCCGGATCGTCTCATCCCGGTTCCGCTTCTGAATCGCCCGCAACTCCAACTGAGACCCCAAAGCCTTGAACAGCCAGTCATTCTCCTGACCCGGATCACTGAAATCCCACACCCCGGCATGATCCGCCGTCACCACCATCCGGCCCTGCGACGTCAGCAGCACCTGAGTATTCAAAGCGTCCCGCACATTCCGGCCGATCCGGTCCACCGACGGACCCACCAGCCCGTCATACGGCCCCATCTCCCCCCGCAGCCACGGCCCCAGCCCCTTCCGCGTCAAAGGACAGCCGCCGCGTCGCCACCAGGCACCGCCCGCACCCGTCATACTCCGTGGTCAGCACGTCCACCATCATGCCCGCTCCCGAACCTGTGCAGATAACGGAAGCACCCGGGCGGCTGGCAACTGGTCGGGGACACCAGCGCCGCCACGCCGCTGATCGCCGCCGGCTACGCCCTGGCCGGCAACGCTGCCACCGTCACCCCTGGCTATCCATACCAGCACGCCAGCGCACTATTCGACGTCACTACCGGCAACAACGACTGGTTCCACAACGCCGGCGGGGCCACCTGCGGCCACGATTATCTCTGCCAGGCCGCACAGGGTTATGACGGCCCGACGGGCTTGGGTACCCCCGACGGCACCGGCGCCTTCTGACAACGTTGCCGGGCCTGCGGCTAGCGGTGCCCGGTGGGGAGGGGCTGGTTGACCTTGGGGATTGCCGGGGCCGGGTACCTGCTGACCTCGCGCTGGGCGGTGAGCAGGCCGGCCTCGGTGGTGGCCAGGCGGAGCCTGGTGTTGGAGCTCGGATAGCTGGCCGGGCCGGACGAGAACCGGAAGGCGGTGGTCAGGTCGCCGCAGGTGCGGTGGCGCCAGGCGCTGATGTTCGGTTCGCGGACTCCGAACCTGGCCTCGATGAAGCGGATCAGCGACGAGTGGTCGAACACGTCGGAGCAGACGAACCCGCCGGCGGTCCAGGGCGAGACGATTGTGGTCGGCGTGCGGAAGCCCAGGCCGATCGGCTCGCCGATGACGAACTCATCAGGAGTCCCGCGCTTTGGCGTGGGCGGGACCACGTGATCGAACAGGCCGTCGTTCTCGTCGTAGCAGAGGATGAACGCGGTCTTGGCCCACACCGCCGGGTTCGAGGCGATCGCGTCTAGCTTCTGGGCGATGTACTCGGCGCCGGCGGCCGGGTAGAAGTCCGGATGCTCGGACTGCGCGGTCGGCGCGACCAGCCACGACACCTGCGGCAGCCGGTCATGCCTGGCGTCGTCCTCGAATGAGCCGGCCGGCAGCTTCCGCATCCCGCGCTGATGCAGCGGTGACCGGCTGCCCGCATGGCCGAACTGTTTGAACCAGGCCAGCGCGTTGTCGTCGAAGTTGTCTTCCTCCTGGTAGACCTGCCAGCTGATCCCGGCGGCCTGCAGTCGCTCCGGGTAGGTCTTCCAGGTCAGGATCACGTTGCCGGCGCCAGGCGTGTTGTCGATGATCGGGCCGCCATTTTTGCCGCCTGGGTCGATCATGCCGGTCCACATGTACAGCCGGTTCGGGTTCGTCGGGCCGAACACCGAGCAGTGGTAGTTGTCACAGATCGTGAACGCGTCGGCCAGCGCCCAGTGGAACGGGATGTCGTCCCTGGTGAAGTAGCCCATCGTGAACTCGCCCTTGGCGGCGATCCAGGAGTCCATCTTGCCGTGGTTCCACGCCTGGTGCTGCGTCGGCCAGGAGTGGTCGGTGCCGGGCGTGGCCTGGGCACTGGTCCTCTTCGTGTCGTAGTGGAACGGCAGCAGGTAGCCCTGGGCGTGCGACGGGTCGGGCTGATGGAAGACCGACCGGCCGCTGCTCAGCTTGATCGCGGTCGGGTCGGTGAATCCGCGCACGCCTGGCATCGCCCCGTAGTAGTGGTCGAAGCTCCGGTTCTCCTGCATCAAGATCACGATGTGCTTGATGTCGGTCAGCTTGCCGCTGGCCTGCCGGCCGGCGGTCGCGGCGAGCGCTCGGCGCAGGCTCAGCGGCAGCACGCCGGCCGTCGCAGCCCCGGTCAGCGCGGTCGCCCCGGCGATCAGCGCGCGTCGACTCACGACTGGACCCGCCGTGGCCGGAGCGGGCGCGGGCGGAGCGGCAACCGCAGGAGCCGGATCGGCTGGGGCGGGAGCGGGTGGAACCGGGATCCGCCGAGCGCGGCGTCGCCGCAGTCGCTCAAGCAGCAGTGCGCCGGCCACCGCGCACAACCCCGCCCCCGCGAGCCAAGCCCAGGAGGCAGCCGAACCACGCGCCGGTGATCCGCCGGCTGCCGAGCCGGCCCCGGCGGCGGCCGGCGCGAATTCGACGACGCGCCCGCGGCCGGAGTCGGCGACGAACACCGTGCCGCCCTTGGTGATCGCCAGTCCCTGCGGAAACGCCAGGTTCCGGCCGGCGAGGCTGGTCTTGGACTGCAGCCCGAACTCGCCGTGGGAGAAGCCGCCCTGGTCGAGCACGGTCACCAATCCGTAGTCGGGCTGCGCGACGTAAATGAACCCGCGCGGCCCGATCGCGATCCCGGCCGGGTTGGACAGCGCGCCGTAGCCGGCCTGGGTCTCGCCGATTTCGGTGATCTCGGAACCGCTGGCGGCGAACTCGTAGATCAAGTTGGCGCTGGAGACGCTTGCGCTCGACACCCAGATCCGGCCGGCCTTGCTGACCGCGACTCCGAACGGAGACGCGACCTTGATCGAGGACAGGTACTTGCCCGACCGGCCGAACCGGTCGACCCGGTTGTTGCCGGTATCCGCGACGTAGATGGTGCCGCCAGGTCCGACGGCCAGGTTGCCGGGATCGCTGAGTTGTCCGTGCTTGCGGCCGGCCGATCCGAACGCCCGCAGCCTGGCGCCGTGCGGGGAGAACTCCACGATCCGGTTGTGACCGGCATCGCTCACCCAGACGCTGCCGCCGGGACCGATCGCGATCCCGTCCGGCTTCGCCAGCGTGCGCTGGCCGAACCGGGCCAGCACCTTGCCCGCGGCGGAGAACTCCTCGACCGCGCCGCTCCCCCGGTCCGCCACCCACACCCGGTTACCGCTGCCCAGCGCCACCGCGAACGGTTGCATCAGCGCGTCTCGCCCGGTGCCGCCGAACGCCCGCTGGTAGGTCACCGGGACAGCCGCCGGCTTCACGGCGGCAGCGGCGCCGGTCGCACCGACCGCGACGGCCAGGCCGAAAAGAACCGATATAGTGCTAGCTGTCCTCGGAGAGTGGCGCATGCTCGTATTGTGGCTGAACGCTGGGCAAACTGGCCAGGTCCGGTCCGACCGGAGCGCGGGCCAGCGGCTCACCCGGCAGCGGCTCAGCACCGACGGTATCGACGGAACCGGGGGCTTTCACGTCGCGGGCGTCGTAACGCCACAGCGCGGGCAGCGCCAGCGAGACTATGGCCGCTCCCAGCAGGCTGAGCAGGCCGCCGGAGACCACCGCGATCCGCACCGAGCCGGTCAGCTGGGCCACCGCACCTGCTTCCAGGTTCCCGACCGGCTCGCCAGTCGAGTAACTGATCATCTCCAGGCCGGCCATCCGGCCCCTGACCCGCGCCGGGATCGACTGATTCCACATCGTCATCCGGAACAGCCCGCTGACGCAGTCCGCGCCGCCAGCAGCGGCTAGCGCGAGCACCGCGAGCGGCAGGTCGGGCGCGAACCCGAACGCCGCGATCGCGATTCCCCAGCCGCAGACCGAGAACGCGATCGCCCGGCCGTGATGATGTACATGCCTGGTCCAGCTGCTGGTCAGGCTCACCGCCAGCGACCCGAAGCCCGGCGCCGCATACAGCAGGCCAAGCACCGCAGGCCCGCCCAGCCGGGCCGCGATCTGCGGGAACACCGCGTACGGCGCGCCGAACAACATAGCGCCGATGTCGATCAGATAGGTCCCGAGAAGATCAGGCCTGCTTTTGGCATAACGCAACCCCTCAAGCAATCCGGAGAGGCTAGGCCGGTCCGCATCCGGGCCCGGTGAACTCTGTGCCATCCGGGCGAACGGGATCAGACCGGCGGCGGCCGTCCCGGCGGCGGCGAAGTAGGCCAGCGGTACTCCGCCGACCAGCAGCGCTCCGCCGATCAGCGGACCGAGCGTGTTCGCGAACGTCCCGAGCAGCGTGGACAGTGCCGAGGAGGCGTGCAGGTCCTCATGAGCCACCAGCCGGGGAACGATCACCTCGACCGAGGGTCGCTGCAGGCTGAACGACAGAGTCAGCAAGGCGGCGAGCACGAACAGCAGCCAGAGGTGCCGGGTTGTCAGCGCGTTGATGGCCAGCCCGACTATGCAGAAAACTGAGCAGGTCTGGGTGATCAAGATCAGCTTGCGCCGCTCAAGCGAATCGGCCAGCGCGCCGCCGATCATCCCGGCCAGCAGCACCGGAACCAGTTCTACGGCGCTCAGCAGGCCGACGACCAGGGATGAGTGGCTGATCGAGTAGGCCTGGTACGGCAGCGCGACGAAGCAGATCATCGAGCCAGTCGTGTTCGCAGCCTGGCCGGCGTAGAGCAGCCGGTAATCCCGCGAGTGCCGGATCGGCGCCAGATCCGGCGAGAGTTTTCTGGCTAGCTGGCGAAGGCTGCCGCCTCGCCCGGGGGGCTGACCGGTCGTGTCACCGCCCCCGTCATCGTCCACGGGCAACCATGCTGCCCGAGGCTAGCCTGGGATGTCGATCCTATTTTCGGTCGCCGGCGACCGCGTCGTCGGCTTCGGCGGTTTCCTCTGAGTCTGGTTCGGTGTCGTCAGCCTTCGCGGAGGCATCGGAGGGTTCCTCGTCTTCTGAGTCCGCTGAGTCCGCGCCGGCGGCGGCTGAGTCCTCTGAGTTCGCGGCGGCTGAGTCGTCGGCGTCCGCAGCGGTGACTGGCGCAGGAGCTCGCCGCTGCGAGATGACGAACCAGGCGAGGCCGACTATGGTCAGCGCGCCGGCGACATAGAAGTTCAGGCGCAGGCCGAGGAAGTGCTCGGAATTATCGATCCGCAGCGATTCCTCGAAGATGCGGAACGCCGAATAGCCGGCGACATAGAGCGCGAACAGGCCAGGCGGCCTGATCGACCGGCGGTTGCCGAGCCAGATCAGGACGGCGGCCAGCAGCAGGTCCCAGATCAGCTCGTACAGGAACGTGGGCTGGAACGTAGCGAACTGGTGGTAAAAGCCCGCTGGCCGGTGCTGGGGCTGGATTTTCAGAGCCCACGGCAGCGTGCTGGGGCGGCCGAACAGTTCCTGGTTGAAGTAGTTGCCGATCCGGCCGATGGCTTGCGCGACCAGCAGGGCCGGGGCGACGGCGTCGGCGAACAGCGCGACGCTCTGGCCCGCCCGGCGCACTCGCCAGGCACCGACCAGGACTCCGGCGGCAATGCCACCCCAGATGCCCAGGCCACCCGACCAGACGGCGAATACGCCGTACCAGACATGCGGGATCTGGCTCGGCGTCGTGATGTCGAAGTAAATCCGGCCGCCGATGATGCCGGCCGGGACCGCCCAGAGGGCGACATCGCCGACGACAGCCGGGTCGCCGCCGGCGTTGCGCGCCCGCCGCTGGGTGATCAGCACGGCGAGAGTGATTCCGATGACATACATCAGCCCGTAGAAGTGAATGAACAGCGGGCCGAGATGGAACCCGTTGGAGGACGGGCTCGGTATGAAGCTCAGCGGTTGCGGGGCCATGCATCGAAGACTAAACCCGCCGCCCGGATGCTCGGCGCCCGGATAGATTCCGGTCTTACTACTATTCGGTAGGTGACCAGGAGAAGCGAGCAGCTCAGCGACGCGCTGGCTGAGTACGTCGTAGCGCACAGCAGCCAGCCGGACGAGATCCTCCGTGACCTGGCGGCCGAGACCCTGGAGCGGTACGGCGGCACGGCCGGCATGCAGATCGGCCCGGAGCAGGGCACCTTCATGACCCTGCTCGCCCAGCTCACCGGGGCCCGCAGCGCGGTCGAGGTGGGCACGTTCACCGGTTACTCGGCGATCTGCCTGGCCCGCGGGCTCGGCGATGGCGGACGGCTGCTGTGCTGCGATGTCAGCGACGAGTGGACCTCGGTAGCGCGGCGCTACTGGGCTCGAGCCGGGCTGTCCGACCGGATCGAGCTGCGGCTTGGCCCCGCCGAGCAGACGCTGGCCGCGCTGCCGGCGGAGACGAGCTTCGACCTGGCGTTCATCGACGCCGACAAGACCGGTTATGTGCGGTACTGGGACCTGATCGTGCCGATGATCGGGTCAGGCGGCGTGATCCTCGTGGACAACACGCTGTCGCAGGGCCGGGTGGTGGACCTGGCTGAGCAAGGCGACAGCGTCGTGGGGATCAGGCAGTTCAACGGCCACGCCCTGGCGGATGAGCGAGTCGAGCTGGTGCTGCTGCCAATTGGCGACGGGCTGACAATGGCTCGCAAGCTCTAATGTCAGACCTTTACTAATAGTCGGCAGTGCCTGACTTAAACCCAATCACTCGTCGCAAAACGCGCTGATTGAAGTCGCGGCGAAAGTTGCATGAAAAACCTTGACAAGCGCCTGTTGCGATAGAGGCTGGCCTTTGGGTTGGTATTTTGCGTTCTCGCAAATGGCCAAAGTGGGTCATAGCCAACGATTTACGGAAAGGATTGCGTATGCGTATCCGCTCGCGCTACCGTCTGTCGGCGCTGCTCCTGACTTTGGGTTTAGTCCCGCTGGCCATGAGCGGCTCCGCTTGGGCCGCCGCCTCTCAAGGGCACGCGCAGGCCGGACATGTGCACCTGTTCAAGGGAACACGGTCGAAGCTGACCGCCGCGGAAGTTCGCCGGCTGGCAGCCGACGCTCACGACCGTTCGATCATCATTTTCAAGAATCAGCTCTCCGCCTTCCCCGCTCGCGGGAGGACCGTTTCAATGCGAGCCGCGGTTGCCAAGGCCGCCCAGGCCGGCGTGCTAGCCGAGCTTCACAAGATCCACGCCACCAAGGTGCGCAGCTACAGCATCATCGACGCGATCTCAGCGACCATCTCGGCCGCTGAAGCAAAGCGCCTGAAGTCGAATCCGGCCGTACGAGCGGTCGTGCCCGACGCCTTCCGGCACTTCGCGCCGCTCACCAGCGGCCCCGGCCCGATTTTCCCGCTTACGCACCGGCGCCGCGGCGTCGCCAGCCCGGCCGCCACCCAGCAGATCTGCCCGGCCAATCCGGCCCAGCCGCTGATCGAGCCTGAGGCCAGGACCGTGATGAACGTCGCCGCCGCCAATCAGATCGCGGATGGCACCGGAGTCAAGGTCGGCATCATCGCCGATGGAATCGACCCGAACAATGCCGACCTGATCAGGGCCAACGGCCAGCACGTGATCTTCGACTACGAGGACTTCAGCGGCTTCGGCACGAGTTCGCCGACCGATGGCCGCGAGGCCTTCCTCGACGCCGGCTCTATCGCCGCGCAGGGCAACCTGACCTATGACCTGTCGAACTTCGTCAACCCGGCTCATCCCCTGCCCCCTGGCTGCAACATCAAGGTCGAGGGCATCGCTCCTGGTGCCAGCCTGGCCGTGCTGAACGTGGCCGGACCCAACGCCGGATTCTTCAACAGCCAGATCGTCCAGGCCGTCCAGTGGGCCGTGCTGCAGGACCACGTCAACGTGCTCAACGAGTCGATCGGCGCCAACCCGCTGCCGAACACTCAGGATGACCCGGTGGCGCTGGCCGACGCGGCCGCCGTCGCGGCCGGAGTTACGGTCGTGTCGAGCAGCGGTGACGCCGGCCCGTTCAACAACATCGGCTCGCCGGCCACCACGCCCGGAGTGATCGCCGTCGGCGGCACCACCACCTACCAGGTCTACCGCCAGACCACCAGGTACGGCACGAACCTGGTGCCGGGCGGCTGGGAGAACAACAACATCTCCGCGCTGAGCGCGAGCGGTATCACCGAGTTCAACCCGCACACCGTCGACGTGGTCGCTCCAGGTGACCGCGGCTGGTCGCTGTGCAGCACCAATACCACGGCGTTCTTCGGCTGCCGGGACATCGACAACGGTTCCTCCCCTGGCATCTGGGCAGCTGGCGGCACCAGCGCGTCGGCTCCTGAGACCTCGGCCACCGCGGCGGACATCATCGAGGCCTACGCCAACGCGCATGGCGGCAGCCTGCCGTCGCCCGCGCTGGTCGAGCAGATCATCGTCAGCACCGCCACCGACCTCGGCGCGCCCGCCGACCACGAGGGGGCCGGCCTGGTCAACACGCTCAAGGCCGTGCAACTCGCCCGGTCCGTCAACGGCGGCACCCCGACCGGCAGCACCCTGCTGGTCAGCAAGACCTCACTGGATGCCACCGTCAGCGCCGGATCGAGCAAGTCCTTTGCCATCAGCGTCACCAACGAAGCCGCCGGCACGCAGACCGTCACCCCGACCGTCTCCGGCAACCCGACCACCGTGTCCAACACCACCGGCACCGCCAACCTGAGCGCGTCGAGCCCCACCTACATCGATGGCGAGGGCAACACCGACTTCTACGCGACTCAGACGTTCAACGTGCCGGCCGGCACGAACAACCTGAACGGCAACATCACCTGGAACGCCGCCAACATCGGCGGCGCGGCGTTCGAGACCCTGTTTGATCCGCAGGGCAACGTCGCCGCGTACTCATTGATCGGCACCAACCAGAGCGGCTTCGGCCACGCCGAAGTACACGGGCCGATGGCCGGCACCTGGACCGCGGTGATCTTCACGACCAGCACCGCGCCCTATTTCGGCCCGGTCCAGTTCACCTACTTCACCCAGAAGTTCCACTCCGCCGGCACGGCCTCGCCGGCTTCCAAGACGCTCGCCCCCGGAGCGACCGGCACCTTCACGGTGACCGTCAGTGCCGGCCAGGCGGGTGACAACGCGCTCAGCCTGCACCTGGGTACTGGCGGCAGCACTGACGGCGCCATCCCGATCGTGCTGCGGGCGCTAGTGCCGATCAGCGGCACCGGCGGAACGTTCGCCGGCACGATTACCGGCGGCGGGAACTTCTTCAACGCCGGCCAGGAGGAGACCTACCAGTTCAACGTGCCGTCCGGCGAGTCCTCGCTGAACGTCGCGATCGCACTGGCCGATCACCCGTACTCGCTCGAGGGATTCCTCGTCGATCCGGGCGGCGAGCCGCTTGATGTGCAGAACACCTCCAACGACGTGTTCCAGGGCGCCGGCCAGGCCATGCAGTTCTTCCATGGCTCGCCCGCGCCTGGTCTTTGGACCGTCACGCTGCTCACGTTCGGCCAGAACGACGGAACAAAGCTGAGCGAAGCTTTCTCCGGGAAAATTTCCTTTACCGCGCCAGCGGTCACGAGCAGCGGTATCCCGAACTCCGCTAGCACCGTGCTGCCGGCCGGCCGGCCGGTCACCGCGACGATCAGGGTGACCAACAACGGCAATTCGGAGAAGGACTACTTCGCCGACCCGCGCCTGAACGGCCAGGTACTGCAGGAACTGGCCGGCTCGGACGTGAACGGCGTGGCGTTGCCGCTCTCACTGGCCGCCCAGCCGAACTGGCTGATCCCGACCAACACCAACCTGCTCACCGTGGCCGCTCAGGGCACCATCCCGATCACCATGGATGTCCAGGCCGACAACGGAGATCCCGACTTCCTTGGAGTGTCGTTCGGCGACAACTCGGTGGCGGCGCTGGTCGATCCCGAGATCGCACCGGGGCCGTTCTTCGCCCTGCCGGAAGCCACCGGGCCGTTCGGTACCGCTGCCGTCGCGGGGTCAGTGAATCTCGCCGCAGTAGCCAACACCAACCCGTTCGACTCGGCGGTATCTCCCGACACCGGCGACTTCTGGGCGCTTTCGGTCAACCCGACTGAGTCCTACTCGCCGCTGGTCCTCGAGCCTGGCCAGTCCGGCACGATCACGCTCACCTTCACGCCGAGTGCCGCCTCGGGCTCGGTCGTCCGCGGCTTCATCGGCGTGGACACGGCGAACCTCGGCACCTTCAGCGGTGACGAGCTCGTGAACATCCCGTACACCTACAAGGTCGGCTAGATCCCTTCGGGGGGTCCAAGGGGGCCTCCCGCAGCGCTAGTACAGATCAGGGCGCCGGTCCGCGTGAGAGTCATTGCGCGGGCCGGTCGCCTTGCTTCTGGCCTGGGCCAGATCACAGTCGGCGAACAGGATCTCGCTGGCGGCCTGGCCGGCCTCGCTCGTGGTGCTGGCCGGGCCTGCCAGCGGGTAGCCGTCGACGCCAGTGATGATGCTGCCACCGACCCAGTTCACGCCGCGCTCGGTGCCGCACCGGCAGGCGGCGGCGATGAACATCCGGTTGGCGAACGCGGCCGCTTGGACGTTAACCGTCAAAATGTTCCGCTCCCCCGACGGGAACGGGTCGCTTGGCCAGTTGGTCGGCACCGCGAGCAGATCAGCGCCCGCCAGGGCCGGCCGCCTGACCCACTCGGGAAACTCCACGTCGTAGCAGATCATCATCGAGATCCGGCCGAAGTCCGTGTCGACCACCGGCGGCGGCTGGTCGCCAGGGATAAAGCAGTCGGCTTCGGCGTCCCACAGGTGCGCCTTGCGGTAGACCGCGCGCACGCCGGAGCGGTCGGCGAGCAGCGAGCTGTTATAGACCCGGTCGTCATCGCCCAGCTCGGCGAACCCGCCGATGACCACGATGTCGTGGGCCGCGGCCAGTTCGGCCCACTGCCGGGCGGTCGGCCCGTCGGCAGGCTCACTGAGCGAGCGGGCCTCCTGCGCGCCGGTGAAGACGTATCCGGACGGCGTCAGCTCAGGCAGCACCACTATCTGGGCGCCACGGCTGACCGCTTCGCCGATCGCGGCCGCGGCGGCCGCCCGGTTCGCTTCGGGCTCGGCGACCTGAATGGCTAGCTGGCAGACGGCAACTCTAACCAGGGCATTTGTCACATCAGGCACTGTGTCACCTTAACTTGCGGGGCGCCAGAGCGGCTCGTTGAGATCAACTTCTCGTGTCGAGCCAGCACTATGCTGCCCTCGTGACTGCGGCTCGATACTATGTCGCGCTATGGCAGTGTTGTTCAGGCGGATCATCCCGATTCTTTTCGTCAACGATCTGCGAGCGGAGCGGGATTTCTACCTCCAACTCGGGTTCAGGGTCACTTACGAAGGCCCTGAGTACCCGTATTTCCTGGCCCTGGGTCACGGGCCAGTGGAATTCGGCATTGAGTGGCATGAGGGTTTTTCGCCAGCCGGGCCTGACCGGGTCCTGACCTGGCAGTTCGGGGTGAGTGACCTCGATGAGGCGAAGAAGCTGTTTGAAACCGCCGGGGTGCCCTACCGTGAGGAGCTGATGACCCCGAGCCGGGACTGGCAGTACCGGGTGCTGCATGCCAGGACGCCGAACGGATATCACCTGCTACTCGAGGAGGGCAGCGGCTGACGCTCGCGGCTTTTCCTGGGACGCCGGCGGCGGGGGCTGCCGCAGCATCGGATTCACCAGGAGCCGGGGGTCATGGCTAGTGCAACCGAGCCTGTCTATCTGCGGGTGCTTGATGACCTGCGCTCGAAGATCAGCTCAGGCTCACTCGAACCCGGTGCGCGGGTGCCCTCCCGCAACGCGATCATCACGAATTACGGGGTCGGCGAGACCGCCGCTAAGCACGCGCTGGCGGTGCTGCTCGCCGAGGGCCTGATCGAGGCCAGGCCAGGATCAGGCTGCTATGTGCGCAAGGCGCCGGCCGTCGGGATCCTGGAGCACGACCGGCCTCAGTTCCCCGGATCACCATTCGGAGTGGCCCAGGCCCCGCCGGTCACCAGGCGGCTCGCCTGGGAGCACCAGACCGAGCAGGTCACCGCCCCGCCGCCGGTCGCCAGGAAACTGCGGCTGCCGGTCGGCGCGCTCGCCACGATGACCAGGTACCTGCTGCGATCCGACGGCGATCCGGTACAGCTCGCCACCAGCTATGAGCCCGTCCACCTGACCGCGGGTTCCGTAGTGGCGCTGCCAGAGGAGGGCCCGCTGGCCGGCCGCGGAGTGATCGAGCGGATGCGGTTCATCGGCGTGACCGTCGATGAGGTGACCGAGGAGCTCTCGGTCCGGCCGTCGTCAAGGGCCGAGGCGACCGCGCTGGCCATGCCGCCGGGCGGCCTGGTGCTGGCGATCGACCGGATTCACCATCAAGCCGGCCAGGCGGTGGAGTGCACGGAGATCGTGGTGCCGGCCGACCGATTTCGGCTCAGATATCGTTTCAGCCACTGCGGACCGGGCGAATCCAGGGAGGCTCAGTGAGCGAGGCGGCGGGCGCGGTGGAGATCAGGCCCGCGGGGCCCGATGACGTGGAGCGGATCTACGAGCTGATCATCGAGCTGGCCACGTACGAGCGCTCGGCCGACAAGGTCGAGTCGTCGGTCGAAGATCTGCGGGCCGCGCTGTGCTCCCCGGAGCCCGCCCTGTTCGGCCACGTAGCAGTCACCGGCGAGCAGATCGCCGGATTCGCGCTGTGGTTCGTCAACTACTCCACCTGGTCCGGCAAGCACGGCATCTACCTGGAGGACCTGTACGTCAGGCCGGAGATGCGCGGCTGGGGTACCGGCAAGGCGCTGCTGGCCGCGCTCGCGTCGATCTGCGTGCAGCGGGGCTACCGCCGCCTGGAGTGGTGGGTACTCGACTGGAACACCCCGGCGATCGGCTTCTATGAGTCGCTCGGCGCGATCGCGATGTCGGAATGGACCGTGCACCGGCTAACCGGCGCTCCGCTCGCTGACCTCGCCAAGCCGGCAAACTAGATCATCACCGCGGCATCGTGCCACGATGAGGCATGCGGATCACCGAGGTAGCCTCGACCGAGTTGTTCATCGGCACCCGGGATCGGCCGTTGCAGATCATCCGGGTCACCCTTGTCAACGACGGTCCGGGAATGATCCGCGACCCGGCCGCGATCGTCGCGGTGACGGTGAACGGCAGCGGCGTGACGACGCCCGTCGCGGCCGAGGTCGGCGGCCTGGTGCACGGCGAGCAGCGGATCGCCGAAGTCGGCGTCGACGTGACCGCCTCCGCCGTGCCAGGCGGCACCAGGCATGTCACCGTGGTCGCGCAGAGCGCGTCTGGTCGCTGGGAAGCCCCCGGGCAGGTCACGGTCGCCGAGCCCGGCTGGACGATGTGGATGGTCAGCCACTTCCACTATGACCCGGTGTGGTGGAACACCCAGGGGCGGTTTACCCAGACCTGGCCGCTGATCGCGGCCGACGACGGCTCGATGCCCGAGGTGCGGACCGTGTTCGAGCTGGTCAGGCTCCATCTGGCCGAGGCCAGGTCCGACCCTGACTACAAGTTCGTACTCGCCGAGATTGACTACCTCAAGCCCTACTTCGATGTGTACCCGCAGGACCGGGCCGAGCTGAGGGCGCTGATCACGGCCGGCCGGGTCGAGATCGTAGGCGGCAGCTACAACGAGCCGAACACCAACCTGACCTGCGCGGAATCGACGATCAGGAACGCTGTCTACGGCCTTAACTACCAGCGGGACGTGCTCGGCGCGAACCCGTCGGCCGCCTGGATGCTCGACGCGTTCGGCTTCGATCCGTCTTATCCCGGCCTGATGGCCGGAGCTGGGATGACCGAGTCGTCGTGGGCGCGCGGGCCGTTTCACCAGTGGGGCCCGAGCCGGGCCGCCGGCGGCAACACCCAGATGCAGTTCCCCTCGGAATTCGAGTGGCTCTCCCCCGACGGGACCGGGCTGCTCACCAGCTACATGCCGAATCATTACTCAGCCGGCTGGATTACCCAGCACGCCGCCGACCTGGCCACCGCCGAGGAAGACGCCTATACCCAGTTCCGCCAGCTCGCCCCGGTCGCGGCGACTCAGAACGTGATGCTGCCGGTCGGCGGCGATCACGTGGTCCCGCCCCAGTGGGCGACGGCGATCCACCGGGACTGGAATTCGCGCTACGTGTGGCCGAGATTCGTGACCGCCGTGCCGAGCGAGTACTTCGCGGCCGTGCGCGCGCAGGCCGCCGCCACCGGCGCCTGGATCATGCCGCAGACCAGGGACATGAACCCGGTTTACCCCGGCAAGGACGTCACCTATATCGACACCAAGCAGGCGCAGCGAGACGCCGAGATCGCGATGCTGGACGCTGAGCGGCTGGCCACCGCCGCGTGGCTGGCCGGAGCTGAGTACCCGGCGGCCAGCCTGGACAAGGCCTGGCGGCAGCTGGTGTTCGGTGCCCACCACGACGCGATCACCGGGACCGAAGGCGATCAGGTCTACCTCGACCTCCTGGCCGGCTGGCGGGAAGCGTTCGAGCGCGGCGATCAGGCCAGAAAGCAGGCGGTCCGGCATCTGGCCGGCCTGGCCGACACGGCGAGCGCAGCGGCCTGGCTGGCCGGATCCGCCCAGCCGGCCCGACCGGCCCGACCGGCCCGACCGGCAGAGCCCGAGCTCACGGCGGCCGAACCGGTACTGACCCAGGTCGCGGGCGCCCGGCACGCGGCTGCCAACGGCGGGGCGGCTAGCACGCGGCCCGGTCACGCCCCGGCCGCGCCAGCGGCGGGCCAGGTCGCTGCGACCGGTCACAATGGCTCAGCGCCAGGCCCGGCCGACGCCGTCGTCGTGTTCAACACGCTGGCCTGGCCGCGCGCCGGGCGAGCCAGGATCACGCTGAGCTACGACGAAGGCGTGGCGGCTGATGTGCGGCTGGCCGACGAGTCCGGGACGAGGCTGCCCTGCCTGGCGCAGGGAGAGCGCAGGCATCCCGACGGCTCGCTCGCCGAGGTCACGCTGACCTTCCTGGCCCGCGACGTCCCGGCCGTCGGCTACCGCACCTATCTCGCGGTCCCGGTTAGCGACAGGGACGGCGCGGCTGGCGAGGGCGGCTCAGGGGGTTCCGGCTGGCGGCCGGCCGAGGGCAGCGAGATCAGCAGCGAGCGGTTCGCGATCCGCGCCGACCAGGACAGGGGCGGGACGCTGACATCGATCATGGACCTGAGCTCGGAAACCGAGTTGCTGACCGGGCCGGGCAACGAATTGCTGCTGCAGGAGGAGTACCCGTCGCATCCGCGCTGGGGTGAGGGTCCGTGGATGCTGTGCCAGAGCGGCCCCTGGCGCAGCTCGGCCAGCCTGGCTGCCTCGGTCCAAGCGCAGCGGTGCCCGATCGGCAGCCGGCTGGTGGTCCGCTACGACCTCGGCGATCAGGCCATCACCCAGGAGACGATCCTGTGGGACGGCGAGGAGCTGATCGAGTTCCGCACCCACGTGGATGGCTCGATCGGACAGGACCGGCTGCTGCGGGCCCGGTTCGGCCTGGCGGTACCGGGCGGCATGCCCGTGTACCAGACCGGCCTTTCCGTCATCGGCCGCCCGTTCGGCCAGACCGACGTCGACGTGGCCGAGCACACCTACACGATGGATAACCCGGCCCACGAATGGTTCGGGATCGGCTCGACCGTCCGGGTGGCACTGACCGCAGGCGACGGCGAGCGCCGCCGGCACGCGATCGGGGTGGCCGAGGTGATCGCGCCGGCCGGCCCGGCCAGCGACTCGTTCGCCCCGAGAGACACCCTGCTCGGCCGGGGCGCGCGCAAGACCGTGCGCGACCTGCTGATCGCGCTGGCCGGGCAGGGCGTCACCGCGACCTGCTCGGCGCCGCAGGGCCCGAGATACGGCTTGGTCGAACTCGACTCCAACCTGCCTGACGTGCGGATCGCGATCGGCGGCCGGGCCGAGAACGCCTTCACCGCGGACGTACTCGCATCGGCCGACCCCGCGATCGCGGCTGAATTCGACAGCCAGCTAGCCACGACCGGCTCAGCCCGGGTCTGGGTACCCGGCAGCAGCTCACCTGGGCAGGCATTCGGCGCTAGCGCCGACGTCCGCGGCCTGACCGACCTGCCGGTCCTGATCATCGCCGGTCATGATCTCGACGGCACGGTGGCGGCGGTGATCGATGACCTGTCCGACGCCGAGATCGAGGTGCGCTCGCCAGCGGCCAGCTTTGGCGAGCACGACGATCCTGATCTGGCCGGGCACAGCGTGGCGCTGCTCAATCACGGCTTGCCGGGCAGCATCGTCACGCCGGAGGGCCAGGCCAGCATCTCCCTGATGCGGGCCTGCAGCGCCTGGCCGGCCGGCGTGTGGATGGACGGCGACAAGCGCACCGTTCCTGACGGCAGCAGTTTCGCGTTCCAGCACTGGAGCCACACTTTCGAGTACGCCCTCGCGGCGGGCCAGGGCGACTGGCGTTCCGCGCGATTCCCGGTGACCGGCCAGGAATACTGCCATGAGCTGCTGACCTGCCGGGCCAGCCTGCACGACGGGCCGCTGCCGGCCAGCCTCAGCCTGGCGAGCGTTACCCCGGCCGGCACCGACCTGATGACCATGAAGCCGCGCGGCAACCCGATCGCCCCGTCCGGGCCGCCCAGCCCGAGCGACGGCGTCACCATGCGGCTGCGCAGCCTCATCGAGCCTGGCCAGACAGCGACCGTGCGGCTGTTCACGGGGATCGAGGCGGCCAGCGTCACCAGCCTGCTCGAACATGGCGATGACTCGGCCGCTGACTACGGCGATGGCACGGTCAGCGTCGACGTGCCGGCCAGGGGCACGGTCACGCTCGCCGTCGATGCCGCTGGTCCGGCCTGGGCGCCGCTGGGCCTCCAGGCCGGGCCTGGGCACCCGCAGGCGGCCCGGCAAGTGCGGACGGCTCAGCAGGCGCAGGCCGCGCCGGAACCGGCCCAGCCGGTCTTCACCAGGTACTGGCTGCACGGCAAGGGCCCGGCCCCGGCGGGCAACCTGCCGGTCGCCGTGCACCTGTCCCCCGGCCTGTCCGCTCCGCAGCCGGGAGAGAGCACCGCGATCAGGCTCACGGTGGCCTGCGGCCCGGCCCCGGTCTCCGGCACGGTGACCCTTGGCATCCCGGCCGGGCTTCGCCTGGTCTCGGTCCGGCCCGCCGGCCCGGCGGGCAACGGGCAGGAAAGCCGGGGTCTGCTCACTGCCGCCGGGCAGGCGCTGTCCGGACCGCTGCACTACCACCTGACCGCGCACGGCTTCGCCGCCTGGGACCTGGTCGTCCAGGTGCCCGCCGGGGCGCCGGCCGGCCGCCATTTCGTCACCGCGATGATCATCGATGACGCCGGTCAGCTGCTCGAGGACGCCGTCATGGTGGCGGTCGGAGAGCCGCGGTCGAGCCAGAACCCGACCTTCGACGAGCTGGCGCCGCTGCTCGAGGCGGTCAGCGAAGCTGAGGCGGCCGAGGCGCAACTAACCAGCCTCACCTCGCACCTGGAACTGCCGCCGGGCGGCCACGGCGAGATCGCGGTCAAGCTCACCAACCGGACCGCCTCCGAGCTGCGCGGCGAGGCCCAGCTGATCTCCTCGCACGGCAGCTGGCTGGCGACCGGGCCGTGGACCACCGGCTTCACGGCCGCAGCCGGTGACGCGACCATCATGACGTTCGAAGTGGATATCCCCGGTGACGCCCGGCCAGGCCAGCGCTGGTGGGCCCTGGTGAAGGTGATGTATTTCGGCCGGCTCCGCTACAGCGAGACCGCCTGGATCGACGTTGTTTCCTGACTTCCGGGCGAGATAATGGCATAATAGCTGTAAATCGGTATCGCCCCGCACCGTGACGGCTATGACTTTGAACTTCCCCGCAGCCGCTTGGCGCCCCGAGGCAGGAAACATTCCTGCCGAGCCGAATGCGTTTGTCGGCCGGGAGCGTGACCTGGCTGACCTGATCTCCATGCTCGGGCATGTCCGGATGCTTACCTTGTTCGGCCCCGGCGGGATCGGCAAGACCAGGCTCGCGCTCAAGCTGGCCGCTGAGCTGACGCCGGACTTCGCCGACGGTGCATGGCTCGTGGATCTGGCCGAGGCCGATAGCCCGGACCGCGTCGTGTCGCTCGTCGCGGGCGCGTTCGGGATCAGGCCCGAGCCAGACCGGCCGCTGGCCGATACCCTCGCCGAGGCGCTGCGCGGGCAGAGCCTGCTGCTGGTGCTCGATACCTGTGAGCATCTCGTGCAAGCCTCCGCCGAACTGGTGCAGCGCCTGCTCCGCGGCTGTCCTGAGCTTCGGGTGATCGCAACCAGCCGGGAAGCGCTCAGAGTGCGCGGCGAGGTGATCTGGCGCGTACCGCCGCTGGGGCTGCCTGACGCTGATGCTAATGCGGCGATGGGCGACTACGAGGCCATCACGCTGTTCGTGACCAGGGCCGCCGCAGTGCGCCCGGGCTTTGGCCTGCACGCGTCGAATTCGGCTGCGGTAGCCGATATCTGCCGCACACTCGACGGCGTCCCGCTGGCCATCGAACTCGCCGCCGCGCGGGTGCGCACCTTGTCGGCCGACCAGATCAGGAACCGGCTGGCCAGCAAATTCGAACTGCTCGCATTCGGCGACCGCACCGCCCCGCTGCGCCAGCAAACGCTCCGCGCCACCGTCGAATGGAGCCTGGACCTGCTGACAAAGGCCGAGCGCAAGCTGCTCAGCAGGCTGTCGGTGTTCCACGGCTGGAGCCTAGAGATGGCCGAGCAGGTGTGCGCGGACGGCCAGATCCCGGCGTCGGCGGTTCTTGACCTGCTTTCCGCTCTGATCGACAAGTCGCTGGTCATCGTCGACGCCGAAGTCGGCGGAAACGGCCGGTACCGTCTGCTCGACACCGTCAGGGAACTGTCGGCCGAGCGCGCGCAGGCCGACGGCGAGTCGCCCGCCTTGCGCACAGCGCACCGGGACTGCATGCTCGCCCTGGTTACTGACATCGCGGGGCGCGCCTTCCTGCGGGGCGCGCCGTCCTGGCCCGAGCGGGTGGATATGTACCTGCGGGTGCTGGCTGACCGGGCCAACTTCGGGATCGCCATCCTGTACTGCATCCAGCATGGCGACGCCGACGCGGGCCTGCGACTGTGCAACGCGCTCAGCTCAAGCTGGCTGGCGAACGGCGATGTGTCCGACGGCGCGGCCTGGATCGATGAGCTGCTGGCCGGGACACCGCAGGCGCAGGCGCCGGCTGGCCTGCGGGCCAGGGCGCTGGCGGTGCGCTCGGAGCTGGCATTCGAGCAGCAGGACTACACGGGCGCGGCCCGGTTTGCCGCGGCCGGCCTAGACCTCAGCCGGGCCTGCGCCGACGGGAACCCGGCCAGCGCGTTGCGCATGCAGTCGCTCACCTTGCTGTTGGCGGGTCGGCTGAGCGAAGCGGCGGAGCACGCCGACGCGGCGCTGGCGGCGGCCAGGCACGCGCGCGATCCCTGGGAAGAAGGCATCTCGTTGGCGGCCAGGGCCGCTGTGCTAGCTGGCCAGGGCTTGCTCGACGAGGCCCAGGCCAGCTACGAGCAGGCACTCGAAGCGCTCAGCGGCAACAACCGCTGGGGGGTAGCCAATGTCTTGTCCGGGCTCGGGCTGCTGGCCAGGGCCAGGGGCGACGCTGCGGGCGCCGTCAGGTATTTCAGTGACGCGCTCGTCATCTACCGGCAGATCGACGCCAGGCCGGAGATGGCCAGATGCCTCGGCGCCATCGGGCTGGTAGCGCTGGCCGTGACCGATCTAGCCACCGCGCGGACCAGCCTGAGCGAGAGCGTTCGGCTGAACCTCGCCACCGGCCAGCGACTCGGCATCGCCCGTTCGCTCGCCGCGCTCGCCGCGCTCGCCGCCGCCGTCGGTGACTACGAGCGCGGCGTCCAGGTGGCCGCGGCGGCGCAGGCGCTGTTTGAGACCATCGGGGTCCGCCCGGCTTCGGTCAGCCGACTGCAGTCGGTATTCGACCAGGGCCGCAAGCGGCTTGGCCGCGAGGCCGCCGATGCCGCCGCCGAACGGGGCCGGGTGATGAGCCCGCGTCAGGCGGCCGCGCTCGCCATGGCATCCGAGCCGGCCGTACCGGCTGTACCCGCCAGCCAGCCGGGCTGGATCAACGGGCACGACCAGGCCGCTGCCGGCTCAGCGGTCACCGGCGCCGGCCCCGGTCCTGGTCAGGGTCCGGATGAGCGTGCCTGGCCAGGACCGCTGACCGAGCGTGAATGCGAGGTCGCCAAGCTCATCGCCGAGGGCCTGTCCAACCGTGCGATTGGTCACAAGCTGTTCATCAGCCAGTCGACGGCGGCCCGGCATGTCGCCAATATCTTCGCCAAGCTCGGCTTCAATACCCGCGCACAGGTCACGGCCTGGGTGGTCAAGGCCGGCACCATCCCACCCGAATTAACCTCACCCCAGGCCAGGCGCCTGACTTGATGTAATAATGGACCGAATTGATCAGACATCCTGATGGCCAATGAAGCCGAACCTTGCAGCGGGCAACCTCCCGGCTGAGTCAAATGCATTCATTGGCCGGGAGCGTGACCTTGCGGATCTTGCTGGCATTCTGACCAAGGTCAGGGCCATCAGCCTCTGCGGGCCAGGCGGGATCGGCAAGACCCGGCTCGCGCTCAAGCTCGCCTACGATGTGGCTGCCAGTTACCCCGACGGCGTCTGGCTCGCCGATCAGGCGGAGGTTGACCGGCCTTCGCAGGTTCTTCCCCTGATCACGAACACGCTCGGGATCAGGGAGGAGCGGGACCGGCCGCTGGCCGACACCCTGGCCGAGGCGCTGCGGCCGCGCAAGATGCTGCTCATCCTCGATACCTGCGACCACCTGGTCCAGGAGTCGGCCGAACTGGTGCAGTGGCTGCTCGGCTGCTGCCCTGGCCTGCGAGTCGTTGCCACCAGCCGCGAGGCACTGCGGGTGCGCGGCGAAGTGCTCTGGCGGGTGCCGCCGCTCGGCCTGCCGGTCGGGGCGGCCGACGGAACCGCCGGGTCGGCTGACGGGCAGCTCGTGGCCTACGACGCGGTCCAGTTGTTCGCGGCGCGGGCGATGGCCGCCCGGCCAGGATTCGAGCTGAACGACGGAAACCTCACCGCCGTGGTCGACATCTGCCGTCAGCTAGACGGCGTGCCGCTGGCGATCGAGCTGGCGGCCGCGCGGGTGCGCACGCTTTCGCTTGAGCAGATCAGGACCAGGCTGGCCAGCCGGTTCGAATTCCTCGCGATCGGCGACAGGACGGCGCCGCCGAGGCAGCAGACCTTGCGGGCCACGGTCGACTGGAGTTACGGGCTGCTGACCGACCCTGAGCGGCTGCTGCTCAGCCGCCTGTCGGTATTCCACGGCTGGAGCCTGGAGATGGCCGAGGAAGTCTGCGCCGACAGCCAGATGGCCTCGGCGCGGGTACTCGACCTGCTGACCGCGCTGATCGATAAATCGCTGGTGAGCGTGGACTACGAACTCGATGGCGCGGTGCGTTACCGGCTGCTCGACACCGTCAGGCAGTTCGCGACCGAGCAGGCGACCGCCGACGGCGAGGTCGACCGGATGCGTCAGGCGCACCGCGACTGCATGCTCGCGATGACCGAGCGGGTCGTGACCAGCGGCATCGTGCGGGATGAGTCGTCCTGGCAGGAGCGGGTCGACATCTACCACCGGGCGATGGCCGACTGGCGGAACTGCCAGCTGGCGCTGAAGTACTGCGTCGACCACGACGACGCCGAGCAGGGCATGCGCCTGGCGAACGCGATGCGCATCGCCTGGCTGGTGGCGGGCGACGGGAGCGGTTCCAGCTGGCTTGACCGGTTCCTGCAGAGCTCGGCGCCGGTCCGGCCCTCGGTGCGGTCGCGCGCGCTGGTCGTGCGCTCCGAGATCGCGTTCGAGCAGCAGGACTACGAGGCCGCTCGCAGGCACGCGCAAGCCGCCCTGGATCCGGCGCTGCTCGGCTCAGGGTGCAATCCGGCCGGGGCACTGCGCATTCTCGGCCTGACCGCCCTGGTGGACGGCCGCGTCGATGAGGCGCTCGCCTATACCGCTACGGCGTTGACCGAGGCCCAGAAGATGACCGACAGCTGGGAAGAGGGCATCTCGCTTGCCGTGCGGGCCGCCGCGATCCTGGTCCAGGGCGACCTGGCCGAGGCCGAGCTCATCTATAAGCAGGCGCTGGAAGCACTCGGCGAAGGCCGGGGCTGGGGCGTCGCTAACGTGCGGTACGGACTTGGCCGCCTCGCCAGCTTCCGCGGCGACTCGGCCGAGGCCGACAGGCATTACCACGACGCGCTGGCGCTCTACCGCCAGATTGGCGCCCGCCCGCAGATGACCCGTTGCCTGGCCGGAATCGGCCAGATCGCGCTCGAAGAGGGCAATCTGGCCGTCGCCCGCGCGAATCTCACCGAATGCGTGCGCATCAGCCTGGAGATTGGCCAGCGCCAGGCGATCGCCCGCGGCCTGGCCGCGCTGGCCGGGCTGGCAAGCGCATCCGGCGACGTGATGACGGCGGTCAAGCTCGCGGGCGCGGCCCAGTCCCTTTACCGGGCGATCGGGCTGGCGCAACCGGACTCGGCGTTGCGCCGGCTGGAGAAACTGCTTGACGCTATCCGGGCCGCGCAGGGATCGGCTGCTATCGCCGAGTGGCTGTCCGAAGGCCGCGATCTGAGCCCCCACGACGCGGCGCTGCTTTTCATCGGCCGGCCAGACCCGCCAGACCCGCCAGACCCGCCAGATGGCCCCCCAGGTCTCACCGGACGACTGGAGCCGGCCGGCCTGGGGCCTGACGCAGCCGAGGTGCCTGGCCAGCCAGCGCTGGCCTGGCCAGGCCCGCTCACCGGACGAGAGCGCGAGGTCGCCATCCTGATAGCCAGGGGGCTGTCCAATCGGGCCATC
>DASYAT010000318.1:0-36135 GCA_036501205.1 Streptosporangiaceae bacterium | reverse complement strand
CGCTGATCGCCCGCGAGCGCGAGCAGCTCGACAGCTACCTCAGCTCATTCGCCGAGGAGGACGCGCGATGACGGCGTTGACGCTCTCCAAGGCGCTGAACGAAGGCCTGCGCAAGGCCATGGAAAACGACCCCAAGGTCCTCATCATGGGCGAGGACGTCGGCAAGCTCGGCGGCGTGTTCCGGGTCACCGACGGCCTGCAGAAGGACTTCGGCGAGGACCGGGTTATCGACACCCCGCTGGCCGAATCAGGAATCATCGGCACCGCGATCGGCCTCGCGCTCCGCGGCTACCGCCCGGTCTGCGAGATCCAGTTCGACGGCTTCGTCTTCCCGGCGTTCGACCAGATCGTGTCCCAGCTGGCCAAGATGGCCTACCGGTCGCTGGGCAACGTCAGGCTGCCGATCACGGTGCGGATCCCCTTCGGCGGCGGCATCGGCGCGGTCGAACACCACAGCGAGTCCCCCGAAGTGCTGTTCGTGCACGCCTCTGGCCTGCGGGTCGTGTCCTGCGGCGACCCGGCCGACGGCTACGCCCTGATCCAGCAGTCGATCAGCAGCGATGATCCGGTGATCTTCTTCGAGCCGAAACGCCGGTACTGGGACAAGAGCGAGATCGACCTGGCCGGCGGGGTCGCGGCCGCCCCGGCGCTGGACTCGGCCAGAACGCTCGCGCCCGGCGAGGATCTCACCCTGCTCTGCTACGGCCCGATGGTCAGGACGTGCGTGGAAGCCGCCGCGGCCGCCCGCCAGGAGGGCAAATCCCTCGAGGTCATTGACTTGCGGTCGCTTTCACCGCTTGACGTCAGCACGATTGTTTCTTCGGTGAGGAAAACTTCCCGGTGCGTGGTCGTGCATGAAGCCCCGGTCACTGCGGGCCTCGGTGCCGAGATCGCGGCCCGGGTCAGCGAGGAGTGCTTCTACTCACTTGAGGCACCGGTACTCAGGGTCGGCGGCTACTCCACGCCCTATCCGCCGTCGCGGATGGAGGAGCACTACCTGCCCGACCTTGACCGGGTACTCGACGCCGTCGACCGTTCGCTCGCGTACTGAGAGGGCCAGCCCATGTCTGAGCTGAGGAACTTCAAGCTCCCCGACGTCGGTGAGGGCCTGACCGAGGCGGAGATCGTCCGGTGGCACGTGCACCCAGGGGACGAGATCAAGATCAACCAGATCATCGTCGAGATCGAGACCGCCAAGGCGCTCGTCGAGCTGCCGAGCCCGTACGCCGGAGTAGTGGCCGACCTGCTCGTACCCGAGGGCCAAAGCGCGGACGTCGGCACCCCGATCATCTCGGTCCAGGTCGGCGGAAACGGCACGACGACCGCCCCGGTGACGCCCAACGTCGAGCGAATTGCCGCTCCCCCGCACGGCGAGCCGGATCTGATCGTCGATCAACCCCCGCAAGGAGGGATCGAGCCGGGCCTCTACGGCACGCTGGCACCCAACGAAGCACCCCAGGAGGCGGCTCCGAAGGAAGAACGCCAGGCCGTCCTGGTCGGCTACGGCGTCAAGCTCGGCGCGACCAAACGCCGAACCCGCAAGCCCGGCTCTCAGCCCACCGCCCCGGCCCAGCCCACCGCCCCGGCCCGGCCCAGCGCTCCGGCCACGGCACCGACGACCTCGACCGGCCGGGTGAACGTGCTCGCCAAGCCGCCCGTGCGCAAGCTGGCTAAGGATCTCGGCGTCGACCTGGCCACGGTGACCGGCACGGGCAGTGACGGCGTGATCACCAGGGATGACGTGCAGGCAGCCGCGACCGGGAGCGCACCCGCATCGGTCCTGGCCGGTCAGCCGGTCGCCAGATCGGTGCCCGTCCACATCCGCGAGGAGCGGATCCCGATCAAGGGCGTGCGCAAGTACATGGCGGCCGCGATGACGGCCAGCGCGTTCACGGCCCCGCACGTCACCGAGTTCCTGCAGATCGACATCACCGAGACCATGGCCGCCACCGCCCGGCTGAAGCAGCTTCCTGACTTCGAGGGCATCAGGGTCTCGCCGCTGTTGCTGGTGGCGAGGGCGCTGATCATCGCGGTTGCCCGCAACCCGATCGTCAACTCGCACTGGGACGAGGCCGCGCAGGAGATCGTCATCCGGCACTACGTGAACCTGGGCATCGCGGCCGCCACTGACCGCGGGCTCGTGGTACCCACGGTCAAGGACGCGCACATGCTGTCCCTGGCCCAACTCGGCCTCGCGATGGGCGACCTGACCGCGACCGCGCGAGCGGGCAAGTCGACTCCGGCCGACCTGAGCGGCGGCACGATCACGATCACGAACGTCGGCGTGTTCGGCGTGGACACCGGGACTCCGATCATCACCCCCGGCGAGGCCGCGATCCTGGCCCTCGGCCAGGTGAAGGACGCCCCCTGGGTAGTCGACGGCGAACTGGCGGTGCGCAAGGTGTGCACGCTGTCACTGTCGTTCGACCACCGCATCATCGACGGCGCCATCGGCTCGGCCGTGCTCAGGGACATCGGCGCGATGCTCACCGACCCCCTGCACATGCTGGCCTGGTCCTAGGAGGCGCCCAAACCGCCGGTCAGCACACGCGCGGACAGCCCGGATCTGGTACTGCTGGTGTAAATGGGACTGGAGTTGACGTTGTGACTGACCTCGAGCGGACGCAACCAGATGAATATGCGCATCCATCCCCGAAAACCCGGATGAATCTGCATATTCATCTGAAACGTCGAGATGGTCGAGACCGTTGACTAGTGGCTGATGTTGTTCAGGTGACATGTGGGGTGCCGGAGGCTTGCCGAGCTGGAGAGAGCGACGGCTTATCGTGGATCGAACCTAAGGAGCGCCGATGTTCAGGCATGTTGTGCTGCTCACCTGGAAGCCGGACACGACCGCCGAGCAGATAGAGCAGGTCAGTAAGGGCCTGTCGACGCTGCCGGAGCTCGTGCCCGGGATCCGCGATTATCACTTCGGCGCCGACGCCGGCCTCGTCCCGGGAAACGCCGACTTCGCGGTCGCCGCCGATTTCGACAATGCCGACGGCTACCTGGCGTACCGCACCCACCCGGCCCATGTCGACGTGATCAATAACGCGATCAACCCGATCGTGGCCCAGCGAGTCGCCGTCCAGTACGAGATCTGATTGATTGGGTGTCTCGCCATTCGCGGGACACCCAATCGCTGTGCTAGCTAATCAAAAAGCAGACTCAGGCAGGTCCATGAGATCAGTGGAAGCGTTCTCGACGATCTCGCGCTCGGTCGCCAGCCTGGGCAGCACGTTCTCGGCGAAGAACCGCGCAGCGGCGATCTTGCCCGCATAGAAGTCCGCGTCGCCGCGCTGTCCTGCGGGTCCGGCCGGACGACCGCTGTCGAGCGCGGCGGTTGCCACCTCGGCTTGCCTGACCAGCAACCAGCCGATGATGAGGTCGCCCAGTGCCAGCAGCAGACGCGAAGTGTTAAAGCCAATCTTGTTTATTTCCTCGGGCCGGCTGAAGCTCACGGTGAGGTAGCCGTTCAGGGCGCTGACCATGGCCTCGAAGTTGTCAGTCGCCCTCGATAGCGCCGCGCGTTCGCGCTTGAGGCGGCCGTTGCCCTCTTCGGCGGCGGCGGTGGCCCTGATTTCGCTGAGCAGGGCGGTCAGCGACTGGCCCTGGTTGCGGACGATCTTGCGGAAGTACAGGTCCAGGCCCTGGATCGCGGTGGTGCCCTCGTAGAGGCTGTCGATCTTGGAGTCCCTGAGGTACTGCTCGAGCGGGTAGTCCTGCAGGTAGCCGGAGCCACCGAGGGTCTGCAGGGACAGCGCCAGCATCTCGTAGGCGCGCTCGGACCCGACGCCCTTGACGACAGGGAGCAGCAGGTCGTTCATGGCCGAGGCGGCCGCGTCGTGGCCGCCGCGGGCCTGGGCTAGCTGCTCGGCGTCCTGGAACGTCGCCGTGTAATGCACGAGCGCGCGCATGCCTTCGGCGTAGGCCTTCTGCAGCATCAGGATCCGGCGCACGTCCGGGTGATGGGTGATCGTGACGCGGGGCGCGGACTTATCCGCCATCTGGCTGAGCTCGCCGCCCTGCACCCTGGTTTTGGCGTAGTCGAGCGCGTTCAGGTAGCCGGTCGACAGCGTCGCGATGGCCTTGGTGCCGACCATCATCCGCGCGTACTCGATGATCATGAACATCTGCTTGATGCCGTCGTGCACGCCACCGATCAGGGTGCCGATCGCCGGGTGCTCGGCGCCGAAGGTGAGCTCGCAGGTAGTGGAGACCTTGAGGCCCATCTTGTGCTCGACGTTGGTGGTGTAGACACCGTTGCGCTCGCCCGGGTTGCCGTCGGCGTCCACCAGGTACTTGGGGACGAGGAACATCGACAGGCCCTTAGTGCCCGGGCCGGCTCCTTCTGGCCGGGCGAGCACGAAGTGGAAGATGTTCTCTGACATGTCGTGCTCGGCGCTGGTAATGAACCGCTTGACGCCCTCGATGTGCCAGGTGCCGTCCGGCTGCTCGATCGCCCTGGTGCGGCCGGCGCCGACGTCGGATCCGGCGTCCGGCTCGGTCAGCACCATCGTCGCGGTCCAGCGCCGGTCAACCGCCTGCTTGGCGAAGTCGCGCTGCTCGGGCGTTCCTATGAGCCAGAGCGCCTTGGCGAAGGCCGGACCGCTGGCGTACATCCAGATGGCCGGGTTCGCGCCAAGGATCAGCTCGGCGACGCCCCACCACAGCGATCTGGGCACGTCGCTGCCGCCCAGCCCGGCCGGGAGCTCGAGCCGGTACCACTCGGCGTCGATGAAAGCCTTAAACGACTTGGCGAAGGCCTCGGGCATCGTGACCGAGTGCGTGGCCGGGTCGAAGACCGGCGGGTTGCGGTCACCGGCCGCGAACGACTCGGCGATCGGGCCGCTGGCCAGGCGATTGACCTCATCGAGGATGCCGCGAACGGTCTCCTCGTCGAGATCGGCATGCGGAGCCGACCCGAGCAACTGCTGCCGCCCGAACACCTCGAAGAGGTTGAACTCGATGTCGCGCAGATTGCTCTTGTAGTGAGTCATCGTCCGTCCTCCCGCCGCAGTGCCCGCGCCGTTAGTTACCGGTCAGTAACTTCAGTTTACTACTCATGGGTAACTACGGGAAGACATCGCGACCGGGAAGACGGACAAATACCCGAATAATTAGCGGAGCGGCAGAATATTCACTGCCCGTGCAATAACTAGGACGCCGAGCACGAGCGACAGGATCGACTGCACGAGCATCGTCAGCTTGGCCCAGCGCGCCAGCGGCAGCACGTCGGTGGGGCTGAACGCCGTCGCGTTGGTGAACGAGAAGTACAGGTAGTCCACGAACCTGGGCCCCCAACCGGGCGGGGTCAGCTCAGGCTCGCTCATCTGGGTGAACAACAGGTCGGGGAACTCCCTTTCTCCCTGCAGCCGGCTCACCGGTCCGCCCCGGTCGAACTCCCAGTACCAGAGCCCGAACGCGATCACGTTCGTGCCCCAGATCGCCGCTCCGGACAGGAACAGGTCGATCGCGGCGCCCTGCGGGCTGATATGGAGTGGCAGGTGGTTGGTCACGATCTCGTGCACCAACGACACCGCCGAAAACGCGTTCGCCACCGTGATCAGGAAGATCAACCCGATGCTCGCAGTCCTGATCGGCGTTGACGCCCGCTCGATCCTGATCGGGTTGGCCGCGAACAAGATGACGATCAGGGCGAGTTCCAGGCCGAACAGCACGTAGTGCACCCACCGCGGGTGAAGCCCGAGGGAGGCCGGCAGCAGACTCTGAAACACGATCGCCAAGATCACGGCGACCGACACGGGCCAGCGCGGTTCCGGCCGGTCCTGGCGGTGCAGCTTGCTCATCCCGGCGGCCTGGAGCCGGTTCGCCGCGTGCAGCAGGTGCATCATCTCGGTCCGCCAGACCATGTCCGGCGGTACGTCGGCCGCGCCCGGGCCGTGCTGGGCGCCGACCTGCTGGCCAGCGGCTATGTGGCCATGCCGGTGCGGTAGGTGGAAGTGCTGACCTGCGGCTTGGTCCGCGCCTTGCTGGTGCTCGCGCTCGAAGGTCTCGTGCTCGAAAGTCTCGTGCTCATGCTCGAGTTCTGCGTGGATGGCCTCGTGCTCCGCGTGGAGGACCTCGTGCACTACGTCGTCCTCGTGGCCAGGATGGCCTGGGTGGCCTGGGTGGCCCGGGTGCTCTACGTAATCGGCGTGCTCGGCGTATTCAGCGAATTCGGCGTGTTCGGCATGTTCCGCGAATTCCGCGAACTCGGCGTGTTCGGCATGCTCGGCGAATTCGATCTGCTCGCCTTCGATGTTGCCATCGCCTTCGCCTTCGCCTTCGCCTTGGCCTTCGGCCTGGGCCCGCTGGCCGGGGTCCTCAGCCGGTGGATCTTGGTGGGTCATAGGGCCCATTGTGATCGTCTGCCCGGTTCCTGTGACGCATCTTCCCGATCTACAGTGGCGGCATCGACTCGAATTGACCGCCGCAAATGAGGTAACTGATGTCACTCGGCCTTACTCCAGAGCACTTGGAACTGGTTGCCGCGGTCCGAGGCTGGGCCAGCCGCCATTGCGATCCGGCGGTCATCAGGGCGGCCGCCGACGGCACCGACTCCGGGGCGGCGGTCTATGCGAGCGAGCTTCGGCCCGCCCTGGCCGAATTCGGGCTCTTCGGGCTGCACCTGCCCGAGGCCGAAGGCGGTCAGGGGTTCGGCCTGGCTGAGCTGGCGGTGGCTGTTGAGGAACTGGGCCGGGCGTTGCTGCCGGGCGCGTTCCTGCCGACCGTGCTCGCTTCAGCCGTGCTCGGGGAATGCGGGCAGCGATCGTCGACGGCGCTCGTCGCGAAGCTGGCCGACGGCTCGCTGACCGGGACGGTCTCACTGGCCGCAGGCCTGACGGGAGAAGGCGAGACCGGGCAAGGCGAGGCCGGAGAAGGCGACGGGCTGGTCGTGACCGGCGAGTCCTACCCCGTGCTCGCCGGCCCCATGGCCGACTTGATCATCGCGCCGGTCCGAGTATCCGACCGCGGACCAGCCGGCCGCGGACCAGCCGGCCGCGAGGTCTGGGTCGCCTTCGATGCCGCCGACCTCGAAGTCACCGCGCTGGACGCCGTCGACCTGACCAGGCCGCTAGCCAAGATCGCCGCTGATCACGTGGTTGTCCCGGCGGATCGCGTGCTCACCGGCCTGGACCGCACGGCCGTCACCAGCCTGACCGCGATCTTGTTCGGAGCCGAGGCCTGCGGCCTGGCCGGCTGGGCGGTCCACACCGCCGCCGAATACGCCAAGATCAGGCATCAGTTCGGCCGGCCGATCGGGCAGTTCCAGGGTGTCAAGCACCGGTGCGCCCGGATGCTGACCTTGGCCGAGCAGGCGCAAGCCACAGTCTGGGACGCCTCGCAGACCGAACCAGGCGACGACCGCGCCTTCTCTGCCAGCGTCGCCGCCGTCGTGGCCCTGGACGCGGCGGTCGATGCCACCAACGACTGCATCCAAACTCTTGGCGGCATCGGCTATACCTGGGAACACGACGCGCATCTGTACTACCGCCGGGCGCTAACGCTCCGCTCGCTGCTCGGTTCCTCAACTAGCTGGCGGACCCACGTAGCCCAGCTCGCCCTGGCCAGCGACATCAAGCCGCCCACGGTCGAACTGCCAGAAGGCGACGCCGAATTCCGTGCCGCCGTCCGCGCCGAACTAGCCGAGATCAGCGCCGTCACCGGCCAGGAGCGCACCCGAAGGCTGGCCGCCGGAGGCTGGGTGATGCCGCATCTGCCTAAACCGTGGGGCCGGGGTGCCAAGCCGGGCGAGCAAATCGTCATCGACGCCGAGCTCCGCTCCGCCGCAATCAGGCCGCACAACCTCGCGATCGGCGCCTGGGTAGCCCCAGCCCTGATCCAGTACGGCTCGCCTGAACAGCAGCAAAGGTTCCTCCCGGCCACCATGCGCCTGGACTACCTGTGGTGCCAGCTGTTCAGTGAGCCAGGCGCCGGTTCTGACCTGGCCGGACTCACCACCAGAGCCGAACGCGCCGACGGAGGCTGGCGGATCTCAGGCCAGAAGATCTGGACCTCGCTGGCCAAGGAAGCCGCCTGGGGCATCTGCCTGGCCAGGACCGATCCAGCCGCGCCCAAACACGAGGGGATCAGTTACTTCCTGGTCGACATGGGTTCAGCCGGGGTGGAGGTACGGCCGCTGCGCGAGATCACCGGGGACGCCTCGTTCAACCAGGTATTCCTGGACAATGTCTTCGTGCCAGACGACTGCCTGGTCGGCGAGGTCAACGGCGGCTGGCGGATCGCCAGGACCACGCTGGCCAACGAGCGAGTCTCGCTGTCGTCTTCCTGGACCTTCGGCGCCGGGGTCACCGAGCTGATCGAAGTGACCAGGGCCGCTGCCGAGCCGCCGCTCAGCGACGTCGGCAAGCTGGTCTGCGAGGGCCGCGCCGTTGACCTGCTCGGCCTGCGGGTCACGCTCAAGCAGCTGTCGGGCACCGAACCAGGATCGACTGGCAGCGTCCGCAAGCTGCTCAGCATGCGCAGCGCCCAGCAGATCGCCGACCTGTGCTGGTCAATGACCGGCCAGAACGGTGCTCTCGGAACCCACGCCACCCGGCTGATCGACCGGCAGGGTGCATCGGACGGAGCCCAGTGGGCCCGGCAGACCCTGCAGACCAGAGCGACCACGATCGGCGGCGGCACCACCGACATCCAGCTCAACATCATCGCCGAGCGCATGCTCGGCCTCCCCCGAGACCCAGACCCACCCAAACAATAAAAATGCCCCTTTCATATAGAAAATTTTGCGCGGGTCTCCAACCAACTCACCAGAGCCCAGTGCCCTATCCGCCGCTCGAGGACGCAGTGAGGCACGATCAGCAACTTCGAGCACACAGGCCGGGCCGACCGCCGACTGCGACGCGCACGGGTCAGCGATGTCGTGAACCCCGCGAGACCAGCAGCATCGCCGGCCCGCAGAGGTAGCTGGAGGTGCGCGGACGGGTCAGCGATGTCGCCGGGTTCGGGGGAACTACGACGCGCACGGGTCAGCGATGTCGTGAACCCCCGCGAGACCAGCAGCAACAGCGCTCGCCCGCCGCTGTCGCAGGCCGGTCCGAACCACGCCAGTGGGCCGAAGCCACAACGGCGATGACCCATTGCTGTCGCTAGGGGGCGTGCGGCCTTAGCCGAACCCGGTCCGCTCAGCTGTGACCTTGGTCTGAGCCGGAGTCGCCGTCGGGCTCGTGGGCGTCGCCCGGCCCCGACGCTGACGCGCTCGGTGGCGGCTCGGTAACGGAATCCGGGGCCGCGCCGTCCGGCGCCGACGGCGGGAAGGCGCTACCGGCAGCCGGGCCCGGCTGGGCAGAACCAGCGGATTCCCCTGCTTCCGCGAGCCCAGGCTGGTCACCTGACGATGGGAACCATTGAGCATTCGGATCCGGCTGGCCAGTCCCAGCGGCATCGCCCGGTGCGCTGGACCCGCCATATCCCGCGCCTGGTCCGAAAACCTGCCCAGCTGCCGATCCCTGGTCCACACCGGATCCCTGGCCGGGATCGCCAAAGGACGGCCCTGGCCCGAAGTTCGGCTGCGCACCATACGGCTGCGGCTCGCCGGAAGGCTGCGCACCATACGGCTGCGGCCCGCCGGAAGGCTCCGACCCCCCGTAGGGTTGCGGCCCACCGTACGGCTGCGGCCCGCCTGAAGGTTGCGACACGCCATAGTCCTGCGGCCCGCCAGAAGGCTGCGGCGGCGTCCCGTACGGTTGCGGCGCCCCGGGAGAAGGCTGCACACCGTAGGGCTGCGGTCCGCCAGCGGACGGCTGCACTCCATACGGCTGCGGCGCCCCGTATGGCTGCGGCCCACCATAAGGCTGCGGACCCCCACCAGGCGCGCCAAAACCACCAGGCCCGCCAGGTGCGCCAGGCCCGACAGGCCCGCCCGGCGCGCCGTACCCGGCACCCGGTTGCTGCATCTGACTTTGCAGCTGCGCTTCCTGCACCCGCGCCTTCGCCCCGGCAGCAGCCTGCTCAGTCTCGGCGGTCTGCCTGACGATGTCGATGTTGTGCTGTGACTCGTGCTGCTTGAGCTCGGTGATCAGCCGGTCGATCTCGGCCTGGGTACTGTCGTTCCCCCGGCCGGTCCGATCCGCCAGCACGGCCACCGCCAGGCTGCGAAGCAGCGTGTCTGACTTGCGGTTCACCGGTTCGAACTTGGTCAGCCCGGCATTGCTTTGCTGCGCCAGCAAGTTCGCCTGCGCCTTGACCCTGTCCATCAGTCCCATGGCCTGCCACCTCCACCGCTTCGGCTCTACCCAAAAGCCTAGCTTCTGCCCGGCAACCCCCACGAATACACGCCAGTCGAGTTAGCGGTAAACAGCCGGCCGTCAGCGAAGACACTCTGCGCGAAATTCGTGCCGCCAGTCTGCAGTGTCCGAATGATCCGTCCCGTCGCCGCATTGACCAGGTAAATCGCGTTGGGCGTTTTGGTGAAGTCGTAGGTGCCGACGACGAGCACCCCCGCGCCGTCCAGGCTCGGCGTGCCGAGCACGGCATTGGGCAGGCCGGTCACCCAGATCCGGCGGCCCGTCGCCGGGTCCAGTTCGGTGAGCGCGCCTTCGTAGGTCTGGCCATTGACGTGCACCCGGTCGGCGCCGATGTACAGATGCTTGCCGTCGTAGACGGCGGATGAAATGCAGCGACCGAAGCCGAGCTGCTTGCTGGCCGGCGCGCCGATCCGCTTCCACCAGGCCAGTCTCAGCTTCACCCTGGTCAGCGCGTAGTAGATGCCGTTCTTGTTGCAAGCACCCACATACCGCCCGAACAGCGTCGGCGACGACCCGAAGTCGCCATCAGGAATCAGCTGAGACTTCGGCACCGCGAACGAGGCCAGCGGTCGCAACGTCTTCGGCGCGAGCTGGACAATCGCGTCGGAGTTGGCCGGATCATCGCTCCTGGATTCCGGGTTTCCCGTCGAAATATAGATATCGCCAGCACTGCCCACAGCCGCGCTTGACCACACCGAGCCGCCAAGCAACGGCCGCGACATCGAATAAAACTTGGCAATCCTCGCGCCGGTCACCTGATTAAAGCTAGTCAGCCCGCCCGGAACGAGCGGTTTATCACAATGCGACGAGATTCCGATGTAAATCCGGCCATTGGCGATCGTCGGCGAAGACCATTGATAGTAGTCGCTCACCACCTTGGACGGCACCGCGATCAACGACCGCCATTTCACCCTAAGGTTCGAGGCGTACATCGCGAACATGACCTCGTTGGCCCCGGCGACGTAGACCATCGGCTTGCCGGTCGCCTTGTCGATGGCGACCGTCGCCGTGTCAACGAATCCAGCTCCGATGGCTCCGCAGCTCCGGCCGGGCACGAAGCCGATGTAGCGCTTGGCCATGACCGCCCCGGTGCTCGCGTTGAGCTTGTAGAACCAGCCGGTCGCCGAACCGATGAAGATCGCGCCGTCATACACGGTCGGGCTGGACTGGTACCCGGGCGGCGGCTGGTTCCGCATCGTCGGCAGGTCCCCGACGAAATGCCATTTAAGCACCAGCCGTTTCGCACTCGCCGGGGTTATAGTCCGCTCCGCCCGGTTAAACGAAGAATGCAGAGAACCACCAAGATAGGCCGGCCAGTTAGCAATTGCCACACCTTTAACCGGGCTCGTTGCGGCCAGCAAGGCCCCGAGGGTAAGAACGGATCCGTACCTGACTGCGGCAAAACTGAGCTTGTCTCCGAACCTCAAATTCGTGCCCCCAATGATCTGAATCAATCACAGGAGCCTCATTATGCAGTTCGGTCGGCGCGGAGAGACTATTGACGCGCCGCAGCCAGTTCGGTGGTGGTGGCATTCGTCAGCGCGGGCGCATCGGCCGCGACATTGACCAGCCGGCAGCCATTCTTCCGGTACCGTGCGGCCAGGACGCCGTTGGTCGAGTGCACGCCCACCGGCTTGTCCGCCGCCGCGCACGCCGCCCAGATCCGCTCGAGCGCCTCGCCGAGAACGGGATCATCAGGATCGAGTTCGCAGCCAAGCGAGTACGACAGATCTCTCGGCCCCACGTAAATGCCGTCAACCTCGGGAAGCGCCAGCGTGGCGTCGAGATCGCTCATCGCCGAGGACGATTCCACCATGATTATGCAGAACGCTTTGCGCGGGCTGGCCAGTACGCCACCACCAGACCGGTATCCGGCTGGTGGGTAGTTGCACGCCCTAGCCGCAGCGCTCGCTTGCGCGACCGACTCGACGTTGGGCACGATCACCCCGGCGCAGCCGAGGTCGAGCGCCCGGCCGATGTCGGCCGGGTGGGCGTACCTGACCCGAGCCACCGGCGTGGCTCCGGCCCGGGCGATCGCGCCGGTCAGGGCGGGCAGTTCGCGCTCGGTCGCGCCGCCGTGCTGGAGGTCGATCACGACGTAGTCCAGTCCGGCGGCGGCCATCGCGCCCGCCGACAGCTGGTCGGGAATCACCGACCAGCCGCCGAACAGCGTGTCATTCCCTTGCAGCCGGTCACGCATAGTTTCGTTGCCCATCAGGCAAGACAACCACACGGCCTAGCCTTCTTCGCCACGGTGGTACCTGAGCTTGCCGGTGGCGAGAACCTTCCCGCCGGCCGAGTAGGCGACCCAGCGAGTTGCGGCGTCCGGCGGTGCCGAGGCGAAGCCGAAGAACTTGACGCCGTCCTTCGAGAAAGCCGGCACTCGGATCGGCGCGGCGTTCTTGACGTGCACGAGCACATAGCTGACCGCTGGCTTGGCCACAAGAAGGTAGTAGGCGACCTTCGGTACCCAGGGCCGGTCGGCCGTCTCACGCACCAACGACGCCGGTTTTGCGCCACCCCAACCGTCGAGTCCTTCGGCGATGCACCCCCCGCCGGCTCCGGCGCCGGTGATGCAAGACCCCCAGGGCCCGACGTACGCGTACTCCGCCCAGCGTTTGCCATGGACCTCGCCGGACGCGATCTTGTAGGTGGCCCGTGCGGGCCGTGCGGGCTGGCCAGGCGCGAACCAGCGCACAGCGGAGAACAGACCGCCACGGCCGAACGGAATCGCGTAGCCAACCTGACCCTTCGCCGAATAGGCCGTGATCATGGTCACGGCGGCCGAGTACGGCACGACCAACGCCACCCAGGCCGCGTGCGAACGACCGAAAACGGCAACCGGCTTGAGCGTCACGATCTGGCCGTTGCTCAGGCTGACCTGCACGTAGCGGACGTCCGAGCGCACGTCAGCGACCAGCGCCAACGGGGCTGATCCAGCCGCCATGTCGACATCAACGGGCACGCCCTTGTCCCTGGCGACCGGGATCGGCGAAATCTGGCAATCGTCGCCGAAGATCTCGAAGCAGACGTTCATCTGCCCGTTAACCCGCCCGGCTGAACCAGTGATCCGCCAGTGCCGGTGATTGAGTCGTTCGTAGGCGATCAGCCCGCGCGGCGACTTAGCGCCTGGCGGGCGGACAATGACGTGATAGCGCGCGGATGCGGCCGGCTCGGCCGGCCGGCCGATTTGATGCGCGATGATCGGGCTGGCCACGGCGGCGGCAGCGATGACGAGAGCGCCGGCCACAGCGGTCAGCCGCCGACGCCGCACGACCGTCTTTCCATGGCTGATGACGGACGTGAGCGGGAGCGGCCCGTAGTCAACCTCATCGAGAGCGTTGTTCAGGCTGACGCGCAGGTCGCCTTCGTCGATGTTCATCTGGTCCTCCAGTCCGCTAGTTCGGCGCTGACTTTGAGCTTGGCCAGAGCCCGTGCGGTCTGGCTCTTGACGTTGCCGACCGAGCAACCCAGGCTCTCGGCGGCCTGAACCTCGGTGAGGTCGAGCCAGAACCGGAGCAGCACGACCTCCCGTTGCTTCGGCGGCAGTCCACCCAGTGCCGCCAGCACCGCGGCCTGGTCATCGTGACGGCCGACGGGGTCGGCCACCGCCACCTCGGGCGCGGTCGATCTGAGATCCTCGTCGATCCTTCGTTTGCGACGCCCGCTCCGATACGCGTTGATCAGGATCTTGCGCAGGTACGCGTCCGGGTCATCGGCCCGGCGTACCCGCGGCCAGGACGCGTACGCGCTCGCTAGCGCGGTCTGGGCCAGATCCTCGGCCAGTCCGCGATCCCCCGTAAGTCCGTAGCCGAGCCTGACCAGTTGCGGCCATCTACTTTGCGCGAATTCACTGAATTCAGCAGTTGTTCCGCTGTCCAATGACGGCCTCCTCGAAGTGCCTCCTACCCGATCAGAGAACAGATCCGCTTGAAAGGGTTGCAACCGGCCGCCCGCCGTTCCGGCCCGCTACTCTCGGACCGGTGAGGTCTGCGCTATCGGCCGTCCCCCTGTCAACGCCCGGGCTTTGGCTAACCGGGCTTGAGCGCGCAATCCTGCTCACCGGACTTGCGCTGGCGCTCGGTGGCCTGGCCGGCCGGGCGCTGGCCAGGAATTACAAGGAACCAGCACCCGCGCCGCTGCCAGCGCCGTGGGCGTTCCCAGGCTGCGTCATCGGCCTCGCCGCCGCCGCCGCGCTGATCGTCACCGCGCTCGTCGACCCAACCCTGGCGACGAACCTCGCGCGTCCGCTGGTGCCAGGGCCGAGGGGAGCGGCGACGCTGGTGATCGCCGGCCTTGAGTTCGCCTGCTTCGCGGTCGCCGCGGTGCTGCTCAGGCTCGGCAAGCCGGGACCTGGCACCCAGGCGCTGCTGGGGGTGGTGTTCGTCGAGTCGCTCCGGGCTCATCCCGAGGGGCTGCTCCCGCTGGCCGGGGCACTGCTGACGATCTGCCACTTGCTCCCGGCCGTGGTGTGGGCCGGCATGCTCACCTATATCCTGCGGGCCGCTGTGGCCTGGCGCGGCGACCCAGTCGCGATGCAGGCCCTGATCAAGCTTTACGGCAATGCCGCGGCCTGGCTGTTCGGGACGGTCGTCGTGACCGGGGTGCTGTCGGCGGTGCTGCTAGTCCCGCTGGGTTCTCTGCTCACCACGGACTACGGCCGGTTCTTGATCGTGAAGTCGGCACTGGTCGTGGTCGTTGCCGCGCTCGCGATCGCAGGGCGGGCGGCGCTGAACCGACGAGCGCAGGCGGGCTCGGGGCCGGCGCTGGTGACCAAGGTGGAGTGCGGGATGCTGGCGGCAGTGCTTCTGGTCACCGGGCTGCTCACCGTGATCACGCCGCCGCCTAATGGGATTTTCGGGCATCCCCACGCGGCGACCAGCCACGCCGCGCATTCCAGCCGTCAGGGACGTGTCGGTGGCGGCGGCCATACTAGGGCCTCATGAACATCGCTGAGCACATCACGGCTCTTGACAGCGCTGGCCAGCGGCTTGCGGCGGCGGCGCAAGCGGCCGGTCCTGATGCTACGGTGCCAAGCTGCCCCGAGTGGGTGGTACGCGACCTGGTCAGGCACCAAGGCGGCATTCACCGCTGGGCGACCGGCTATGTCGCCGCGCAGCGCACCGAGCGGTGGGGGGCTGACATGGACGACGTGGTCGGCAGCTGGCCGGCCGACGGCGACCTGATCGACTGGTTCGGTGACGGCTTGGCCACGCTGGTGCAGGTGCTCACCGACGCCGACCCCGACCTGGTCTGCTTCACGTTCCTGGCCGCGCCGTCGCCGCTGGCGATGTGGTCACGCCGGCAGGCGCACGAGACTACGGTGCACCGAGTCGACGCGGAGCTGGCCGCTGGCTGGTCGCCGACCGGCTTGCCGGTGCCATTCGCGGCCGATGGCGTGGACGAGCTGCTGAGCGGCTTCATCACCAGGCCGCAGAGCTCGCTGCGAGCCGATCCGGCCCGGCGACTGCGGGTCAGCTGCACTGATGACCCCGGTGACTGGCTGGTCACGATCGGCCCCGACGCAGTGGTGACCTGGACCGCGGCCGACTCACCCGATGAGGCCTGGGACAACGTCGACTGCCGGGTCACCGGCTCGGCCAGTGACCTGTACCTGGCCCTATGGAACCGGCAGCCGGCCGCGACGCTGCAGGTCGAGGGTGACGCCAGCGTGCATCAGCTGTTTAGCGACTCAGTGCGAATCTAGGCTGAGCGTCAGCCTCGGGGCCTGACCCACAAGCAGAACGGGTGCCCGGCCGGATCGAGGAGCACGCGCACGTCGTCTTGCGGCTGAAAGTCGGCCAGCACTGCCCCGGCCGCGATGGCGTGCGCACCAGCCGCATCGAGGTCATCGACCTCGATGTCCAGGTGCATCTGCATCTGCTGGTCGCCAGGACCAGCAGGCCAGGCCGGCGGGTGGTGCTCCTCCTCGGCCTGGAAGGACAGTCCGGCGCCGCCGTCGGCCGGTCGCAGCGTCACCCAGTCCGGCTCATCGGCGCGGATCTGCCAGCCGAACAGCTTGCGGTAGAACTCGGCCAGCGCTCGCGGGTCGGGCGTGCCAAGCACCACCGCGGTCATGGTCATTCTCGGACGTTCCACTGGTGCATCACCCCGGCTCCCACCGTAGCCTGGGCTTAAGCCGCGCCCGGGAACAGGGGAGATAAATCGTGCGTGATTTCCGCGACGACGGTTACGACCCGATCGCCGTGCGACACGTGTATGACGAGATGGCGGCCGACTATGTGGTCCGCTTCGGGTCCGATCTGGCCGACCAGAATCCGGATACCGAGTTCCTCGACCTGGCCGCGGCCGGCTTCCCGTCCGGACCGGTCATCGACCTCGGTTGCGGCCCTGCTCAGGTAGGTCAGTACCTCATCGGCCGGGGCCACCAGGTGATCGGGATCGACTTCGCGCCGGCCATGCTCGCCGTCGCGGCCAAGCTGGTTCCGCAAGCCAGCCTGATCGCCGCCGACCTGCTGGCCCTCCCGCTGCGAGCCGGCAGTTGCGCCGCCATCGTCGCTTCCTACTCGCTGCATCACCTGCCGAAGGCGCGCCTGCCCGGTGCGCTAGCCCAGTTTGGCCGGATTCTGCGGCCCGACGGAGTGCTCGTGATCGTGACGCACGGCGGATCTTCGCAGGAACTGCTGGACCGCCCGGGCGGCCCGATCGTACTGAGCCGGTACTCATCCAACGAACTAGCCGGCCTGATGTCCGCCGCCGGATTTACTCCGGAACACCTCGGGACGAGACCGCCGCGGACCGGTGAGTTCCCAGCCGAAAAGCTCCGGATCAGCGCCCGCCGAAGGCCGGCTACTCCCGTTGGAGTACCTCGATAAGTCATCCCGCGGAGGATGATCGCACGGGGCCAGAAGACCTACGCTGATCGCGTGAGGGCGCAGACGTGGTGGCGGCGATACTGGCATGACGCCACGATCCGCGACGTCACCCTCGCCGTCGTCATGACCGCGGTCACGCTTTTCGGTGCCTACGGAGAGGCGCACCCGGCGTCGTTCTCCGCCGTCGTCGTGAGCGGCAAGTATCACGTGCCGACGACGCCGAACGTCGCGCTGCTGCTAGTGGCTGTGGCGGCGCTGGTCCTGGCCGGCCGGCGCAGGTACCCGCTGACGGTCCTGACGATCTCGACGGCGGCGGTGGCTGCCTACTCGCTGCTCGGCTTTGAAAACGGCGCGGCACTGCTGTCGCCGACCCTCGCCTTGTACACGGTGGCCGTAGTGGCGACCACGCGGCAGGCGACGATCGCGGGCGCGGCAACGCTCGTCGCGCTGATGGCATCGGCCGCGGCCAACAATCCGTTCGGCCCGACCGGCGGCGGCTATTACCTGATCCCCGCGCTGGTCGCCGCTGCGTTCTTCGGCGGGATCGCGGTCAGCAATCACCGGGCGTTTGTCGCCTCGATCCAGGCTCGAGCCGAAGATGACGCGAGCCGGCGGGTCGGCGAGGAGCGGCTCAGAATCGCCAGGGAACTGCACGATGTCGTGGCTCATACGATGTCGACGATCAACGTCCAGGCAACCGCCGCCGCTCAGGTGCTCACCGATCGACCGCAGACCGCGGCGGCGGCCCTGGCCGCGATCAGGACGGCGAGCAGGGACGGCCTGCGGGAGTTGCGCGCGATCCTCAATGTGCTGCGCCAGGCCGATGACGCCGATCCGACGGCACCAACACCCGGGCTGACCCAGCTCGACGCGCTGATCGCCGGAGCGAACCAGGCCGGCCTGCCGACCAGGCTCGAAGTCAGCGGCGACGCCCCCGACGTACCGCTTACCGTGGACCTGGCCGCCTACCGGATCATCCAGGAATCGCTCACGAACGCCATCAGGCACGCCGGCCCGGCTACCGCCACGGTTAGCCTGACTTATGCAGACGGCGAACTGCGGATAGCGGTCGCGGACACCGGTCGCGGCGCACCCACCCCCAACCCCGGCAATGGCGGCTACGGCCTGATCGGGATGCGGGAACGAGCCGCCGCCGCTGGAGGAACGATGCAGGCTGGAACGGCGCCAGACGGCGGGTACCTGGTCACTGCCCGGCTGCCAGTGAGTGCTGTCTGCGGGCTGCCGCCCCCAGACAGCACTTCCGGTGCTGGCCAATCTAAAGGCGAGCGGCCATGATCCGGGTGCTGCTTGCCGACGATCAGTCACTGATCAGGGCCGGGTTCAGGATCTTGCTGGAGGTGGCCGATGACATCGAGGTGATCGGTGAGGCTACCGACGGAGCGCAGGCCGTGGCGCTGGCCCGCAGCGAACGGGCCGACGTGGTGCTGATGGACATCAGGATGCCGGGTACTGACGGCCTTGAGGCGACTCGTCAGATCGCGGCCGACGAGGACCTGGCCGGGGTCAAGGTGATCATCTTGACCACCTTCGAGTCCGACGAATACGTCTACCAGGCAATCCGGGCAGGTGCGAGCGGGTTCCTCGTCAAGGATTCAGAGCCCGCCGAGCTGATCCAGGCGGTCCGGGTGGTAGCCCGCGGTGACGCGCTGCTGTCGCCGTCCGTCACCAGACGGCTGATCACCGACCTGGCCAGCAGGCCGCAGGAAAGTCGGCCGGCCACCGGACGTGAGCTGCGAAGCCTGACCGCCCGGGAGCGCGAGGTCATGGCCTTGGTGGCGACCGGGCTGTCCAACGATGAGATAGCCGGGCGCCTGTTCGTCAGCCCGCTCACCGCCAAGACGCACGTCAGCCGGATCATGACCAAACTCGATGCCCGCGACCGGGCCCAGCTCGTGGTGCTGGCCTATGAGTGCGGGCTCGTGCAGCCAGGTCGGCGAGCCGACAGTTGATCCCGGCCGCGGTCGAGAAGCTGACGGACGGCCTCCAGCCCAGGCTGGTCTGGGAGAACGAAGACGCCTTAACGTTCGAGTTCGGGCAATACCCGGACCGCCGCTTCGTTAAGTGGGCGTCGGCGTCGAGCTATCTGGACCTGACCGCCGAGGCTGAACGAATGACCTGGGCGGCGCCGTTCACCTCGGTACCGGACGTGCTGGCCACCGGCGCCGATGAGGAAGGCAGTTGGCTGGTCACCGCCGCGCTGCCCGGCACCTGCGCCGTGCAGGACTGGTGGAAAGCCAAGCCAGAGGCGACGGTCCGGGCCATCGGCGAAGGCCTGCGGGCGATGCACGAGGCCATGCCGGTACCGGACTGCCCGTTCTCGTGGATGGCGGAAGAACGGGTCGAGCGCGCCCGGCACCGAGCGGCTGCGGACCAGATCGATCCGGTCAGGGACTGGCAGCCCGAGCACCTGGGGTACTCGATACCGCAAGCGCTCGACCTTGTCGCCGACATCCCGCCGGTCGACCGCCTCGTGGTCTGCCACGGAGACGCGTGCGCTCCGAATACCCTGCTCACCGATGACGGCCGCTGCGGAGGACACGTGGATCTCGGCGACCTGGGCGTGGCCGACCGCTGGGCGGACCTGGCGATCGCCACCTGGAGCACGACCTGGAACTACGGGCCCGGCTGGCAGGACGTGCTGCTCGACGCTTACGGTATAGCGCCCGACGAGGCCCGCACCAGGTACTACCGGCTGCTGTGGGACCTCAGTTCCTAACCGGTCAGGCTGGAATGCTGAGGTCCCGCTCAAGGAGCTTCAATCGGAGGAGGTCACCGTCGGGGTGGTCGATCTCGGTGAAGATGTCGAGCGCGCTGGCCCAGCTTCTGGCCGCGGCGGACTGGTCACCAGCGCTGAATTCGACGTCACCGAGATGATCGAGGGTGGCGGCCTCGTTGTAGCGGTCGGCGACCTGCCGGCACAAGACGACCGATCGCCGGTAGCAGCTGATCGCCTCGCGATGATGCCCGAGCTGGTGGTGGATGTAGCCGAGGCTGTCCCAGACGGCTTCCTCCCAGCCGAGTTCGCCGAGCTCGCCGAGCACGGCCAGCGACCGCTGGCAGAAGTCGAGGGCCTGGCGGTAGTCGCCAGCCATCGCATGGCTGTAGCCGACGTCGTTCAGCGTCACCGCCTCACCGGGCCGGTATCCAGCCACCCGGTACAGCTCCAGCGCCTGCTGGCAGTGACCGAGCATCTCGGCTGGCTGCTGCCGCCGCTCGGCCAGCCAGCCGAGCTGGCTGTGAATGCGACCCCGGCTCGCATGTCCGTCGACCTTCTCGAACACGGCCAGCGCGCTGGCGAAGACCGCCTGGGCGTCGCCGTCACTGCCGGACCGCGCGTAGCAGGAAGCCAGGCCGGCCAGCGCATGCGCTTCCCCGGCGAGGTCGCCGCAGCGTCGGGCCGCGAACAGGCCGATCCGCTGCAACGCGGCGTTTTCATGCCATAGGCCCCGCTGCAACATGGAATAACTCAGGCTCCAGGCGAACTGCCACGCGCGGGCGTCCAGCCGAGCCTGCGCCGCACCGCCGACCGCGGCCACCAGCGTCGCGTGCTCGCAGCTAAACCATGCCCGCGCGCCTTCGGCGGTCAGCTCGGCACCCACGACCACCTCAGATCGCGGCGAGCCAAGCTCGATCGGCTCGAGGTAAGGATCCAGCCGCACGGCCGCCAGCCGGCTGGTGTGCAGGTAGTGATCGAGCAAGTTGCCCAGCGCGACCTCACGATCGATGTCGCTATCGCAGGCGCGGACCAGTTCGGCCGCGTAGGCCCGTAGCAGGTCATGGAATGCGAACCGGCCAGGAGCGTGCTCAGCGATCAGGTGAGCGCGAACAAGCTCGGTCAGGAGCAGCCGCGTCGGACCTGGCCGCGTCGCCGCCAGGCTGGCTGCGGCGGTCACCGTGATGTCCGGACCCCAGTGCAAGCCAATCAACCGGAACAGCCGGGCGGCCGGATCACTCAGCGCCTGATAGGACCAGGAGAGCACGCCTCGCACGTCGGTCGTGGCATCGTCGCCATCGAAGGGATCCAGGGCACCCGCGGCCGCGGCCAGGTCCGCTGCCACCGAGGTCAGCGAAAAGCCGGACCGGACCGCGGTCCTGGCCGCCACAACGGCGAGGGCCAATGGCAGCCCCGCGCACCGCGCGATGATTTCCGTCACTGCCTCGGGCTCGCGGGCGACGCGGCCGCGCCCGAGCCGCCCGGCCATCAGGTCAGTCGCGTCCTGGCCAGCGAGAACGTCGAGGACCAGCGGAAAAGCACCCTCGGCCGCGATCAGGCCGGTCAGATCATGCCGGCTGGTAAGCACGACCATGCAGCCGGGCGAGCCAGGCAGCAGCGGCCGCACCTGCTCCTCGTTGCGAACGTTGTCCAAGACCACCAGCATCCGCTTGCCAGCCAGCACGCTGCGGAACAGAGCGGCCTGTGCCTCTAGCCCGTCGGGGATTCTCGCCGCGGGCACGCCGAGCGCGTCCAGGAAACCACGCACGGCATCAGCGGCCGCCACGGCCGTGCCGCCAGGATCGAATCCCCGCAGGTTCACGTACAGCTGACCGTCGCCGAACCTTTCTGCGGCCTGGTGGGCCCAGTGCACGGCCAGCGCGGTCTTGCCTACCCCGGCGGTACCCGACAGCACCGAGATCACCACCGTCGCGGGCCGGCCGGGATCATTACCGATCGCCTCGGCGGCCAGCGAGTCCAAGCTCGCCAGTTCCGCGGCCCGGCCGGCGAAGCCAGGCACCGCCAGCGGGAGCTGCGCGGGCACCGGCCTGGTCGGAGCCTGCTCCGAGATCGATACGGCGATGACGGCCGGCTTGGCGGGTGCGTCAAGCGCCGGGTCCTGTCGCAAGATGGCCGTCTCCAGTTCCCGCAGGTCCTGGCCGGGGTAGACGCCCAGCTGGTCATCGAGCGCGTGCCGCAGCCGGTGATAGGTGACCAGTGCGTCGGCCTGCCGGCCGCTGCGATACAAGGCCAGCATCAACTGTCCGCAGACCTGCTCATCCAGGGGAGATTCGGCTGCCATCAGCTCCAGGTCAGGGATCAGCTGGATATGCTCTCCGGCCGCCAGCCTGGCGTCCCACAATGCCCGCAGCACCTGTCCGCGCAGCAGGTCAAGCCGCTCGGCCTGCTCTTCGAGCCAGGACACCCCGATCGTGTCGGCCAGCGGCTGCCCGCGCCACAGCGCCAGCGCCGTCGTCAGATCCTTGATGCCCCGGGCCAGATCGAGCGACTCAGTACCCGCGCGCAGCAGCCGCTCGGCCTGCCGGACATCGGTCTCGCCACCGAGCTCAAGCACATAGCCGGGCGAGCGGGAAAGGATCGCCGTCCTGCTCCCGAGCACGTCCCGCAGGACCGACACGTGACTTTGCAGCGTCGAGGTCGCCCCCGCCGAAGCGTCCTCCCCGTAAATGGCGTTCACCAGCCAGTCGGTACCGACGATCTCGCCGTCGTTCAGCGCCAGGATGGCCAGCACCGCTTTACGCCGCCGGCCGACGATCAGCCGCGGCCCGGCATCGGTGAGGACGTCGACCGGACCAAGCAACCGTACCCGCATAAAAGACCCCCGCTTTCTGTCGCGAATAGCCCCCAAACCATCACGAATCCCAATCACGTTTGGTTCGACAGCGGGCGGATCTGATAACTCCTGGGTAAACCGGGCTGGAAAAATACCCCGCGCGGGCTAACCCGCCACCTGCTCAGGTGCACTATCAGGTGTGAAAGCCTCGTCCGACGCCGAACTCGTACTGGCCGCGCTGGACGGCGACAAGGAATCGTTCGGCACGCTCATCCAGCGGCACTGGCAGACTGCGGTTTGCCTTGCGACGAGGCTGCTCGGCACCTCGGACATCGCGCGCGACGCGGTGCAGGAAGCCGCGATCACGGCGATGACCGGACTAGACCGGCTAGCCGCGCCTGACCGGTTCGGCGCCTGGTTCTGCGGCATCACGCTCAATGTGTCGAGACGGTGGCTGCGCCAGCTCAGAGCCGAGTTGCCAGCCGGCCCGGTCGATCAGCCGAGCGCGGCGCCCGACCCGGCCGAAACCGCGGAACTGGCCGACCTGGTCGCGCGGGTGCGTGACGCGATCGCGCTGCTGGCCGACGGCCAGGCCGACGCGGTCCGGTTGTTTTACCTGCAGGGCCTCAGCCATCGGGAAGTGGCGGCCGAACTCGGCATCTCAGCGGGCGCGGTCAAGTCCCGGCTGCATCAAGCCCGGAGCGCCCTCGCACCCAGGCTCGCCCAGGTCGTGGAGACACCGGTGCGTCCCAAACCGCGCACCTCAACCAGAAGGGCCAAGACCATGAACAACGCCGCTGAACAGCGCTGGGTGCCATCCAGTGCCACCGAGATCAGGCTGGCTCAAGGCGAGGACGGGCAGGAGCACCACATCATGGTGCTGTCCGAGTCCGGCGGCGACCGCAGGCTGCCGATCTGGATCGGCCCGGCCGAGGCAACCGCGCTCGCCTTGTCCCTGGAGTCAACCGAGACGCCGCGGCCGATCACTTACAAGCTGGCGGCCGGCCTGGTCACCGCCGCCGGCGGCCGCATCAAAGAGATCAGGATCACCCGCCTTCAACCGCCGGTCTTCTACGCGATCGTGATCGTTGACGGCGCCGAAGGCGAGCGTGAGGTCGATGCGAGACCGAGCGACGCGGTGAATCTGGCGCTGACCGCGAGCGCGCCGATCCTGATCGACAGCGAGCTATTCGAGACCGGCTACCCAGCCGAGCACACGTCGAAATACGCGGCCAGCTCGGTGGTAACGGCCGACCTGGCCGATAAGGCGCTCAAGCAGTACACGCTGCACGGGCAGTCGGCGGAGAAGGATCGCGACCAAGCCGACGACAACGAATAGCTAAGGCACGCTCTCGATCTCGACGGTGCCCCTGCCGCCAAGATGTCCCGGCTCACCGGCGGCCCGGAGATAAAGGGGCCGCGCAGCAAGTTCTTGTTCCAGACCAGCACCTGGTAGTTCACCACCCGGTAGACGTAGGCGGGCGGGCCGAACGCCTGACGCAGGCCAGCGAGCGACAAGCAACCCTCGCAGTGCCTGAAAATCACGAATCTGGCATCGTGCAGGCGCGGGTCATACCAGGATGCCGCCGCGTTCCAGTGGGTGAGCAGCAGCTTGCCGCCTTGGGTGCGGACCGGCCTGACTCGCACGTAATCGCCGCTGTCCAGCGTGACGCTGCTGGCCTCCCAGTACGAGGCGAGACCGTAGCGCAGATGGTGCGCGCCCAGCCAGTTCGCCACCCGCTGGTTCGGGCTGAACGGCGGCGGCTTAGACGCGTCGTAGGCCAGGGACATTCCGTAGCAGGCCAGCACCACGGCCAGCGCCGGGATCAGCCTGGCCTTGGTCAGCCAGTCGGCCAGCAGCCGTCCGGCCAGGACCGCGCCGAGCGGCAGCAGCGCCACCGCCTCCCAGGACCCGAGCCTGTCCCCGAACACGAACGCGACCAGCACGAACGCGAACGAGGCAGTCAGGACCTGCACTGTGAGGCTGGTACCGTCGCGGAAGAACCGCCTGACCGCAAGGACCACGGCCCCGATCACGAGCCCGACCCCGACCAGGTGCACCAGCGGCATGATCGTCTTAGTCACGGGCCGACCGAAGAAGTCAGCGCCGTAGAGCACCAGGATCTGCTCGATCTTGGTCCACATGTGCGCGTCCAGGCCTGATGACCGAGCGAAGTCCGCCGCTGGGATCCAGACCGCGAAGCCGCCCTCCTGCCGGATCAAGCGCAGGGTCATGATGGCCATGGCGACCGAGCCGATCGCGCCGATCAGCAGGGACAGTTCGTACCACTGCTCGCGAAGTAGGTTCTGCGGACGTCTGTCCGCAGAACCTACTTCGGATGTTTGCCTAAACAGTGGGCCGCGGCGCCGGTGCAGCCGCACTGCGCAGACGACTGCCAGCGGGATCGCGGCCTCGTACAGCGCCATCGTGTCGGCTACCTGAACCCACGCGAGCAGCGCCGTGATCAGCACTGGGACCCACCAGCGCGGCTTGAGCCGATCGATAAGCAGCCAGGCTGCCAGCAGCGGCACCTGAGTGCCGGTGTGATCTGGGTATGACAGCACTACGAACGTCGTGTTGAGCGTCCCCAGCGTCGGAGCGAGCATGATGCCGGCCGCCACCAGCGCCCTGATCGCCCCCGCGCGCCCGGACGCGGTGCCCTTGGCCAGCAGTGCGGCCAGCAGCACGAGCAGGGTGTAGGTCAGCGCCGCGGCGATGTGCACGACATCTGGTCTCAGCCCCTTGACCAGCTCGATCAGCATGTACTCGGGCAGTTCGGTGGTGTAGAACGACACATCGGACAGCGACCAGCCGTGCAGCAGCACGTTGCCGTGCAGCATTGCCCACGCCTGCAGGGCCTGGGAAGCACCGTCGGATCTCGTCGGCATCAGCCGGGCCAGCCGCAGATAAGCGAAAAAGAGCACGACGCCGCCGACCGCGAACACGGCACCGCTCACCCAGGAAGCGCGAACCCGGTGAGCGCTACGCCGCCGATGCCGCACCGTGCCCTTCGGCAGGTCAATAGTTGTAGTCACAAAACGCCCCCGTTGGCCTGGCGCGCATTCACCACCCGCGAACTCCTGGCCCCGAGGCTAGCTGAGTTAATCGCCCTTACGGCTGTTAACCAAACCGTTTAGCATTAGCCGGCCCGAGCGTTCCCGAATCATTCCATCCAAAGGTTACGGGCATCAATTTACTGGCATTAAACCCTGGCTACCGGCCCGTCCTGGCAACGCTGGCGGGCGGCCGGCGTCAAGCCAGGCCGGGCGACCGAGACGGCCCGAACTGGTCAGTAACCTCGCCTAGCGCATAGGAAATCACGCACCACCCGGCGCAGAACACACCTAATTGTCGTTTCCTTGCCGACTTGCTTCCGCCCCTGAAGTAGCCTGAGGCTGCCTTGACGACGCCTGATATCCCGAGAATGAGGAGGAACGGCATGTCGGCTCTTCGACTAGCTGTGCGTCTGGGCGCGATCACCGTGACCTCTGCCGCGCTGATCTTGCCTGCCGCCGCTGTCGCAACCGCGAGTACTGCCACCCCCGCGCATAAGGGCATACTCCCGCCGAAGAATCCTTCGCGCAGCCTGAGGCCAAGCCCGTTTTTTCTCTCCTCCTCACTTTGCGCGCACGGTAATGACGGGCAGCGCTGCAATTCACAGATACTCAAGGCGACCACTCGCGCGCGCAAACTGCTGGAGAAAATGGGCGGAATGAAGTTTTCGGTCGCCGCCTATGACAAACTGACGCCGATCGAGCAGCTCTTTGTCACCGTGAACCTCGAGCGCACGGCCCGCGGCCGCTCCCCGGCGGTCGTGCTGACCAGGTCGCTGGACAAAGTCGCTCAAGAAGGCGCTGCCAAGGACGAGGACCCTCCGCTGCAGAATGTGCCGCATACGCTGCCTGGCGGCGGCCGGTGGATCGGCCTGGGCGGTAACTGGGCCGGCGGCTGGGACAACGCACTCGGCTCCAACTACGCCTGGATGTATGACGACGGCCCGGGCAGCGACAACGGCGACTGCACGAAGACCAACAAGTCGGGCTGCTGGGGGCACAGGGACAACATCCTCGGCACGTTCAGCACCAAGGCCAGGTGCGGCGGCCAGCAGAGCGAACTGGCCCTGGGCGCGGGTCACGTGACCACGGGCAAGGCCTTCGGCGACAGCGAGACCGAGCTGATGGCCGGGGTCTGCGGGCGCACTCCAACCGATGTGGTCATCACCTGGGCCAGGGCCAAGAAGCTCCTGCACATCACGTAAGCCCCAGGAGCCCGGGGCGGCCGGGTTCAGCGATCCAGCTGACCGGCCGCCTGCTCCAGGACGGCCACCACGTCCCGGCCGAACCGCACATCGCACTGATGCGCGGTCCGTCCTGACCGAACTCCAGCCGAGAGCTCGGTCAGGGCGGTCCGCAGCGGGTTCACCGGGTCACCGGCCTCGCGGGGCACCTCCGAGCGCCCCTGCGGTCCCCACAGGTACAGCTCGAAGAACTGTTTCGACTCCGGCACGTCCATGGCCACGGTGAGGACGCTGCTCTGGCCGCCCCGATGATGCAGTACCAGATGCGTGACATCGCCCGCACCAGCGTCGGCGGTCACCGACTCAACCGGGCCAAGAGCGTTCCACAGCAACGCGACCAGGTGCGGACCGAGATCCCACAGTCCGCCCTTAGCCCGGCGCCACGGGGTGTTGAACGGACTGTCCGGCATCAGCGCCGAACCCAGCCAGACCGCGCTGGCGCCCGACCAGTCGCCAGCGGTCCCGATCTCGGCTAGCCAGCGCCGCACGTCGGCCTGGTAGAGCGAAGTGAAGTAGACCGCCGACGCCACACCGGCTCGATCGACAGCGTCAGCTAGCGCGTCGGCCCGCGCAACCGAGACCGCGATCGGCTTCTCGACCAGCAGGTGCTTGCCGGCCTGCGCCGTCCGCACGGCCAGCGAGTCCTGGACGTCCGGCGGAACCGCGAACGCGACCGCGTCGACGGCGGACAGGAACTCGGCGTAGTCCTGATGCGCCGTCGCTCCGTAGCCGCTGGCCAGCGCGGAGGCGGCCTCGAAGTTCCGGCCCCACACCGCGGCGAACTCGACGCCGTCGGTCGAGCCGAGGGCCGGCGCGTGCGCAACGCGGGCCCAGTAGCCAGTACCGACCAGACCAAACCTGAGTGGCTGCATGGGCCTGATTATCGCCGACTAGCATTGTTTCCGTTATGGGGACATTGCAGTCACCGGTGATCCGGGCCTATCAAGGCGAGGACCACGACGCCGTCTACGACGTCGCCGTCCGCACGGGCGCGGCCGGCCAGGACGCCCGCGGCCGGTACAGCACCGATGACCTGATCGGCGACATCTACGCCGGCCCATACCTGCACCTCGAGCCCGAGCACGCGTATGTGCTCGATAGCGGCGGCCGCCCGGTCGGCTACGTGATCGGCACCGCGAGCACCATCGGCTACGTCGCCGCCTACCGGGACCGCTGGCTGCCGCTCATGCGCCAGCGCTACCAGCCGCCGGACGGCCCGCCGGCCACCGACGAGGAGCGCAAACTCGCCGACATGTTCAATCCGGAGTTCATGCTGATCGACGGACTGGCGCCCTATCCGGCCCACCTGCACATCAACCTGCTGCCCGACTACCAGGGCGGAGGCTTCGGCCGGGCAATGATGAGTACCTTTCTCGCCTCGGTGGCAGCGGCCGGCGTGGCCTCCTGCCACCTGACCGTTCGCCCGGCGAACACGGCCGCGCTCGGCTTCTACGCCAGGCTCGGCTGGCAGCGCCTGCCGTGCAGCACCGACCACGCGATCTTCCTGGCCAAGCCAACGACCCCGCCCGGTTAGCCCGCGACGGATGCCGGCGGTTCACTATTCGGGGAGTACGGCCAGCCGGAGTTGCCGGAGCCGATCCGGGTCGGCGACGACATCGATGGCGGTGATCCGGCGATCGGAGCCGACCGTGAACACCAGCACGACCTGAACCTGGCCGTCCGGGGCGTGGACGATGCCGATGTTCGCGTCGACCAGCGCCAGCCGCGACGCCTGCGCCCGGCTGGACGCCAGGATCGCACCGTGGGCGACGGCGTCGGCGCCGTTCAGGACCGCAGGCCGTCCCGAAGGACCCGCGGCCGCGTCGGCAGTGAGCGTAACGTCAGCGTCCAGCAGTGCGATCAGGGACGCCAGGTCACCGCCGCGAGCGGCGGTAATGAACGCGCTGGCTACCTCGCGCTGACGAGCCAGATCGGCGGCGCGATCCTCGCTGGCCCCGCCGCGGACCCGGCGGCGGGCCCGGCTGGCGAGTTGCCGACTCGCCTCGGCCGACCGGCCAAGTACGGCCGCGACCTCGGTGAAGGGCATCGCGAACAGGTCGTGCAGCACGAACGCGAGCCGTTCAGCGGGCGACAGCGTGTCAAGCACGACCAGCAGGGCCAGGCCGACCGAGTCGGCGAGCACGGCCTCGTCTTGCGGATCGCCGGCGATCGCAGGGGCACTCGAGCCGGGATCGCTGGCCGCCAGTTCGATGTCCGTCGGCCAGTAACCGCCGACCGACTGTTCATGCCGGTTCCGGCGCGCGCGGAGCATGTTCAGCGAAACCCGGGCGATCACCGTCGTCAGCCAGGCACCGAGGTTGTCGACCTGGTCGGCGTCGGCACCAGTCAGCCGCAGCCAGGTGTCCTGGACCGCGTCCTCGGCGTCGGTGACCGAGCCCAGCAGGCGGTACGCCACCGCCCGCAGGTGATCACGGTGCTCCTCGAACGCCACTGCCAGCACGTCGCTGTCGGCCATCGGTCCCATTCTCTCCTCGTCGGGTCTCACCTCCTCTGACACCCGCCGAATCTCGAACGTGACTCAGGCCTTAGGAGCGGTCGTCTCCTCGGCCTCGCTCACGGCCGGCTGGTCTTGCTGTACCCCTCGCTGCAGTCCGACGAAGCCGACGATCGCGGCCACCGCCATGACGGCGGCCATGATGTAGAGCACGGTCTGCGTCGCGTGCGCGAAGTCCAGCCGGAAGAAGTGCGGAATCGACCCGACGCTGCCTTGACCCGACCCACCCGACCCGCCCGTGAGCTGCGACAGTCTGGCTGCCTCGGCGGGCACCAGCTTGCTTGGGACGCCCTGAGCGGTCAGCGACGTGGCCAGCTGACTGCGCAGGACGGTGACCAGGACCGTGCCGAGCACCGCGATGCCGAGGCTGGCCGCGTAGTTCCTGACCGTCTGGGTGATACCGGTCGCTTCGCCGTAGGACAGGCGACCGGCCCGGTTGACGGCGTCCGTGCTGGCCGGACCGAGCATGAAGCCGACCCCGGCCCCGGCCAGGATGATGTCCCACTGCTGGGCGCTGAAGCTGAGGCTGGTCACGTCGCCGCCCCACAGGTAGAACCCGACCGCGGCCAGCACGCAGCCGAACACGACCGGGCGCTTGGCCCCGCCCCGGTCCAGCAGCCGGCCGCCCAGCTGGGAGGCGATCACGAAGCCGATGAAGAAGAACAGCAAGATGATGCCGGCCTGCGAAGAAGACTTGGCCAGCGAGATCTGGGCGTACTCGCTGCCGAAGAAGAAGATCGGGATGAACACCAGGTTCGAGATGCCGAGCACCAGGTTCTCGACGAGGAACGGCCGGATCCGGAAGATGCTGACGGCCATCAGCGGCTCGGGCGTGCGCACCTCGACGTAGTAGAACACGACCAGCAGCGCGAGCCCGGCGGCGATGCACAGCCCGATCGCCGGGTTGCTCCAGCCCCAGATCGTGGACTGCTGGAAGCCGAAGACACTCAGCGCGATGCCGGACGCGATCAGCACCAGGCCCCGGTAGTCCATCCGGGCCGGCTTGTGCTCGGTTACTGGCTTGGCGATGAAGATCAGGACCAGGGCGATCAGCGCGACGGGGATGTTGACCCAGAAGATCGCTCGCCAGGTCCACTGGGTCAGGTAGCCGCCCAGGACCGGGCCGATCGCGGTCAGGCCGCCGGCGATGCCGAAGAACAGGGCCAGCGCCCGGCCCCGTTCCCGCAGCGCGAAGGTCTGGACCACGATCGCCAGCGCGGCTGGGACCATGATCGCTCCGCCCGCGCCCTGGACGACGCGGAAGGTGACGAGCCACGCTTCGGCCAGGCTCCCCTTGGGGGTGAGCCCGCACAGCGCCGACGCGCCGGCGAACACGACCACGCCGAGGGTAACCATCTTCCGGTGACCGACCGTATCGGCCAGGCGGCCGCCGAAGGCGAACAGTGCCGCCAGCGAAAGCAGGTAGGCGTTGACCGCCCACTGGACGCCGGTCGTGCTCAGGCCCAGTTCCTTCTGGATCTCGGGCACGGCGATCGACACGATCGTCTGGTCGATGAACGTCATCGCGACCGCGAAGATCATGCCGGCCAGGATCAGGCCGCGCGATCGTCCTGACACGGCAGTTGCCGTCATGAGCCCCCCAGGAAAGTCAGCGGCGCCCGGATTCTGCGCCTTCGGCAGACATTCCCGTCTCCCTGGCCGCTGAGTACTCGATCTTCCCAGGCCAATAACGGAGTGCGGCCGGGCGACGCGCTCCAGGCAACATTTAGAACTAGCGCTGGCGCGACGAACTCTACCTAGATAGAGTTCGTCGCATGCCCCAGTCCGTGCGCTTGACAGCTCAGACCCTCGAGGTGCTTTCAGCGCTGACCACCGAGCCGTCCACCTGGCGGCATGGCTACGACCTGGCCAAGGAGACGGGCCTCAAATCGGGCACCTTGTACCCGATTCTGGTCCGGCTGGCCGACCGGAACCTGGTTGAGGCCCGCTGGGAAGACGAGCAGCCGGCCGGACGACCGCGTCGGCACCTGTACCGGCTCACCAGCGACGGCGTGGCGGTAGCCAGCCAGGCGCTGGCCGCAGCGGCTGCGAAGAGCCGGACGGCCGCTCCGGCCCCGGCTCCGCGACTTGCCCGCGGGAGTTCGTGATGGACCGGCTGGCGGGGTGGTTGACCTGGCTGCTTGACGGTGCGGCGCGATTGCTGCCGTCGAACCGCCGGCAGTGGGTTGAGGCCGTGCGAGCCGAGGCCGGTCAGGTGCCAGCCGGGCGCCAGCGGCTGAGCTGGATTGCGGGCGGGCTATGGCTCGCGGTGAAGGAGGCCCACATGGCGCGCAAGATCGGTTACTGGCTCGGAGTCGGCGCGATCGTGGCGATGGGAGCGTGGGCAGCCTGGATGAGCTTGCTGGCCGCGCCTGCCTCTGACATTGAGGCGCTGACCGACCGCGTCCGGGTCCTGGTCCTGCTGACGACACTGATCGGCTTGCCCTGGCTGGCCAGGGGGCGCGGCCTGTTCGGCCCGGTCGGCCCGAGCGTCGTGACCAGATTCACGCGGATCGCGGGCTGCGCGGCGATCTGCGGCCTGGGCTTGCTGATCGTGCACCGGGACACGCACACCGCGGTCAGCTTCATCGGCAACGGCACGTTCAACCCGGCCGAGGAATTCTGCGGGCTAGTCGCGCTAGCCGCCGCTGTGGTCGTGCCGTTGATCATCAGGGCCAGGTGGCGCCAGGCCGGTCGGGAAGCACCGTGGTGCGTCGCGGCCTGCGGAGTTGTCACCGCACTGGTGCTGATCCCGTTGCAACTGCTCCCGGTTGCCTACCTCATGCTGATCATGGCCGCGACCGCCCGGCGGTCACCAGTACGGCCAGCGACACTAGCCGCCGGGATAATCGGGGGCCTGGCCGATGGCCTGATCGGTCGTGCGATGCAGAACTTCCCTGAAGTTCCCCTGCTGATCATCTCGATCAGCCTGCTGGCCGCGCTGATTTGCACCATGAGCGCGGGCGCCGGCGCGGCCTGGATGATGAGAGAAACCGGCAGCGAGGAAGACCTGCGGGCCGCCCAGATTCGCCAGGGCATGTTCGCCGGCATCACCGCCGGCGCGGTCGGCGGCATGGCATCGACGTTCTTCGTCTTGTTCTTCGTCTTCATGATGGTCCTGGGCCCGCTCACCGGCGTCCTGGGCGGCCGGAGCGGCGCCGGCCTAGCCGCCGACTATCTGCCGAAACGTCGTGCGGGCCGGTCAATCTCAGCCGGATTGTTCATCTCAGACTGACCGCAGCCCTCCGGTGACCAGTTCGGTGCCGGAGTCGTGCGGGATCTCGGGAGTACCGCAGATGATGAGGTCAGAACGCTCCCAGGACCGCTGATCGGCGAGGAACGGCACCTCCTCGGCCATCCAGTCGCGCAGATGCTGGACCGTCGGCGAATCACCAGGCCGCCCGACCCTGGCCAGGTTGCGCCGCTCGGTCTCCCGCTCGTCCGACTGCACCCACAGCGCGACGTCGGTCAGGGCCGCGCTCTCCCGCCGGGCCACACCGACCCCCTCGACGATGAGCAGCTGGCAACCCGCAGGTACCTCGATCGCGCCCTCGCGCTGGCGGGCCTGCCAGGCGGGCGGGCGGAAGCTGACCGGCAGACCGGCCCGCGAGGGGACCAGGACACCGTCGATCAGCAGGTCCGCCCAGCCAAACCGCGAATGCCACCACGCGATGTCATCGGTATGAACGACAGCGGCGTCGGGCATAGCTTCCTTGAGTCGGGACGCCAAGCTCGTTTTCCCGCTTGAGCTACGCCCGTCTACAGCCAAGACCGCTGGCCCAGGACCAGCGTTCCGCCGCCGACCGAGCCGCATCAGGGATGCGGCGACCGCGCTCAGCCGCTCCACTCGCCACGGCCCAGCTTCAGGCTCACCAGCCGCCAGCGTCAAGCTCACGATCGCTAGCACTACCCCGTTTAACCCAGATTCATCCGGCACCGACCGGCCCGCCGCCGTCTGCCGCCCAGATGTCACTGGCGAATGCAGGCGTTCCCAGGCCGGCGGCCATGATCGAGCGGGCCGACCGGTCACTCTGCATGACCCCGTCAAGCGTCAGGTGGGACATCACCGTCAGTCGCATGGTTAATAGCCCCCTGTAGGCTCATTGATACGACCACCTTAGCCGCGCGCGAGGGAGAACCAGAGACGATGAAGTACCAGGTTGTGAACCCGGCCACCGGCCAGCTGGAGAAGGAATACCCGACCGCTACCGACGCGGAAATCGGCGAGATCCTGGACCGGGCCGGGCGCGGCTCCAAGGCGTGGCGGAAGACGGTCATGTCCGAGCGTGCCGACATCTTGCGCAAGGTGGCTGAGCTTTACAAGGAGCGGTCCGCCGAGCTGGCCTCGATCATCACCAGGGAGATGGGCAAGCCCACGCGCGAGGCGAGGGGCGAGCTCAAGTTCGTCGCCGCCATCTACAAGTACTACGCCGAGAACGGCGCCGACCTGCTCAAGGACGAGCCGCTGAAGTCCAACACCCCGGGCACGGCCGTCGTCCGCAAGTCGCCGATCGGCGCGCTGCTCGGCATCATGCCGTGGAACTACCCGTACTACCAGGTCGCTCGATTCGCGGCCCCCAACCTCATGATCGGCAACACGATCGTGCTCAAGCACGCTCCGCAGTGCCCGGAATCGGCGTCGGCCATGGAGCAGATCTTCCTGGACGCGGGACTTCCGGCGGACGCGTACATCAACGTGTTCGCCAGCAACGAGCAGGTCGCCGAGATGATCGCGGACCCCCGGATCGCAGGGGTCTCGGTGACCGGCAGCGAGCGAGCCGGCTCGGCGGTAGCCGCGATCGCCGGCCAGCACCTGAAGAAGGTCGTGCTGGAGCTCGGCGGATCCGATCCGTTCATCGTGCTCGACGGAGCCGACCTGCCGGGCGTGGCCAAGATGGCGGCCGCCGCCCGGATGTCGAACGCCGGCCAGGCGTGCAACGCCTCCAAGCGCATGATCGTCACGCAGGACGTGTACGACGACTTCATGTCCGAGTTCACCGCCGCGATGTCCGGCTACACGACCGGTGATCCGACCGATCCGGCCACAGCCTTCGGGCCGCTGTCATCGGAGCAGGCCGCCGTGAACCTGATGGGCCAGATCGACGACGCGGTCGGCAAGGGCGCGACGGTGCACCTGGGCGGGCACCGGGTCGACGGACCCGGTGCGTTCGTGGAAGCCACCGTGCTGTCCGGCGTGACGCCGCAGATGCGGGCCTATCACGAGGAGTTGTTCGGGCCCGCCGCCGTCGTCTACAGGGTGGCCAGCGCCGACGAGGCCGTCGACTTGGCCAACAGCAGCTCGTTCGGGCTCGGCGGCGCGGTCTTCTCCAGCGACGAGGCCCTGGCCATGGACGTGGCCGACCGGCTGGACGTGGGCATGGTCTGGATCAACCGTCCCGAGGGCGGCGGCCCCGAACTGCCGTTCGGCGGCACGAAGCGCTCTGGTGTCGGCCGCGAACTCGGGCCGCTTGGCATTGACGAGTTCGTCAACAAGAAGCTCATCCACACCAAGCCAGACGGCGACTAATTTTTTGGCATAAAGCTTTGCGCGGGCCCGCTGGGGGAACTGCAGTCCGTCGTGCTGGAGGCGTCCCGGCGGGAGCACGAGGCCAGGGGCTGGCGGGAGGCCGCCGCCGGCCGGCTGAGGGTGTGCTCGCTGGACGGGACGCTGATCCGGGTCCCGGAGACGCCCGCGAACCGGGAAGCGTTCGGCTCAGTCGGCACCGGCGACGACTCGTCTCCGTTCCCGCAGCTCAGGGCGCTTCCCTTGAACGACGTCTCCACCCGGGGCCTGCTCGGGATGACGCACGGGCCATCCGGCGGCGGGAAAGGCAAGGCCGCCGGCGAGCAGCGGCTGCTGGACGAGGCCATGGAACAGTACCCGCACCTGTTCGCGAAGGACCGGCTGCGGATCGCTGACCGGAACTTCCCCGGCGTGGCCCGGCTGATCGCCCGCACCCACGTGCTGATCCGGCTGAAAAGCGACATCCCGCTGAACGCGTCTCCCCGATCCTGGCCGACGGCTCCTACCTGGCGTACCTGTCCGGCGACGGCCTCACGGTCCGGGTCCGCGTGATCGAGTACGACGTCACGGTGGAAGGCCAGCAGGTTCCGGAGATGTTCTGCCTCGTCACCGACCTCACCGACATCGCGGAGTACCCGGCGGCGCAACTCGCCGGGCTCTATATGTGGCGGTGGAACGGATCGGAGACCGCGCTCCGCGAGGCGAAAGCCAGCCTTGACGGCGCCGGCCCGGGCACCGGGCCGATGCTCCGCTCCGGATCCCCGGCCCTGGTCCGGCAGGAACTCGCGGCCTGGGCCGCCGCGACCGAGATGACCCGCGGCGTCGCCCGCGTCGCCGCCCTCGCCGCAATCCCGGCGCGGAAGGGACGCCGCGCCGGGCAGCCCGTCCGGCCCCGCGAGATCTCCTGCGCCCGCAGTCCGCGCCGTCCGGGCCTGGCCGCGCCTGCTACCAGGCCCTGACCAGGGAAATCGCAGAATAGCGGACTGCCGTCGACCGGAACCGGTCAGACCGGCACGCCGGCAGGTGCCGGAAACCTGGAACCCCGGCCGACAAATCGATATCAGGACAGCCCTAAGCTGGCGTCAGCCGAATAGGAGGTCAGACCGGGACCCAGGCTCCCGACCCTACGCCTGAACCACCTCAAAACCGGGGAGGCAGGGCCG
>DASYAT010000317.1:0-11989 GCA_036501205.1 Streptosporangiaceae bacterium | reverse complement strand
CGGGAGGCCGGGTTCTTGCCGGGGGTCGCGGCGAATCTGGTCGGCCTGGCCGAGATCGCGGCCGCTAAGGGGGAGCGGGACGAGGCGCTGCGGCTGGTTCGACACGATCCCGATCGCCGACGGCAGCACTCCGTCCAAACTCGGCCGCCGCCCCGACCCAGACCCGCCCGGTCCCCGCTAAAACAACCCCCAGCCAAACCAGCCAAACCAGACCAGCCAGGCCAGGCCAGGTCAGCCTGGCCAACCGGCGCCCAGCAGCTAGCGCCGGCTAACCCGCGCCTAGTTCAGCCTTGGTCCGCTCGGCCAGCCCCACGATCCTGGCTGCCCCGCATCCGGTGCCGATCTCGATCGCTTCGTCCAGCAGCCGCAGCGCCTCGTCCCGCTCCCCCTTAGCGGCCGCGATCTCGGCCAGGCCGACCAGATTCGCCGCGACCCCCGGCAAGAACCCGGCCTCCCGCCGCAGCTTGGTCGAACGCTCGAACCAGTCCCAGGCCGCGTCCAGCCGCCCGGCCTCCAGGTCGGCGAACCCCAGGTGCCGCTGGGAGTAAGACACGTTCACCTGATCGCCAACCGCCGTCGAAGCCTGGATCGACCGCTCGAAGAACGGCACCGCCGTATCGCCGTCGTCCAGCACGACCTGGTGGAAGCACCCGATCAGGAACAGCGCCTCACCTTGCCCGCGCCCGTCGCCGGCTCGCTCGGACAGCCGCAACGCCTCTTCGAACAGCTCAAGCTCGCGCGGATCACCAGCCAGGCCTGGCTCCCCGGCGAACCGCCGCTGGAGATACCGGGCGTGCAGAATCCGGCCCTGAGCCAGTGCCACATCGGCTGCGACCGCGTCTAGCTCGCGTTCGGCCTCCGCCAGCCGACTGTCATCACCGCCGAAGGTCGCCTGTTCAGTCCATTCCCTAGCCCGGATCAGCCGCTCGTCAGCGCGCCATGAAATCTCACTCACAAGCCGTCAGACTAGTCGGACTCGCCCGGCTCATCAGCCTCGCCGTCGGCATAGGTATAGGTGTACGGGTTGCTCTTCACCCGGGCCTCGGGGATCTCCGGGTGCATGCCCTCGGTCCAGGCGTCCTCGCCGATCTCGCCGATCAGGTACTCAGTCGTCTCGCCGATGGCCCGCCGGGCCTTCTCCAGGTCAGCGCCGACCAGCTTGTTCGCGTGCTTGACGACCTTGCCGTTGACCAGGACCGTATGCACATCGCCCCGCTGAGCCTGGAACGCCACGTGCCCGTACACGTTCAGCACCGGGAACATCACCGGCGAGTCGTCGTTCTTGATCAGCACCACGTCGGCCTTCTTGCCGGGCTCGAGGCTGCCCACCACCGAATCGAGCCCCAGCGCCCTGGCCCCGCCGCGAGTGGCCCAGTCCACTACGTGCTCGGCCCGCAGGTGGTGGTTGGTCACCGTGTCGGCTCGACTGTGCGCGTCCAGGTGGTCGCGGGCCCGGTCGGCGCCGAGCGTCGTCCGCATCGCGGAGAACAGGTCGCCGCTCCACCACACGCTGGTGTCCATCGACAGCGACACCGGTATGCCGTGCTCGCGCAGCCGCCAGGTGGGCGGGTAGCCCTGGCCGGCGCTCTGCTCGCTCTCGGTCGACACCGACGCCGAGCCGCCGCTCGCGGCGATCCGGTGGTAGGAGTCGTCGCTCAGCGTCGCCGCGTGCACGTAGACCGTCTGCGGGGTCATGAACCCGTGCTCGTGCATGAGCCTGATGCCGTTGTCGTTGGTCGCGCCGTAGACCCCGGCGTGGGTCGTGACCGGTATGCCCAGTTCCCGCGCGACTTCGAACGCCGCCTTCTCAGGGAACTCCTCGTTTCCGGGAATGTCAAAAGCCAGCTGGAGCCCGAGCATGTCGTCGCCGGCGGTGAACCGGCGGCTGACGAAGTCGCGGAACTCCGGCGTGGCCGACCATTCCCACGGCCCTTGCTGGATGTTGCCGTACGCGAGCACGAACCGCCCAGGCACCTCGGTCAGCGCGTCGACCGCCGCGTCCGCGTGCTCGGTTGTCTGCAGCCCGTGCGACCAGTCGACGGTCGTCGTCACGCCCGCGTCGATCGCCTCGAGGGCGGAGAGCAAGTTGCCTGCATATACGTCCTGAGGCCGGAACCTCTTGCCGGACTGCAGGTAGTACCAGACGAAGTACTGCGTCAGCGTCCAGTCGGCGCCGTAGCCGCGCATCGCGGTCTGCCACATGTGACGGTGGGTGTCGATCATGCCCGGCATCACGATGCCACCGGTCGCGTCGATCTCCAGCGTCCCCTCGGGCACTTCCAGCTGCGGCCCGACCGCCGTGATGTGCTGCCGGGTGATCAGCACGTCGGCGCCGGCCAGCACTCGATGCGAGTCGTCCATCGTCAGGACGGTCCCGTTCCGCAGCACGATCGGGCGTCCGGAGGCCAGGTCCTCGGCGGTCAGCTGTGCATCACTCAACGGACTACCTCCAGTGCGGTGAATGTGGTCAGCAGTTTAGGCAGGCAGTCAGATTCCGTAAAGGGACACTGAATTACTGTTCTGTGTCACTTTCGCCGACACTGCTGGTCACCGAATCAGGGGCAGTCTGGAACCAGACACCCACGGCCGGCTCGGCTCCGTCGTTGCGGTACCGGTGCGGCGTCGCCGAGGAGAAGCAGATCGCGTCCCCGGCCACGATCTTGTGCTCGCTGAAGCCGAGCGTGACCGTCAGCTCCCCCGAGATCAGGTAGCCGTACTCGGTCCCTGGGTGACGCATGAGCTGGGCCGTGCTCGACGAACTCCCGCCCGGCGCGTACGTGATCAGCAGGAAATCTACGTGCAGCCCGGGTACGTGACCGAGCCGGTCCCACTTCACGCCGGAGTCGAGCTCAAGCACCTCGCGCTCTGACGGCCCCACGATCGGCCCCATCCGCCGTGCATGCTCGGAGGCGAGCGCGACCAGCGCCGCCGGCACCGGGCTCGGGCTGCCGGCGGCTTGGACCGGATCGGCATCCAGACCTGGAAAATCAACTGAATTTTCAGGAGGAAAGCTTTGCGCCGGGCTTGGATCAAGCTCGGCCAGGTCGGTGTCGACGGGGTCGGTCGGCCCGCCGCCGACAGGCTTCGTCGCTCCCTCGAAGAGATCATCGATCGACACGCCCAGGACCGAGGTGATCGCGTACAGCGTGCTCACCGACGGCCTGCACTTGCCGTTCTCGATCTGGGAGATGTGGCTAGCGGAGACGTTGACCGCGCGGGCCAGCATCCGCAGGTTGTAGCCGCGCTGGAGTCGCTCTTCCCTGATCCGCTGCCCGATGGGCGGCTCTGACCGCGTCGGCACTGGCTGGATGACCTCCCGACCGCAATCGTACATAGCTGCTTAACGCGGCGGCGAAAAGCGGTCAGACAGCGTCGGTCGAAGTTACGATACGGCGCCGTTTCGGAATAGTTCGGCCAGGGCCGACATGTCGCGCTGGCCGAGACCGGCCGCGATGGCGGTCCTGGCGGTGTGGCTGTTGGTCGTAGCCTGCGGCAGCTCGACTCCTGACCGCTCAGCCAAGTCCAGCGCCAATCCCAGGTCCTTAGCCACCAGGGCCAGCGTGAACGCGACCGGGGTCTCCTCCGGCCGCTCGAACGCAGCCCGCTTGTACTGCACGAACGGCGCCCCGGCCGCGCTCGCGGTGATCACGTCGTAGGCGGTCGACCGGTCGATCCCGGCCTTCTCGGCTAGCACCAGCGACTCCGACAGAGCCTGGTTGAGCGCGTGCACCAGGGTGTTCACCGCCAATTTCATGACCGCGCCCGAGCCTGACGGCCCGACGTGAAAGACCTGCCTGGCGAACACGTCGAACACGGGCCGGGCGATCTCAAGATCGGCCGCGTCCCCGCCAGCCAGCACGACCAGCGTCCCGGAGAGCACGCTGGGCACGCTGCCGGACACCGGCGAGTCGAGCAGCCTGGCGCCGGATCCAGCCAGCAAGCGGCTCATCTCGGCGACGGTACGCGGATCGACCGTGCTGGTGTCAGCGACCACCGCGGCTGCCCTGGCCCCGGCGGCGATCCCGTCCGGTCCCCGGTAAGTCTCCGCCACGGCCCGGTCATCGGCCAGCGAGACCAGCACGACCGGCGCGGAAGCGGCGGCTTCGGCGGCGGTCGCCGCGACCCGGGCGCCAGTCTCGGCCGCGAGCCGATGCGCCTTGTCGGCTGTCCGGTTAAACAAGACGACGTCAGTGCCGGCTTCACGCAGTTTCGCGGCCATGGCGGCGCCCATCCGCCCGGTCCCTATGACGGCAACAGTGCCGCTCGCAGGGGGACGACCTTCAGCCCCCGCGCCTTCGGCCAAGTTCAAGTGATCGCTCATTGGCGCATCCTAGGTATGGATCCAGCCGCCGTCGACGTTCAAATCCACTCCGTTGACCGAGTTATTGCGCAGCAGGAACTCAGCCGCATCGGCGACGTCAGCCATGGTCGCGAGATCACCGCCCGGGGTCCTGGCCTTGTAGCCGTCGAGCACGTGGTCTGGCTTGGCGGCCCAGAACGGGCTGTCGCCGACGATGCCCGGATGAATCGCGTTGACCCTGACCGGGGCCAGTTCGACCGCCAGCGTCCGCAGCATGCCGCTCACGCCGCCGTTGATCGTGGACACGGTCGTCGATCCCGGGTACGGCCGGTCCTTGGCCAGGCCGCCGAACAGCACGATCGACGCGTTCGGTGTCAGCTTCGGCAAGAGAGCGTGAATCGTCTCGATGTAGCCGACCAGCTTGAGCGTGCTCAGGTAGATCGCACGGCCCACGTCGTAGTCGGCGACCGTGTTCTGGTCCCGCTCGATCGCGGCCAGCACCAGGTGGTCGACGCTGCCGACGTCCGCCAGCTTCCCGGCGATCTCGTGCGGCTTGCCGATGTCGAGCGCGATCCCGGTAACTCCCGCACCGAGTTCCTTCGCCACCTCGCCGGCCCGGTCCGCGTCCCGGCCCGAGATCACGACCGTCTCGCCGCGAGCGGCCGCCCGCGCGGCGATCTCCCTGCCAATCCCCGAGGTACCGCCGATCACGAGCAGCGTCTTAGCCACGGTGTGTTCAACCATAGTTCTGTCCCTTCTGGACGAGCACGTCGCCCAGGTACTCCCAGTCGCGGGCGAACCGGTACGAATGCCGGGCCGGCGGCTGCGGCGACTGGGTCTCCAGCCAGCGCACTGGACCCGGTCCGGCGTTGGTGAAGCCATGCACGCAGCCGACTCCGGCCCACGCGATGTCGCCGACCTCAAGCCGGTACCGCTCCCCGTCGAACTCCGCGTTCGTCGCGCCCTCGACGATCAGGTACGTCTCCTCGAACGGGTGATCATGAGGCCCCGCCTTGCCGTCGGGGTCGTACTGCACCATGAACATCGTGGTCAGGTTCGCGCCCAGGTCAGAGTCGACCATCATCTTGACCGCGATCCCGCTGTACACCAGCAGCGCGGTGCGCATGCTGGCCGAGACCGCCAGCAGGTTCTGGCCCTGCTTGCGCGGGTCCATCTGGTCGGCGGTGATGTTGCCGAACAGCCGGTTGCGCGGGTCGCGGACATCGACCGGGGCCGGGACGGCCGAGGGCAGCGCGACCAGGAACGTGTCGCCGGAATACTTGGACCTCGGCGCGGGGCCGGCCATCTCGGCCCAGCGCACCCGGGCGCTGCCGAAGTTCCGCCAGGCGTGCGGTGTTCCCAGCGGAATCAAGCCGTAGTCCCCTGGGCCGACCTGATGCGCACCGTCCGGCATCGTGATCACGCCGGTGCCGTCGAGGATGCAGAACGACTCCTCGAACGAGTGCACGTGCGCGGGCACCTCACCGCCCGGGTCGAGTGCGCAGATCCCGAACGAGGTATGAGGCGCCCCGGTCGCCTCGCCGACCGCGCTCCAGCGCGTGTAACCTTCGGCGCCGGCGGCCCAGCCGGACGGGGCTTGATAGTCAGCCTGGGCGGCGTGGATGACGAGATGGCGACCTGTCATGCGCAAATCTTTCTGCTAAATGAAGCTCTTGGGCATCGGCTGATGCCTTGAGTTTCTAGCTTGACTTGCCCTGGCCCGCGGGAGTGTTCAGATGCGACTGAGATTCACGTAGCGTGCTGAGCTCGCCCCCGACGGTCCAGTATTTGCGGCCCGCGACCAGGAGTTCCTCGGCCGGGAACTTCGTGATGACCTCGCAGCCGTCGGCGGTGACCACGACCTCTTCCTCGATCCGCGCGGCCGACCAGCCGTCGCTGGCGGGCCAGAAGGTCTCGAGCGCGAACACCATGCCCTCGTGGAGCACCTCGGGGTGGTCGAGCGAGACCAGGCGGCTGAAGATCGGCTTCTCCCAGATCGACATGCCCACGCCGTGGCCGTACTGGAGCGCGAACGCGGCCATCTCGTCTGGGAAGCCGAACTCGGTCGCCTTGGGCCAGACCGAGACGATGTCGGCCGTGGTCGCGCCCGGCTTGACCAGCGAGATCGCATGATCGATGAACTCGCGGCAGCGGGTGTAGGCGTCGCGCTGCGCAACTGACGCGCTCCCGACGGCGAACGTGCGGTAATAGCAGGTTCGATAGCCCAGGTGGCTGTGCAGGATGTCGAAGAACGCCGGGTCGCCGGGGCGGATCAGGCGGTCGCTGTAGACGTGCGGGTGGGGCGAGCAGCGTTCGCCGGAGATGGCGTTCACGCCCTCGACGTACTCGCTGCCGAGATCATAGAGCTTCTTCGCGACCAAGCCCACGCACTCGTTCTCGCGGACGCCGGGCCGCAGGAACTGGTAGAGGTCGTCGTAGGCGGCATCGACCATCGAGCACGCCTGGCTCAGCAGCCCGATCTCGTCCTTGGTCTTGATCGCCCTGGCCTTCAGGAAAACCTGCTGGCCGTCGACGGTCTCCAGGCCCTCGGCGCGGAGCGCGGCGAGTACCGGCATCTCGACCACGTCGATGCCGACCGGCGCGTCGGCCAGGCCGTGTTCGCGCAGGACGGTGGCTACCTTCTTGGCGACGTCGGCCGCTATCCCGGCGTCCGGATTGAACGCGCCGCGCAGGGTCGAGATCCCGGCCCGGGCGCCGGTGCTGGCCGCGCCCTGCGGGGTCGGCGGGCCTTCTGAGTGGTCAAGCCACGGGTTGTAGATCTGGTGGTGCCGGGCAGCGGAACCGAAGTCCCAGATGACCGGCTCACCGCCGCGCGGCAGCACGGCGAACCTGATCAGCTTGTCCATCGCCCAGGTGCCGATGTGGGTCGCCGTCATGTACCGGATGTTCGAGAAGTCGAACGCCAGCAGCGCTCCCAGCTCGGACTCTTCGAGCGCGGCCCTGAGCCGTGCCAGCCGGTCGTCGCGAAGTCGATTGAGGTCTATCCGGCTTTCCCAGTCAACGGCCGCCTGGCCGAAAGTGTGGATCGCCACGTCAGATCACCCTGTCTGGCCGCATGCGCTTAGTGAACCGGACTGGCGCGGAACCAGTCAAGTGACACTGAACGCGTGTCCGGCCTGCCGATCGCTGTTAGGTGCTGCTTGACGTGCGGAATCGGCGCCCGCGAGCATGACAACCGCTCGGGAACGGCAGGAATTGGGGGGAGGTGCCCCCGATCACCCCCAAGGCTGGCGCGCTGGACACCGAGCGTCGCTATTAATCAGTGAAAACCACGATGCCGCGCTAGGGGCGGGAGCACTACCTTCTGATTGTGATACTTCGGATTCTGGCTTTTCGCGTCATCGCCGTACTTGCTGCTGGGTCGGCTGCGGCTTCGGTCCTTACAGCTTCGGCTGCCATCGCGGCGGACGCGCCTGGCACTTCACCGGCGTCGGTTCCGGCGATCTCGATGACCGCGGCGCGGCCGGGTACCTTGACCGGCACCGTCGTCAACAGCCACGGCCAGGCGATGGCTGGCGTCTGCGTCACTGCGACATCGGCGTCTCTTGCTACAGCGCCGGGGCCGAGCGCGGGCAGTCGCACGGTCGTGACGTCCGCTGCCGGGTTGTTCATGATCACGGGCCTGTCTACCGGCCGGTACCTGCTTCGGTACCGGCAGTGTCTCACCCAGTCGGGCCAGGCTGACGGTTCGCGGGCCGCGGCGCGCGGCCCCGGCCTGCTGATCGCGCCGGTTGCCGCGACGAGCGGATTCGTGACCGGTGGTCACGTATCCGTGCTCGGGCGCGTCACGTTGCGCTCGGCCAGGGCCGGCCTGGTTGCTGCCGGGCCGGCCCGGCCAGTCACTAGGAGGTTCACCGCGGCGCAGTTGCGGCACCGTTTCTCCGGCCAGAGGTTCGGCGGCGTCGCGGGCCGGGTGCTCGGCCCGCACGGACGACCCGTCAAAGGGCTGTGCTTCTTCATCAATTTCCGCGGGGGCTCTATCGGCGGCGCGGTCGGGGCTGACGGCCGGTATCGGCTGGGGAAATCATTGCCGCCAGGCACCTACACCGTCGATTTCAGCGCGGCCTGTGCTGCCCCGTTCCTGGTTGCCTCCGCTAACTGGGCGCCGGAGTGGTACCGCAACCACCTGCGTTCGTCGGCGGCCGATCCGGTCGTGGTGAAGGCGGGCAAGATCACCAGGGGCGTCGGCGGAGTCATGCAGCCAGGCGGAGTGATCGCAGGCACCGTCACCGGGCAGGCCGGCCGCGGACTGGGCAGAGTCTGCGTCGTCGTCGCGTCGGCCAAGGGCTCCTTCGTCCAGCAGCTCACTACGCCGCGCGATGGCCGGTACAAGGTCCAGGGGCTGGATCCCGGGCAATACAACGTCGGCTTCTTCCCGGACTGCGGTCGCGGCAACATCGGGTACCTGCCGCAGTGGTGGCCGGGCACGGCGAAGCCCACCAAGCGGGGGCTGATCAAGACCGGCATCGGCACGGTCAGGACCCATGTCGACGCGAGGCTGGCGCTTGGCGGGACGATTACCGGCACGGTCAGGTTCAGGAACAGCCACGGTCAGCCGCTCAAGGGCATCTGCGTAGACGCGACGCCGTCCGGCCAGCCCGATAGCGCGGACTTCTTCGCGTCCACGAATGCGCAGGGGAAATACCGGATCGACGGGCTCACGGCGGGCCGCTATGCGCTGGACTTCGGTCCCGGCTGCAACAACAACGGCAACTACCTGGGCCAGAACTATCCGCATGCCGTGACCGTCCGGCTTTCCCAGGTCAAGCGCGGCTTTAACGCCTACCTTCAGCCGGGCGCGATCATCACAGGGACGGTGACCGCCAAATCCGATGGCGCGCGGCTGCGGGGGATCTGCGTCACGACCACCGATGGTTTCTCGCTCAGCGTGACCGGTTCCGACGGCACCTACGCCATCGACCAGCTCTCCGCGGGTCAGGCGCAGGTCCAGTTCTTCAACTGCGCGAACAGCGGGAATTTCGCTCCGCAGATCTATCCCGATCAGCTGGACCCGGCCAAGGCGGTCTCCATCAAGGTCCGATCAGGCCAGGTCGTGAAGGGGATCAACGCCGCCCTGGTCGCAGGCGCGACGATCAGCGGCGCGATCAGGCTGACGTCGGGCGCCAACCCGAGCAAGGTGTGCGTCGAGGCCGGCCCGGCGGGTGAAGGCGGCAGTCCCGGCGGCGGCCTCGCGGTCACCCAGCACGGCCGCTACGCGGTAACGGACCTGCCTCCCGGCCCGTACCAGGTCCAGTACCTCTCCTGCGGCGGGCCGAACATCGGCGACGCGTGGTTCAGCTCCCCTGGTCAGGTGACCCAGGACGAATCCCGCGCCGATCAGATCAACCTCCCGCTCGGCGGCGTCGTCTCCGGGGTCGACGCCACAGTGCAGCTCGGCGGATCGATCAGCGGCTGGATCTACGGGCCGGCGAAGCACCAGGGATCGTTCGTGTGCGAGCTCATCAGCAACGCCAGGACCGGCGTCGTCGATTCCGATGACTTCGGCGTGCCGCTCGGGGACGGCTACACGATCTTCGGGTTCGCGCCCGGGCGCTATCTGGTCGAGTTCTACCCGTGCGGTGACCCTGATCTTGCCCCGCAGTGGTTCGACCGCGCGCCGCGACCGGCCCTGGCCACGCCGGTCCTGGTCAGGGCCGGCCACATCACGAATAAGGTCAACGCGCAGCTGACCGTCGGCGGCTCGATCTCCGGCCGGGTGACAAGCAAGCTCACCGGCAAGCCACTGGGCGGTGTCTGCGTGACGGCAACAGGCGTCAACCAGCCGACCGAGGGATTCAGCGGCACCAACCGGTCTGGAAAGTACGTCGTCACCGGCCTCAACAGCGGCACTTACCGGCTCATCTTCTCCTCCTGCGGCCCGACCGGCGTGGTCCCGCTGCGCAGCGGCGTGGTGCGGGCCACCGCTGGCAAGACGGTGGCCGGGCCTAACGTGGCCGTCATGCCGGTCAAGGAGGGCGCGATCTCCGGCCGGGTGGCCGCCGCCGGGTCGCCGCCCGCGCTGGTAGCCGACGCGTGCATTGACGCCGTTTCGGTGGCCAGGGGCGGCTTCGGAGACTTCGAAGAGGGGTTCGGAGCCACCGGCGCTCGCGGCCGGTATCAGATCACCGGCCTTGTGCCGGGCCGGTACAAGGTCTTCGTAGGTGATCAGTTCTGCAGCACCGATCCTGGCGGGCTGGTGCCGCAATGGTTCCGGGGCGCGTCCCGGATGTCCAAGGCCACCGCGGTTACCGTCACGGCGGGACGGACGACGCGGTCGGTCGACGTGACGCTTCAGCGCGACGGCTCGATCTCCGGAACCGTGACCGGACCTAAGCCAGGCCGCCAGCCGCTGGGCGGAGTCTGCGTCCAGGTCGTGCCAGTCGCGGCTGGTTCGACTCCGACTCTCGCTGAGAGCACCGCCGCGAACGGCGGGTACCGCACCGGCTCGCTGCTGCCCGGCAAGTACCTGGTCGAGTTCGAGTCCGGCTGCGGCGCGACCGGCTTCAAGACGCAGTGGTGGCGCGGCGCGATCAGCAGGACGTCGGCCACGCCGATCACCGTCCGGGCCGGCCATAGCACCAAGGGAGTCTCGGCGAGCATGTCCCCGGCCGCCGGCTAAGCGGAGGGCGTGGTGTGGTCCGGCTCAGTACCCGTGCCACCAAGCTAGCGCCGGCTAGCAGCCTCGGTGGGGCACCGAGGCGGTTCCGCCGGTCCACTTCTCATCGGTTAGACGCCACTACTCACTGGTTGCGGCGACTTCTCTATGATTACCCGGGTTGTAAATGCCGCATATCGGATAAAGGTTCAGTCTAACCAGTGAGTAGTCGCCTCAAACCGATGAGAAGACGCGTCCAACCGATGACAAGTGGCGTCTAACCGGCGCCCGAGATGCCCAGGCACCTGGCCGCGCGGCTCCGGGTGGCGCTGTGGGGTGATGCATCGGGTATCAGAGCGAGTCCAGGAAGAGGACTGTCGCTGAGCGGGCTGGAGTCGGGACGGCTGGACTCGGCTCTGGACTGGGCGGCGGAGCACCCGCGCAAAGCTTTCTGCCTAATAGCCCTTATGGTGTTGAATTTGAAAGAGCGCGCCGCGCAGGGAGTTCGCTACTGGAGGCCGCTTCTGACCGAAGTGACGCGCTGGGTGTTGAAGCCGAGCCAGTGCATCCGGCCGATGTACCTGGCGTGCTCAACCTTGAGGCAGCGGTCCATGATCACCGTGAGCCCTCCGTCCTCGGCGATCCTGGCGCCCTCTTCGTTGATCACGCCGAACTGGCACCACAGGGTGCCGGCGCCGATCGCCACCGCGTCCCTGGCGATCCCGGGGAGCGCGTCCGGCGCCCGGAAGACGTTCACGATGTCCACGTGTACGCCGATGTCCAGCAGGCTCGGGTAGGACTTCTCCCCCAGGATCTGGCTCTCACGCGGGTTGACGGGGATCACGTCGTAGCCGTGCCGCTTGAGGTAGTAGCCGACGAAGTTGCTGGCCCGCAGCTCGTTGCTGGACAGGCCGACGATCGCGATCGTCCTGGCCGTGTGGAGCACGCGCTGGATCGTCAGCGGGTCCTGGTACCTGGCCAGGTCAACCAACGTGCCCTCCTTGGTCGGCAGAGCCATGTTCGGTGGAGCCTCCTTCGATCAAGGCGGCGACCTGCCGGAAACCCTGCTCCAG
>DASYAT010000316.1:0-8321 GCA_036501205.1 Streptosporangiaceae bacterium | reverse complement strand
GCTAGGACGTACGTACTGGCGCTAAGACTCACGTACTAACGCTAGGACGTACGTACTGGCGCTAAGACTCACATACTGACGCTAGGACGTACGTACTAGCAAAAGATAGTACGTACGTCCTAACGGGGGGTGCCCCGCTAGGCGGACCAGCCTCCGGCCGGCCGGTCGAACCAGAGGTGCATCTGGCCGGTCCCCACCGAGTTCTCGTAATCGCTGAACGACTGGCCCGGCGCAGTCACCGTATCGCCGCCCAGCGCGGCCACCATCATCAGGTACGGAGCGAACCTGGCCTCGGGCCGCACGGTGAGGAACTCCGGCATTCCGTCGATCACCTTGCCGTGCTCGCCGGCCAGCAGCCAGTCGATCCTGGTCAGGTCGGCCTCGCGGGCCGGTGCCGTCCTGATGTGCACCGGATCGCTTGCCTCATGCGCCCGCAACTCCCGCAGCGGCCAGAACGTGTGCGACAGCGCCCCCGACGCGATCACCAGCACCTTGCGGTCAAGCCGCGCGATCGCCGCGCCGATCGCGCGGCCGGCCCGGGCGAAGTCCTCGGAGTCGCCGGTGTGCGCGGTGTTGCTGACCGTGATCCACTGCTTGTCCAGGCCCTGGCCGAGGAACGTCCACAAGTTCACGGTCGCGTAGTGCACCGGCAGGTACGGATCATCGATCGCGGTGATCCAGGTCTCGTGCGGCTCGCCTTCGGCCGCGATCGCGTAGGCCAGCTCGGGGTCGCCGCGCCAGTCGTACGGCACCCGGCACATGCCGCGCGGCAGTTCGTCCGAGGTGAACAGCCCGGCCCGCACCGGCTGGGCCGCGACCACGAACTCGACCGTCGTTTGCCAATGCGAGTCGAGCACCACGACCGTGTCGTAGTCCAGGGTCTCGAACACCTCGGCCCGAAGCCGCCGCAAGCCTGGGACCAGGCTGATCTCCTTGCCCTCGTTCAGCTCGCGGCGCAGCTCCGGCGGAAGCATGATCGTGGGAACGTGCGCGAGCAAGCCCGCGCCGACGACCTCACCCATGGCTCTGCTCCCCAAGGCTGTGCCACCCCTGTCCCGAGTACACCGTGTTCTTCACGTCGCTGTAGAAGTCGAAGCTCCAGGTGCCGCCTTCGCGGCCGATGCCAGAAATTCCGGCCCCGCCGAACGGAGCCCGCAGGTCCCTGACAAAGAAGCAGTTGACCCAGACGGTCCCGGCCGTGATCGCCGCCGAGACCCGCTCGGCCCTGGCCTCATCTCCGGTGAACAACGTCGCGGCCAGCCCGTACCTGGTGCTGTTGGCCAGCGCCACCGCCTCCCGCTCGCTGGTGAAGGTCTGCAGCGTGAGCACAGGACCGAACACTTCCTCGGTCAGGATCTCCTGCCCGGGAATCACGTTGCCCAGCAGCGTCGGCTGGTAATGCAGGCCGCCCAGTTCGCGGTTGACGCCGCCTCCGAGCAGCGGCCGCGCTCCGGCCTCGATCGCCCGCTGGACGAAGCCGTCGACCCGCTCGACGTGGGCGCGGGTGATGTTCGGGCCGATGTCGGTCGCCTCATCGCGCGGGTCGCCCTGCCGGAGCGCGGTTGCGATCTCGATGAACCGTTCGGTGAACTCGGCCGCGATCGACTCCTCGACGCACAATCTCGTGCCCGCCAGGCAGACCTGGCCGGCGTTGTCGTACTGGCCGACGGCCTGCCGCACGGCGAGGTCGAGGTCGGCGTCGGCGAACACCAGCAGCGGCGACTTGCCGCCGAGTTCGAGCGAGACCGGCGTCAGCTGGGCACCGGCGGCCGCAGCGACTAGCCGGCCGGTCCTGACCGACCCGGTGAACGCGAGCCTGGCGATCCCCGGATGCCCGGCCAGCGCGGCGCCCGCCTCGGCACCCAGTCCCTGCACCACGTTGAACACGCCGTCCGGCAGCCCCGCCGCCTTGGTGATGTCCGCGAGCAGGCTAGCGGTGAGCGGCGCCCATTCCGGGGGCTTGAGCACGACCGTGTTGCCGGCCGCGAGCGCCGGCGCGATCCGCCAGGTGGCCAGCATCAGCGGGGCGTTCCACGGCGTGATCACGGCGGTGACGCCGGCCGGTGCCCACGACACCTGCTCGCGGTGCCCGTTGATCTCCAGGTCGCCGCCGTCGAGGTTGCCCAGCCAGTCGGCGAAGAACCTGAAGTTGTGGGCAACTCTGGGCATCACGCTGCGCCGATGCGACCTGAGCAACGCCCCGTTATCAGCCGTCTCGACCTGAGCCAGATCCTCGATTCGCGCCTCGACCCCGTCCGCGATCGCGTGCAGCAGCGCGGCCCGGTCGGCCGCCGGCGTAGCGGCCCAGCCGGGAAAGGCTTTGGCCGCGGCGGATACGGCGAAGTTGACCTCGGATTCCCTGCCCCGGCTGACCGACGCCAGGAGCCGCTCGTTGATCGGCGAGAAGTCATCAAACGTCGAGGTCGGCAGTTCGCCGGTGGTCGGTGGAGTGGGTTGGTATCGGCGGCCGCCGATCCAGTGCCGGGGATCGATGGTGACCCCAGCCACGCTTGCCTGCATGCTCGGCTCCGGCTCGAAAGTCGTTTGGTTCCGAACTTTATGAACAGTCCCAGCGCCGGTCAAGTCCCAGTGTGCTGTCGCGAGACATGTGTCGCGGCTGTGTCCTGATGAAGTGTCCTGGTTACGTGGTCAGGGGATGGTCCTGGCAGCGTGGCTGGAGTCTCCCCGGTGCGGCGCCGGCCAGCTACAGCGGAAGCCCTTTGCTGTAGTTGCTTCCCGGGACGGAACTACAATAGAGCGGATCTGCTGCACCTCAGGATCGCCGATTCTTGCACCTGGCCCGGCGCACAGAGTCCACGTCGCGTTGCGCCGCTCGCAGGCGCCCGGTTCCGAGCGGCGACCCCGCAACCGATTGAAGATTCGGGCTCCGCATGTCAGACGCGCTGGACCGCCCCTCCGGATCACCGGGTCGGCGATTACCAAATGTTTATGTCATGATTTGGACGGTATTGGGTCAAAGGATTTGTCGCTGGCGTTCGAGCCACGGATTGTCAGTGCGCTGAGTGTGCTGGTTCACGGGGTATATGGATAGCATCGTGGATATAGCGTTGATCGTTAACGTGAAAGGTGGCCTGACGTGGCAATGCGATTTAATCCACCGCCCAACTGGCCGCCGGCGCCTCCTGGCTGGCAGCCGGGTCCCGGCTGGCAGCCCGACCCGTCGTGGCCGCAGGCTCCGGCCGGCTGGCAGTTGTGGGTCGACGACACTCCGTCGCCGGCCGCGGGTTTCCAGCCGCCAGCCACGCCGCCCGTCGGTTCCGAGGCTCCGACCGCCGTCCACCAGTCGCCTGGCGCCGGCCTGCAGCCACCTACGCCCAATTACGCCGGTCAGCAGCCTCCGACGACGGCCTACCAGTCACCTGCGACTGGCCAGCAGCCACCTGTCACCGGCCAGCAGCCTCCTGCCACTGGCCAGCAGTCACCTGTCACCGGCCAGCAGCCTCCGACGCCCAATTACGCCGGCCAGCAGCCTCCCACCACTGCCTATCAGCCATCGGACGGCGGCTACCAGTCTCAGGCCGGCGGTCAGCAGCAGCCGCCGACCGCCTACCAGCCAACTGGCGGCGATTACCAGTCGCCGGCCGGCGGTTACCAGCCCACACCTGGCGGTTACCAGCCCTCGCCAGGCGGATATCAGGCGCCGGGCGGCGGCAACTTCCCGGCTGGTTCGTCCGGTACCCGCGCCTCTGGTTTCAGCTTCTCCGCCATCTCGGTGCCGACCCGGTGGGCGCTCGGCGGCGGCATCGCCCTCTTCCTGGGCGCGCTGCTACCGTTCGTCTCCGTTCATCTCTCCACCAACCTCTTCTCTGGCGGGTTCACCGCCAGCAGTGGGATCAGCGGCGGTGCGAGGTTCGCCTCGGCGATCTTCGGGCTCATCCTCGCTGGCCTGGGTGCGGCGGCTCAGTTCGGGCCGGCCAGTGCCGGGCCGCAGCGAGCCTTCAAGATTATTCTTCTCGCGCTATCTGCCCTGGGCATCCTCGGTTACCTCGCGTTCACCGTGATCGGGATCGTCGGATTTTCCCAGTCGGCCGGATTTGGCGCTTCTGCCCACGAGACGTACTCCCCGAACGTCGGGCTCATCTTGTCGATCCTGGGCTGTGCGGCCTGCATCTACGCCGGGATCGCCTTCCTGCGCCAGCCGTCGGCACAACCCCGCTAGGACCGGCCCGCAGGACCGGCCCGCAGGACGGTTCCGCTAGGACAGGCGACTGGGCCGGGCGAGGCTAGGAGAGTTCCGCCAGGACGGTGCCGCCGTCCCAGGTGACGCCGACCTGCCGGTAGTAGCCGCCGATGACCTCGTCGACCTTGAGCGCGGCCAGCTCTTCGGTCGGCGAGGCGAACAGCTCCAGCCGCGCATCGCCTTGCCAGGCCGGCCCGGCCTCGACGCTCGCGCTGCCGGACAGCACCAGCTCGGCTAGTGAGTCGCCGCCGTCCTTGACGATCGACGGCATCCAGCGGTGATGAGCCATCGGATGGGCGTTGACGAACCCGTTCGACTCGCACTGCGAGCGCAGCGTCACCACAGCCTCGGCCAGTCGTCGCCCGCCCGCCGACAACGTCCCGGCGAACACGCCGCCGGGCTCGATCCTGGGCGCCCGGCCGAACGGATGCGGCCTGCTCTGGTGGATGCTGCCCAGCTTCTTCGGGTATCCCTGCACCAGCCCGCGCGCCAGCGCGAAGTCGGTGTCCACCCAGATGAACGCGCAGCGCGAGTACACCCGCCCGCCAAAGGCGCAGCGCACGACCGCGAAGCACTCCCGGTACTGGGACCTGACCGGGTCGAGCAGCTCGTCGCCGCTCGCACCGCAGGACTGCCAGTCGGCCCAGATCAGCGCGACCGCACCAGGATCGTCTGGGGCCAGCTCCAGCGGCGGCGGCAGCAAGTCCTTCACCCGCGCCGGGTCGGTCCGGTACTCGACCGTCAGCAGGTCGCCTGAGTAATACCAGGGCGGAGCCGGCAACAGCGACGACTGGCCGGTGGCGGTCCGCGGATAGTAGAAGCCTGCCATCTCGGTCACGGTGCGCTCCTCGCTGCCTGCCGGGGTCCGTTCGGGTATTGCCCGGGTATCGTGCCCAACGTTAAGCTGCCTGATCATTTGTACCCGAACGATCGCGGCTCGTGGCGGGGAGCCTGCCCGTCTGGCCGCAGGGGAGTCACTGTGCACGAAGGCTCGCAGACTGAGGTAACGGCGGCCTGCGAGCGACTGCGCGCCCAGGGCGTGGACGTGGTCCGGGTGTCGTATCCCGACCTGATCGGCGTCGACCGGGGCCGGGATGTGCTGATCGATGAGCTGCCCAACGCGGTCGAGCACGGACTGGCGTTCTGCCGGGCGGTCTATCACACCTCGCCTATGGGTGACGTGGTCCCGGTCCAGGGCGGCCTGGAAGCCGGCCTGCCCGACATCCTCGTCAAGCCTGATCTGGCCACGCTGACTCCCATGCCCTGGGAGCCGAACGCGGCCTGGTGCATCGGCGACGCTCACACCCCGGACGGCGCCAAGGCCCCTGAGTCCCCCCGCGACGTCACCAGAAGGGTCGCGGCTCAGCTCAAAGAGGTCGGCTGCACGCTGGTGACCGGCCCCGAGCTCGAGTTCTTCGTGTGCGAACGCCAGCCGGACGGGGGGTGGCAGCGCTACGCCAATGAGGTCGGCAACGTCTACGTCGTCGGCCGCAAGGGGGATCCGCGCGGCCTGCTGCTGACCATGCTCAGGCTGCTCAGGGACGCCGGGCTGCGGGTTACCGCCGCTAACCACGAGTTCTCGCCCGGCCAGTTCGAGATCAACCTGACCCACTCCGAGCTCCTGGACGCCGCCGATCGATCGTTCAGGCTCAAGTCCGCCGTGCAGGAGATCGCCCGCCAGCAGGAGCTGCTCGCCACGTTCATGGCCAAGCCGTTCAACGACGAGGGCGGCTCTGGCTTCCACGTGCACGCCTCGATCAACGACGACTCCGGGCGCAACATCTTCGGCGATCCCGACGGCGAAGACGGCCTCTCCGCAACCGGGCGGCACGCGATCGCCGGCGTCCTGGCGCACGCCCCCGCGCTGTCCGCGCTGCTTAATCCGACGATCAACTCGTTCAAGCGGTTCGGCCCGGACACGCTCGCGCCCTGGCTGATCGACTGGGGCCTGGACAACCGCAGCGCGATGGTGCGGATCCCGCCCGAGCGGGGCAGCGCCGCCCGCATGGAAGTCAGGCTCGGCGACGCGACCGCCAATCCCTATCTGGCCATGGCCGCCGTGGGCGCAGCCGTCTACCTCGGCATCAAGGACCAGGCCGAGCCGCCGGCCAAGCTGGAAGGCTACGGTTACGACCCGGGCAAGGCCGACCTCTTGCCGCAGCGCCTCCCAGACGCGCTCGACGCCCTGGCCGCCGACCACGAGCTCACCGAAGTGCTGGGCGAGTACTTCGTCGCGTCGTTCCTGGCCTACAAGCGGAACGAGGTCGAGCGGTTCGAGCGGCACGTCACGGACTGGGAGTTCCGCGAGTACGCCTATCACCTCTGACCTCGAGGCGGCCCTGGCAGAAAGCCCGCGCAAAATTTTCCCCCTGTAAATCCCCCTGAGCACCCCGCCGTTCCCCTGGTACCCCTCCGGCAGCCTGTCCAGGTCCGAATGGAATCGCCAGGGAGAAACTAACAATGCGACTCAACGACCGGCTCTCTGAAACTGCCTTGCTGCGCGCGGGCGCGGCAGCGGTAGCTGCGGGGGCGCTGACCTTGGGCGCGCTCGCCTTGCTGCCAGCGGCGGCGGCGACGGTGCGCCACGACGCGGCCGTCTCAGGCAAGTACGTCTTCGCTACGTATAACAACAACTCCGACCCGACGTTCAACCAGTTGCTGGGAGTCAATGACAGCGACGAGATCGCGGGCTACTTCGGCTCGGGGGCCAAAGGCCATCCGAACAAGGGCTACACGGTAGTGCCGCCCTACAGCCAGGCCAGCTACACGGCGGAGAACTTCCCGGGCTCGGCGCAGACTCAGGTGACCGGCCTGAACAACTCCGGCGTCACGGTTGGCTTCTTCTCGCACCAGAACAAGGCGAGCATGTCGAACGACAACCACGGGTTCTGGCGCAGCGCGGCCGGCGTCTACCACCAGGCCGACTTCCCGACCTCGGACCCGGCCAGCCCGCCCGTCGACCAGTTGCTGGGAATCAACGGCCACGGCGTGGCGGTCGGCTTCTACGCCAACGCCCAGGGCTTCAACCGCGCCTACAGCTACAACACCGTGACCAAGAAGTTCGCCCGGATCCTCGAGCCCGGTCACGCGGGGGCGAACATCACCGCCACCGGCATCAACCTGGCCGGCTTCGTCACCGGCTTCTTCGCCGCGCCGCACGGCGTGACCGACAGCTTCCTGCTGATCGGGCACAAGTTCACCACGATCGCGTTCCACGGCTCTTCGGCGACGACCGCGTTCGGCGTGAACAACCGCGGCGAGGTCGTGGGCGCGTACACGACCGGCTCAGGTGACAAGGCCAAGTCGCACGGCTTCACCTGGACCAAGAGCGGCGGCTTCGTGACTGTCGATGACCCGAAGGGCAAGGGCACGACCCTGGTCAACGGCGTCAACAGCGCCGGTGACCTGGTCGGCTTCTACACCGACAAGAAGGGAAACACCGACGGGTTCCTCGCGATACCGACCAAGCCCGAGACCATGGCCCTGACCCTGCAGTCCATGCCGTCCGGCAGGGTCACGGTGAAGACCGCGAGCAACGGCAACACGGTTATCAGCGCGAAAGTGATCGGGCTGACCCCGGGCTCCGAGCACACCGTCCAGCTCACCTCGCCGATGGGCAGCCCGGTCATCCTCAACCCGCTGACCGCCAACGGCGTCGGCCAGGCGAGCGGCACCCTTGTTAACAAAACTCTCAAGCTCAACGCGGCGAGCCGGATCGTCATCCTGAACGGCACCGACGGCACCCCGGTCGCCGACGAGCCGATCGCGCAGAGCGGGGAGCTCGGAGGCGCCAATCCCGGCGTCGCGCTGACCGCGCTGGAAGTCACCCCCGGCGGCATGAGCCTCGGCACTCCGAGCGGTCACGCGGTCGTGACCTACAACCCGATCGCCCAGAAGCTGACGGTCACGATCAGCGCCAGCGGCCTGACTCCGGGCCTGCACGCCGCGCACATTCACGTAGGCAGTTGCACCAGCCAGGGCGGCGTGCTCTACATGCTGATGGACCTGAAGGCCGACTCCGCCGGGAACATCTCGGCCCAGACCAGGACCATCCTCGGAGTGAACGCCCCGCTGCCCGCGACCGGCTGGTACCTCAACCTGCACCAGGGCAACAGCAACA
>DASYAT010000315.1:0-102795 GCA_036501205.1 Streptosporangiaceae bacterium | reverse complement strand
CGCCGATGACGACCAACTCACCGCTGCGATTCTCGCTGTTACCGGATGCAGGGATTCCAATGAGCCCAGGGAGCGGCCGGCATGACCACCCAGCGCTACTACAACCGGCCGACGTTCGTCCGCCTCCGCCTGTATGACCCTCTGATCAGAGCCGTCGTCATGCATACGAGGTGGAGCGGGTTCAGCCGCGACGACAACGTCCAGGTGCTGGCGGTGCGAGGAAGGAAAACCGGGCACCTGTATCTGCACCCAGTCGGCGTATGCTCACGCGCCGATGAGAGATACATCATTTCTTTCTATGGCGACAGCGAATGGGCTCGTAATCTGCGCTCGGAAGGGCAGGCAGAGCTACGTGACCGCAGCAGCGCCGTGCCCTTCACGGGCGTCGAGCTGTTCGGGGCCGAGAAGCTCGAATTCCTGCGATTCCTGCTCGACCGCTACCCGATGATCATCCGTGTCTGGTGGAAGCTGAATCCAAGGAAAGCCACGGATGAGGACCTGGACATGCTGGCCGAGCGCTATCCGATTTTCCGGGTGGCCACGGCAGCCGGCTAGCGCGGACGACAGGTGCGGAACCCGTCGGCGAAGTCGGTGTAGCCGCACCGGTCGAGATGCTCAAGCAGCGGTATGACGGTGCGTCTGCTGGTGCCGAGTGCCTGCCTGGCCTCGCTGGCGGTGAACGGCTGCGGGAGGCCGGCCAAGATGGCGGTGGCTGCGAGATCGGCTCCCGCAAGCAGGACGACGCCTTCGGCAAGCTTGATGAGCTGACCCGCCTTCACGGCAGCGCCGATCGCGCGCCGGTTGAGTCCGGCTTCGTTCAGCCTGCTCGCGTCTGGCGCACTGAACGGCCGGGCGGTCAGCTCCGCCCGGATTCGGTCGACGGCAGCCGCAACCTGCGGGTGCAGGCCGTCCTGCACATTCCTGCCAGTGATCCTGCCCTCCACCGACCGAAGCGGCGGGCTGACGACAAGGTCGACGAGACGCCGGTCGGGAAGGCCGAGTGCCTGGCGGGCCGATTCGAGCGGCAGGCCGGCCTCAAGCGGGCGAACGGACTCGTATTCAGCCACGAGTTGCCGCAGGAGTTCAGCCCGCTCGGCCCAGAAGACCGGATCGGCGAGCCAGTCCTGTGTCACCGGCTCCTGCGTGACCTGGCAGCCCGAGGCCACGAGTTGGCTGCGCTTCATCACTCCGTGCTGGCGAAGGAAGAAGGCGGCGTCGGGAATGTCTCCTGCGTCGGCGAGGGACCGAGCCCTCTGCGCCGCGCCTCGCCTGCGCGAGAGCTGCGGCGGCATCACGTCGAGTATGCGCACGCCGACGATGCCGCGGTTGCTGTCCCTGATCAGCGCCCGGTCACCGACGTGCAGGGGCAGCGGACGAGCGAGCCGGAGCCGCATGGTGTCCGGGCCCAGCGGCCGGGCTGTGGCTGGTACCCGAGCCGATCCGATGTGCACGTCAAGGGCACGCGGTACGTCCTCGGACCGGCACCCGCGGAGCCGCACGTCGATCAGGTCCGTCGCTGTCCAGCACCCGGGCGTCACGAGCGCCATTCCGCGGTGGACGATCTCGCGGTCCAGCCCCCGCAGGTTCAGCGCGACCCGGGCGATCGAGGCGACCGAGGGTGCCTTTCGCTTGAGTGACTCGATCGCGCGCACCTTGACCCGCCGCCCGAGCGGGACGAGTTCGAGCTCATCGCCTTCGCTGACGGTGCCAGCTGGCAGGGTCCCGGTGACCACCGTCCCGCTGCCCGAGATACTGAAGGTCCGATCGATCCAGAGCCGTACCGGCGCGGCGACGTCCGGCGTAGGCAGCCGCGCGACCAGCCGCTCGAGCGCACTGCGCAATTCGCTCAGGCCGGCGCCGCTGCGCCCGCTCACGGCAACGCATTCCACGGCGGCCAGGCTGGTGCCCGCAAGCTCGGCGACCGCGAGTTCCGTCGCGGCGCCAGGATCGGCAAGGTCGGCGCGAGTGATAACGAGAAGTCCGTGCTCTATCTGAAGTGCGTCAACCGCCGCCAAGTGCTCCGCCGACTGCGGCATCCAGCCCTCGTCCGCGGCGACCACGAACATAACGGCCGGCACCGGGCCTAGCCCAGCCAGCATGTTGGTGACAAACCGCTCATGCCCAGGCACATCGACGAATGCCACCTGCTCGCCCTGCGGCAAGGCGGTCCAGGCGAATCCGAGGTCGATCGTCATGCCGCGCCTGCGTTCTTCGGCCCACCGGTCGGGTTGCATTCCGGTCAGCGCCCGCACCAGCGTCGACTTGCCGTGATCGACATGCCCGGCCGTGGCTATGACGTGCATCTCGTCGTGCCTCCCTCCGTTCCGGTGCCGCTCTCCGCGTTGGTGCCGCGACGACGCCGGCCTAGAGCGGGATATTCGTATGGTGTCCGCGGCGTTCGGGCACCTCCGCGATCGCTTGCGCGATCTTCAAGCGAGTCAGCTCCGGCGTTATCACCTCGTCCACCACCCCTAGCGCGAGAGCTGCGCTGAGTCCGCCGACTGTCCCTTCGTGATCGGCGATCAGGACGCGCTCAGCCTCCCCGCGCTGCTCGGGCGGGATGCCCGCCAGTTGCCGCCGGTGCAGGATCTGGACGGCGGAAGCAGCGTTCATGACAGCGATCTCGGCACCTGGCCAGGCGTAGACCTTCGTCGCGCCAAGTGCCCGCGAGTTCATCGCGATGTAGGCGCCGCCGTAGGACTTGCGGATCAGCACGGTGACCCTGGGCACGACAGCCTCGGCAAAGGCGTGCAATAGCTTGGCACCTCGCCGTACCACGCCTTCCATCTCCTGCGTGCGGCCGGGAAGATAGCCGGGCACGTCCACCAGCACGATGAGGGGCACTCCGAAGGCGTCGCACATGCGCACGAAGCGCGCGGCCTTCTCGGCTGTCGTGCTGTCCAGGCAGCCCGCCACCCGCAACGGGTTGTTCGCGACCACGCCGACGGTCCGGCCGCCAAGCCTGCCGAGGCACGTGACGATGTTGCGGGCCCAGCGGGCCTGCAGCTCGAGACCGGGCTCGTCGAGCACCTGGCTGACGAGGGGCCGGATGTCGTAGGCGCGGCGCGCTGACTCCGGCAGCAGGCCGGCGAGATTCCTGGGCTGGACGCTCGCGATGTTGAGCGAACCCTGGCGACCGAGCAGGGTGGCGGCCTGCCGGGCCGCGCGGCAGGCTTCAGGTGCGTCGGCAGCCAGGATGTGGACCACCCCGCTGCGGCGCGCGTGCATCTCGACTCCGCCCAGTTCTAAGGCATCGACATCCTCGCCGGTCACGGATCTGACGACATCAGGACCGGTGACGAAGATACGCCCTTCGGGAGCGGCAATGACTATGTCGGTGAGCGCTGGACCGTAGGCGGCAGCGCCCGCGGCCGGGCCGAGTACCACCGATAGCTGCGGGACCTTGCCAGAGGCCTCTGTCATCGCCGCGAAGACACGGCCGACACCATGCAGGCTGCGCACGCCCTCGGTGAGCCAGGCGCCGCCTGAATGCCACAGCCCGATGATCGGGCACTGAGCACCCATTGCCCGACGGTACGCGTGGAGAATGACGTCGCAGACGCGTTCCCCCATCGCGCCTCCCTTGACCGACGGTTCCGAGGCGAAGGCCACCACCGGGCTCCCGTCAATTCGGCCCATAGCCGCGAACTGGCCGCCGTCACCGGGGGGCGACAGCGGTTCTAGGCCGACGTCGTCGAGCAGGCCCCGCACCCGCGAGGCGGAAACGGCCGGAGCGGTCACCGCGCTGGCACCTGCCTTTTCTCAGCTGTCTCTTCTACAGGGACGGCAACGCGAGGAGATCAAGCTGCCAGGCGCGCACGACCGCCTCGGTGCGAGAACGGACCCCCAGCTTGCTGAGTATGTTCCTGAGATGGAACTCGACGGTTTTGATCGACACGTTCAGCACCGAGGCGATCTCGCGATTCCGTGCTCCCGCGGCGACGTGATGCAAGACCTCAAGCTCGCGCTCTGTTAACTCCTCGATGAGCAAGCTCCCGCCTCGAGCGGACCAGACCCTGCCGTGACCGGCCATAGCGAGCAACCTCCGCGGTTGTCATTTCTTACGAATCGCCAGCACGTTGCGCCGGCCGGTTAACTGCCCCTGCGATACAGATTGGCGCGACCGGCTGGACGGCCTGGCTGTCCGGGCGGGGAGCGCGCCTGGTGAAGACCGCGATGACCGCGATCAGAACAGCGGCGCCCAGCAGGACATTCGGCCAGCCCCAGGCGAACCCGGCGGCGAGCAAAAGGACCAGGTTGACGACGGCGAGGGCTAAGGCGATGTGCATGAACGCGGGCCTGATGCGCAAGAACCAGGTCGTTCTCGCTGGCGCGCGATGTTGCAGCCAGGCCGCAATGAGGGCAAGGCTGATGCTCATGATGTAACCGACGCTGGAGGCCGCGAGCAGGGCCAGCGGCGTGTTGCTCGGGTGCTGATGATTGATCGCGAACACCGCGAGCAGGAGCGCCGTGTTGACCGCGAGGTCGAATCGCAGCGCGTTTCCCGGCACGCCGTGCCGGTTTATCTTCCCCAGGAAACGCCAGGCGTAGCCGCTGCGCGCGAGCTGGTAGAGCGTGCGCGAAGACCCGATCATGACCATGTTGACGCCGAGCAGCAGGGCAAGGACAAGCACCCCCACCACCAGGCTGGCGAACCCCCCGGCGAGTTGCTGGGTCAAAGGCCGCAGCGCCACCGCCGGATCTTGCTGGATGCGGTGGACGCCGAGCACCCCCACGAGCAGGAGCGGCACCAGGCTGTAGACGACAACGCTGAGGACCGCCATGCTCACGAGCGTCCTGACCGCGTCCTTGGTGCCTCGCCTGTACTCAGTACCGAAGCTCAGCGCCAGCTCGGAGCCGTAGGCGCTCCATCCGGCCAGGAACAAGCCGCCCGTGATGGCTATAAGGCCGCCGGTGGAGATCCACCCGCCGGGCGGCCTGAACGGTGTCAGCCTGCCGGGCTGAAATTTCCCGTCGGCCACGGCCGCGGCAACGAGAAGGATCGTTGGCACGGCTACGCAGACGATCAGCACGACGTGCGTCCAGGCTCCGTGGCGCACGCCGAAGTGGTTGACGGTGACGCTCGCGCCGAGCACGGCCACGGCGACCAGCAGGACAATCCAGGTCGGGCTGCCGGGAAATACGGCGTCATGGACGTATGACCCGACGAGGACGGCATTGAGCGCGAGCGCAGGGCTCCAGCCGAACCAGTAACACCACTGCACCGTGATCGCCAGCAGCCGGCTGCGGGGCGCTAGGACACTGCCCGCGAGTGCGCCGATCCCGCCGGTAATGTGCGGCTGCGATGCGGCCAGGCCGACGAAGGCGATCGCCATGAAGAGCCCGATCATCGCCGAGAGCGCCCAGACCAGCACGGACGCCGTGCCTGCGAGCCCCGCTACCGGCCCCATGGAGACCAGCACGAGCACCGGGACTCCTGACGCGATCGCGAAGCCGAGGCGGGTGCTGACCGACGGAGTGCGGCGCCGAGTCCTCATTCCGCGCTCACCCTCGTGCCGGTGCGCAGGCGGGTAGCCCGAGCGGCCAGGCACGGATGTCATATCTGGCCGCGATCCTGAGCAACTCCCCGGCCAGCTCAGCGGAGGCCGGACCGACCGAGTGCTCGGTTATGCCTTCGCGGGCGAACAGGTAGGTCTCGGCCAGGCAGGCAAGCGCGGCCCTGCGGCTCGGCAGCCTGAAGTCGACCGTGCTGTGATACCGGGGGATCTGCACGAGCCCGCCCTGCACCACGGCGACGTCCCGCGCGGAGTATTCGGCGTAGCGGTCGAGCGGGACGTTAACCGGGTGGGCCAGATCGATGACGACGGACCCGGGCCGCACGAGATCAGGGGTCAGCAGCGCCGACGAGTCGCTGGTCAGCAGGACCACGATGTCAGCCTTCGCGATGTCCCGCAGGTTGGCCGAGACCCAGGCGCGGGACACCAGGTCGGGCAGCTCCCGCTCGATCCTGGCTACTGTCCGGCCGATGAGCATGAGGTCGGTGCCGCTGGCCGCGAGTCGCCGTGATGCCGCGCTGCCCACCGACCCGTGGCAGCCGACCACCGCAACCCGCGCGCTGCCTGGCCGGCCGATCGCCTCGGCCGCCTCCGCTACGTTGCTGCAAGCGATCGCCGCGGTCAGGGCGTTGCCGGTGGTGAGCGTGAGCCCTTTCGGCAGGCCGGGCAGCAGCGTCGTGCCGCCGCGGGTGGCGGGAGCCGTTAGCGCGCCCAGGCCCACGACCGCGGCGCCGCGGCCAGCAGCGAGCTGGACCGACTCGGCTATCAGCCGCTGTCCTTCCGGGCGAAGTATCTGCCCGGGCATCCGGATGACGCCGATCAGATCGCCCTGCGCGCCACCGAGCCCGAACGTGGCCTGGCCTAGGATCGTCGGCGGCATCGTGCACATCTTGCTGACGAACTCATTCTCGTCGGCGCTATGCTCAGCGATCAGAGCGCTGCCGCCCACATTGTGCAGATCAGGAACGTCCCGTGGATGTATGAGGAATGCGAACCAGGGCCGTTGATTCGTCAGATAGGGCGGCATTGAGCAGAGCTCCTGCGGTCAAGCCGCCGCGGGCTGGCGTGCCGACGCCGATGCGTCCTGCCGCCCAGCCCGCGGCGCCACTCGTGACTTGCCTGTCAGTGGGTACCCAGCGCCGGGATGAGCACCATCGCTCCTTCCAGGGCGAGGTTGACCGAACCGCCGCCGAGGTGCTGCGGCCAGTTGATCAAGAAGGTGGTGTCGTAGGCGACGTTCACTGGCCGACCCTCGGCCAGGCCAATCAGGCTGTCCTCCAAACTGGAGGTGATGCGGCCGTCTCAACCGCCTGAGGCGCCGGCCCACAGGGAGCCGGGCAGGAAGTCGAGGCATCCCAGCGCGCGCCAGCCGGTCAGGTCCGGCGTCACCCGGCATTCGTCGGTCGCGACAGCGCGCACCGGTCCGAGCAGGCTCAAGTCGTGATTGCCGCTCATGACCAGCTTGTGCATACCGGGGAACACGGCGTGAATCCCATAGCGGATCCGCAGGTAGCACCGGTCGTAGTCGATCACCCCGATGTTAGATGAGAGATTCTCGGGGTCGATCGTCACCGAGACCGGGCCGGAGTCGATGGACTCGGTTTGGCTGATCGGGAACGGGACGCTCTCGGTCGAGAGTCCGTACAAGCCAGCGACACGGAAGATGACCCGCTGCGTCGGCTCTGGCGTTCTTCTGCGTGAATCAATCTCCTCCGGGCTGATGTCGAGCTCAGCCGGGAACTGCTGAGTAATGGTCACAAACGACCTCCTTCTCGTAGCTTTCTGCCGGTTGATGTCAGCAATCGCCACCGCAGCAGCCAGGCCCGGCCGAGGTGACCGTCACCATGCCTGCTCGCGCTGCAGCACGCCTGTCTTCTGCCGGAGCGCTGTCGGCCACTTTCTTCGCGCACACCCCCGCACTCGCGAAGCCAAGTCGGAGCGCCGTGTCCAGCCCGGCCTGGGCCAGCAGATCCGTCAGGCCCGCCGCCTCGGCGTCTTGGGCCGTGTACTCGCGATCGCGCGTGATCTCGATCTGAGCGAAGCCGGCCGCAGCGAGCCGGTCGCGATATTCGTCCTCGCTGAGCGCACCACCGATGCAGGCTGCCCACGCCGCGAGGCTCTCCTTAAGCGGAGGGGGCACCGGTGCCCTCGTCACGATGTCGGAGATCGCCAGCCGTCCGCCAGGGCGCAGTACGCGGAACGCCTCGCTCAAGGCTAGGTCCTTGTCAGGCGCGAGGTTCACGACGCAGTTGCTGATGATGACGTCCACGGAGTCGGCCGGGAGCGGGACGGCCTCCAGGTCGCCCTTGAGGAACTGAACGTTGCTCGCGCCCGCCTTCGCGGCGTTGCCGCGCGCCATGGCGAGCATCTCCTCGGATGAGTCGAGACCGTACACGGCTCCGCCCGGCGACACCCTGGCCGCGGCCGCGACGACATCCATGCCGCCGCCTGACCCGAGGTCGAGCACGACTTCTCCGGGTTTGAGATCCGCCCTGGCCAGCGGGTTCCCGCAGCCAAGTGAGGCCAGCAGAGCCTCGGGAGGCACTCCGGTCAAGTCGCCGGCCGCGTACATCGGCCTGGCGCTGATCTCCTCAGGCAGCGCGGGGCTGCAGCAGTCACTGCCGAACTGCACCGCGATCGCCTGAGCCTGCGCCGAGTAATGCTTCCTGACCTCATCCTTGATCACCGCGCCCGGATCGGCTGGGGCCTGGCAGCCGCAGCCAGCGGGGGCTGGGCTCTCCTGGCGACGGTGAAACGGATTGAGCCGCGCGATCATCCGCGCCGATACGCTCTTCGACCAGCAACTCCACATCGCCGGCAGGTTGCTCCACCTGAACCCGACCGGCGGGGCCGTCGCGGCGGGCGTCACGTGCCCCTGACTTGCCCACTCTCCGGCCAGTTCCCGGCAGCCCGGGCAGTTCACCTGGCACGACTCCGAGCACTCAGGCTCGCATACAAGCCGCCAGAACCACGTCATGCTAACCATTTGAAAACTCTCCCGAGAAACCTAGGAGCTGACCTTCGCAAATCTTTCTTACCCCGCAGGGATAATGAATGTCAAATTTTATTATTTGATCTATAAGCTCACGCGGATACCATTCATAGGCTTCTTGTAATATGAAATCATGGCGAGGGTTCTGTGACGAGGCCGTCAAGGCGTTGCCGCTGGCCAGCCGACCTTCTGCCGCAAGTGGCGGCCGGTCAAGCGTGATATCCAGCACACCTTCAGCGGAATTTTATTTGCGCTCAGTACGCCCGTCAATCAGGAAGCGTCGGCAGGCTTTTTTGGCGGCTCGACTTCGGTATCGACGGCATATGGAATCCGCAGAACCCGTGCAGCCCATTTGGGCATCCACCAATTAGCCTTGCCGAACAATTCGACCAGAGCCGGGACGAGCATGGCCCGCAGGACCGTGGCATCGAGGAGGATGCCGACGCCAAGACCGGTCGCGATGACTTTCACTGTGACGATCGGCCCTGACGCCAGTGAAGCGAAAGCCAGGACCAGGACTGCGGCGGCGCTGGTGACCAGCCTGCCGGTGCGCCCGATCCCCTCCACGACGGCCGACTCGGTCGAACCCGACCGATCGTAGCTCTCGCGCATCCTGGCCACGATGAACACCTCATAGTCCATAGACAGGCCGTACAGGAACGCGAAGATGAGCAACGGCACGTAGACCTCGACCGCTCCCGTCGCCGGCACGCCCAGCAACCCGGAACCGTAACCGTCTTGCCAGATCAGGACCACGGCTCCGAACGCGGCGCCCACGGACAGCAGGTTCAGCAGCACAGCCTTGGCGGGCAGCAGGAACGACCGGAAGGCGCGGGCGAGCAGCAAGAAGGTGATCAGCGCGATCAGGCCGAGCATCAGCGGGAAGTTGCCGTAGACGGCGTGGGTGAAGTCGACATTCTCCGGCCCGATCCCGCCGACCTGCACGCCTTTCAGCTCCGCTGCGGCCGAGCGCACTGCGGTGATCGCCTGCTTGCCGGCCGGCGTGCCGGTCTCGCTCGCCGGCTGCACGTCGACAAGCGCGGTGCCGTCGCGCCGCCAGCGGGACGAGACCGGGGCAATCGCGTCGCGCACGCCGGGCACTGCCCGCATCCTCGCCGCTACCAGGGCGGGATTGGTTCCGCGCGGCACGAGCACTTCCAGCGGTGTGAGCACTCCCGTGGAGATGCCGCCCTGTTCCAGCCACCGAAGGCCCTGGTAGGCCGGACCCGATTTTGCCAGTGACGACGCCCTGGGAGTGCCGGGCTGCAGTCTGAAGGCGGCGACGCCAAGCGGAATCATGATCGCGAGGGCGACGGCGACCGCGGCCCAGCGCCAGCGAATCACGCCCTTCGCCCAGGCCGACCACCGGCGTCCCGCATGGATGTCGGTGCGGACGTGCGGCCAGTCCAGACGCTGGCCGACCGACGCCAGGATCACGGGGAGCAGGCTCAGCGTCACCGCGACGCTCACCAGCGGAATGAGCAGCCCGGCGTAGCCGAAGCTGCGCAGCGCGGGGACGGGGAGCACGACCATGGACAGCAGGCCGATGGCGACCGTGGCGCCGCTGATGATGACGGCGCGGCCGGCGCTGTGCATGGCCAGTTCCACCGCCTCGGCCGGGGAATGCCCGTGCGCTCTTTCTTCACGCCAGCGGGTGACGAGCAGCAGCGAGTAGTCGATCGCCACTCCTAGCCCGATCAGCGCGACCAGATACTCGACGTAGGTGCTGACCTGCGTGAGCTCGGCCAGTCCGTACACGATCAGGAACGTGGTCAGAATGGACGCGACGGCGACGATGAGCGGAGCGATCGCTAGCAGCGAGCCGAAGACGAGCGCGAGGACAATCAGCGCGCCGAGACCGCCGATCAGGGTCTCGGTCAGCACGGCCGGCCCGTGCGTGTGGCTGCCGAGTTCCAGCTCGTCCAGGCCGGTGACGCGCACCTGCCAGCCAGCCGGCAGCCGCGCGGTCAGCGACGCCGCGATCGGCGGCCCCAGGTCGCGGCCGCCGAGCACTGGCTGCAACGGGGTGAACACCAGCGCGAACGTCGTGCGGCCGTCGGCGGACGCGAACTTACGGTCTCCGGTGCTGGCGTAGGACACGACCCGCAGCCCAGGCTCACGGCCGAGAACGCCGAAGGCGCCCGACAGCGCCCGCCGCGCCGACGCGGTGCTGATCGTCTGCCCGCCAGGCAGTCGTACGACGGCGACCAGCGCCTGCTGGAGCCCGCCGTTGCCGTAGGTGCGCAAGATGGCGACGTTCGCCTCGTGGCCGGGCTCGCCGGGCAGGGAGAACTCTTGCGACAGCTTGCCGCTCACTTTCGAACCTGCCGCCGCGCCGGCCACGATGGCGATGAGCCAGAATCCGACGATTAGCCACTTGTGCGCCAGCACCCAGCGGGACCAGCCTGTCATTCCCGGTTCCTCCCTTGGCGATCCCGCGCCGCTACGACTGGATGGCCGCCGCGAGCGCCCATGCGGCCACGCCGAGAGTTGCCACCAGCAGGCCTGCCCGAATCGCGTTCAGCACCGCGAACCGGTTGAAAATGGCTGTCAGCGCCGCCTCGTCGCCGGCGGCGCGCCGCTGTGAGATATTCGTGGGCGCAGCCACGGCAGTCGAGCCCATGTGCGCCACCGAGCCGACGATCAGCAAGATCAGGGCGATCTGTTCCGCTCCGGCCGCGTGCTGGGTCAAGCCGACCGCACCGGTCACGACGCTGAGCACGGCGGCGCCGATCCCAAGTACCGGGTACCAGATCAGCCCGTTGCCGAGATCGGCGGCGCGACTGTAGTCGGAGTAGGCGACCGCTCCGATGGCCTTCCTGGCGGGCAGTTGCTTGATCGCCTGGTCCAGCGTCGCGCCCGTGAGCAGCCCGTTGACGGCAACCGATGCGATCAGCAGCATGAGCGTGGCACTGAGCTGCATGTCAGCCTCCTTCAGCGGGCCGCCTGGGGCGCTAGCTATAGCCTTGCTATAGCTAGCGTGGCTTGCTATAGAGGCACTATAACCGGAACGAGACGCCCATGGATAGCGTCACTACCTATGAACCGCGGTAGCCGGCCAGTCCGAGGCGGACTGGCCCGTCCGCTGGGAGACCGCATGTAGTGCGAAACCGCCCGGCCGCCCGCCACGTGAGCCGCCTTGCCAGCGTTGGCGGAGGCGGACGGGAATCGAACCCGCCTGGCCGACGTAATCGGCCACGTCGGTTTTGAAGACCGCGGGGACCACCAGGAACCCTGACACCTCCATTAATCAATTTAGCATACGCATTTCTAATAAACCAGTCGTGCGATTCATTAGTCAACACCTTTCAATGGCATCGCGATATCTTATATATTGCGGGCTCGCGGGCTGCGATGTTAAGGTCCAATTTATGCCAGGTGACTTATGCAAGCTGACCTTGCATTCTTATCAATAAAATAGCAGCCGCCTCGTCGAGGCGCCCATCTGCGATCGCAGCAGAACCGATCTTCCAGCTGTTCTTTAAAGCGCCGCCCACCGCTGGCAGTGGTGGGCATAAGGGCAAGGAACGTCAGATGGATCTTCGCAATCAGGACTCGCGCACATTCCGCACGGATCTCGAGCATTTAGGCGGCTATCGCTTCGCCGGCCGCGCCAGCGAGGAAGGAACACCGCACGGCGAGGAGTTCTACTCCGACGAACCCGATCCGGTCGGGGAGGCGTCCGCGCCGGCCACGCCTTCGCTGCTGGGGGCGGCCGTCGGCCACTGCCTGTCGGCGAGCCTGCTCGAGGCACTGCGGCACGCGCACCTTCAGGTAACCGCGCTGACCACCGAGGTGGTCAGCGTCGTCCGGCCGAACGCGGATGGCTTGCCGCGTATCGATCACGTGGACGTGATCATCAGGCCCGTGCTCGATGAATTCGCACCGCGGGCCCGCCGATGCGAGGAGATCTTCGAAAAGCACTGCACGGTGACATCGTCGGTCCGTCAAGGCGTGGACATCAGGGTTCGGGTCGACTGGGACGGATGCGCATCAGGCGGCCTGAGTCCGAGCACCGCCGCCCGGTCCGGCGCCTGAGCGCTTCCGGGTATGCAGATGCTCCTATACGCCGCCGCGACGTTCGTGTTGTGGTTGCTGAGCGGCACGCTTGCCGTCTCCGCCGGGCTCGTTATGGCCGCTGGGGCGGGAGCTGGACGCCGCTGGCTGCGAGGGCTGAGCGGCTCTGGCACGACCTTGACCCGCGGCGTGCCGACCAGCCTGCTGGTCGTGGCGGCCGGGCTGGCCAGCATCCGGATCCCGCCCCAGCAGTGGATGCCCGACATCTTTCCCGGCACGGCCAGCGGATCTGTCCCGGTCGCGTGGGCAATCGTGGTCGCCCTCGCAGTAGGTTCAGCCGGGCATCTCGCCGTCATCTTCCGCACGGCCTACTCGGCGCTCGGGCGCGCTCGCATGGAGCAGTCCGTCGTCCTCGGGCTGCCGCTCGCCCGGCGGCTCACTTTACTCGGCCGAGAGGCGGCCGCGACCGCGATCCCGCCCACCTCGGCGCGCCTTGTTCACCACCTGCACAACACCGCTTTCGCGGCACTGTTCCCGGTGGCCGACTTGTTCGGCTGGATCGAGAACGGCGCCAACGCGACCTTTGACATCACTAGGTACGTGGTAGCGGGAGCCGTCGCCTATGTCCTTCTCAGCGCCATGATCTGGGCCGGGTTCAAGGCCCTTGAACTGCACTTTCTCAGGCTTTTCCGGCCGGATCGGCCGGATCGGCCGGCTGTCAGGCCAGCCGCCGCCTTTGATGCCAGCGCCATCGGCGGGGCGCCATGATCGTGGATCTGCTCATCGGCCTGCCCGCTCAGCGTCCCGGCGGGATCTTGCTCACGGTGCTGATCGGCGCCGGGGCAGCGTCCGGCGCCTTGCTGCTTGGCATCATCTACGCGACGGCCTGCGTCCGCCTGCCGTGGCTCAGCCTTGGTCTCCAGGTACCCCTGGCCGTGGCGCGAGGCATCCCGCTGATCTTGCTGATCTTCGCGATCGGCCAGCTCACGACCTTGCCGCTGATCCTCACCGGCTACCTCGCCCTGCTGCTGTACTCGCTCTGCCATGTCGGCGAGACGTTGCGCGGCTTCATGAACTCCTATCCGCGTGCCCTGTCAGATCAGGCGCGCGTGCTCGGCTATGGCGGCCTCCGTGACTGGGTCCTGCTACGCCTGCCGTGGACGCTGCGCAGTTCCCTCGATGCCCTGGCCACTCACTGGATCTCGCTCCTCAAGGACACCGGCGCTCTGACCGTCCTGTCCATCGGCGAGCTCACCACAGTGGCCAGCACGCTCAGCCAGACCTCCGACGTAACCCGCTGGGAGCTGATCATCTCGCTCGCCGGCCTTATCTACCTGTCCACCGCCGTAATCCTCATTCAGTCCCTTGAGCTTCTCCGCAGGAAACTGCCCGCACCGGAATCGATGGCGACATGAAAAAAACTCACATTTCTCCCGGCCATGCCAGAAGAATAATTGGCTTGCTTCTCATTGCGGCGCTGGCCGCATTGCCCGCCTGCACCGCTGCCGCAGGAAAGTCGTCAAGTTCTCCTCGGTCTCTGTACACCACGATAAAGAACCGCGGCGCGCTGCGCGTCGGAATCCGCGACGACGACCCTCCGCACAGCTCGCTTAATTCCCAAGGCAAATTCGTCGGCTTCGACGTCGATATCGCTACGGCAATCGCAAAATACTGGGGGGTGCGGCTGCAGATCGTGCCGGTCAACGAGCTGACGCGCTTCAGCTACCTGCTGAATGGGCGCATCGACCTCGCCGTCACCAGCATCAGCGAGACTATACAGCGAGCCGAGGAGATCGACTTCAGCCAAACCTACTTCTTCTCCGACCAGTCGATCCTGGTGCTCAAGGGTAAATACCATCACCTGTCGGATCTCGAAGGTAAGACCATCGCCGTAGACCGCGGCAGTAACGCCGGCGACAACTGGCTGGCCTGGCTCAAGGTGCACGGACATGCGGGAGACACCCACCTGCAGACCTTCGGCAGTAAGCAGGCATCTCTGAGCGCCGTCGAGACCGGTGCGGTCAGCGGATACGTCGAGGACTATGAGCTGCTGGCGGCATTCGCGCGCACGAACCCTCGCCTTTATGTCATAAGGGACCCCGGCGGCGTCGGCGTCAAACTAGACGGTGTTGGCATGCACAAAAACGACTCCTTGCTCACCCTGAAGGTCGACCTGGCCCTGCAGCACATCGAGACGTCGGGCGAATACACGACGACCTATAACCACTGGTTCGGACCTCACTCGGCCACACCGGTGCCGCTGATGGGCCAGATCGAGGTCTGGCCCAATGGCTGAGGCCTGCGTCAACGTTCGCTGCTGCGAACTCGAAGTCTGCATCGGCTCGGCGAGGATCATCAGCGACGTCACCTTCAGCTGCTGTCAGGGCGAATGGATCGTTGTCACCGGATCAAGCGGTGCGGGCAAGACCACGCTGCTGCGCGCCATCAACGGCCTGTGCCCGCCCACGGCGGGCCGGGTCTGGGCACTCGGCTCGTGGATACCCGGCCGGTCCCGGCGGGAGGCCCAGCGCGCCTGGCGCAACACCGGGACCGTCCAGCAAGAGCTCGGGCTATTCACGACCCGGTCAGCTGTTGCCAATGTCGAGATCGGGCTGAGGTCGGCCGGCCGCGACCGCCAGGCCGCTCGCCGGGACGCACACGACTGGCTTGATCGCCTGGGCCTTAGCGACAAGGCGGCGGAGTATCCGGGAAGTCTGTCCGGCGGGGAACGCCAGCGGGTCGCGCTAGCTCGCGCGCTGGCTCCCCGCCCGCAGCTGCTGATCCTCGACGAGCCGACGGCTCATCTCGACCACGGATCGGCGAAGGTGGTGCTGCTCGCCATCAGGGACCTCGTCCGCGACGGCGCGACCGTGGTCATGTCCAGCCACCACAAGGAGGAACTCGCGTCGCTGAGCACGTGCGAGATCGTCCTCGAAGCAGGCCGGGTCACGCGGGTGTGCCGCTGACGTGGCGGACCGGATCGGTCAGCACGGACCAGAACGCGTCGGCGGCGGGGCTGAGGACGCCTCCCGGGCGGCGCACGGCACAGACCGGCCGCGTAAGCGAGCGCCGGCCGACGACTGCCAGCGCCTTGCGCCTGAGATCGTCGGCGATGGCCACTCGCGGAATGGCCGCGATGAAACTCGGCTCGGCGAGCAGCATCCGCCGCGCGGCCTCCAGGTTCGCCAGCCGGATCCGCGGCAGTCCCTGAATCGGCGCGCCGATGAGATGCGCGGGCGCAGCCTCGCTGACCGGACCCCGGTCCCATAGCAGGCAGCTAGAGCCAGCCAGGCCCTCAGGCAAAACCTGCCCGCGGCCAGCCAGCGGGTGCTCAGGGTGCACGGTCAGCACCACCTCGTCGCTGGCTACCCGCGTACAGCTGAGCCGCGTCTGGGGAGGACTCTCAACGAGCCCGAACTCCAGGACGCCGGCGAGCACCTGCTCGCAGACCACATAGCTGTCGTTTATCTCGATATCAACATCGACTCCGGGGTAGGCCGCGCTGAACGCGGCCAGCGCGGAAGACAAGTAATAGCTGCCGGCGACCTGGGTCACGCCTAGGGCCAGGGATCCTGCCTCAAGGCCGCGGATTGAGCGAGCGGTGCCTTCCAGGTTCTCCAACGCCCGCATCACCAGCAGGCAGGCCGCCGCAACGTCCTCACCCGCTTCGCTCAGCCGCACTCCCCTGCCAAGGCGCTCTAGCAGCGGCACGCCGAGAGCCCTCTCCAGGAGCTGCACCTGCTGCGTCACCGCGGGCTGGCTCAAGCCGAGTACCTTCGCCGCCTCGGTGATGTGTTCGCGGCCGGCCACGATCAGGAACGTCCTGATCTGCTCGATCGTGAAGGCCGGCCGGGCAAACGAGTCGCTGACCAGGCACCACCGGCGCCGACTGACCTCTGGCCGGGTCTGGTCTGTCGCACCCTCGGTCACCTCGGCACCACTCTTCCCTGGCTGTCAGGGCCTCTCCTCCCAGCCAGCCCGCCCCACGATAGCTAGCTTCAGCTCGATTCTTGTAGAAATATCCATCTATAGCAAGGCTTCGGACTTCACTACCGAACAGTAACTATTAGGTAATATATGTGCACTAGCAATGAAAATACCGGAGCGGCAGCGTCGCCGCTGCGCTACTCAGCAGAAGCGCTAGCTTGAGAGTCCATCAGTTCCTCGGCGGTCACGCCGGCAAAGTAAATGCCTTCTTCGTGATTTCCGTAGTACTTATGAAATCCCACCTTGCAGTAAATTGACGTGCTCACCGGACTCTTTCGAATTCTCCAAGTGCCATCACGAAGGAATGTCGCGAGTATCTGTGGCACATCGTATTCGAATTGCACGGGGCTCCGGACGAAGAATTTCTCATCGGCGACTTCGACAACCGGAAGGCCGGCGGTTAGCGTGTCAAAGGAACCGGCCGCATCATAGATGGGCCGTGAAAGGCAGTCATAGCGGAATACTTCGCTGATGAATTCGGCGTGGTCAGGTGGCAGCCTCGGCTCCATTTGCTCTTTCCACCATGCCGAGAACAGGTCGTCGAGCGAGGGTTCGCTGTACAGTTCGCGCAGGAACTCGGGTACCGCGCTAGGCCGGCTCCGCACCTGCGCCGCCACCTCAGCCAACTTGGTCGCGGCCGGATCGAGCGAGGTCTCGAACCACTGCATCATGTTGCTGAGGACCTCTGACTGCGTCATCTCGGCTAGCTCCCGCAACGGCGCCCAGATATGACGGAAAACCAGGTGCTCCGCCATCGTGCGGGCCCACAAGATGAACTTTTTCATCGCCAGGTTCTCGTTAATGGTCATGGTATTACTTGCGAGAACGTATTCGAAGTCATCCTGATCACCACGAACCGTGGTGAATCCGAAGCGGCTCTTGTCGCTCGCATATTCGGTGTTCGGCAGCAGCAGCAGCGGGTAGACGGCTATCCTTGTCATATACTTGGCAAGCATGTCGTAACCACGCAAGAATGACTCACAGGTCTCACCTGGAGCTCCCCAGATGAGTTCCGCATAGCAGTCCAGGCCTTCCTTGCGCAACCATCCGACAAGGTCTTCCCAGTCGTTCAGCTTCATGTTCAGCCGGTGCATCTGGCTGAGCGCCGCATCGTCAAGCGTCTGCAAGGCAAGCGTAAATGAGGATTTCATTCCCTGCTGTTTCATTAGCCGGACGATGTCGTAGAATATTTTGGACTTATTCTTGGCCCAGGATCCTTCTACTGCTCGGGGAAAGCCGAATTTCTCGCGCGTGCGAATGACGTCTTCGACGAATTCGAGGTCGCCTCGGAGCATTCCGAAATTGGCATCGCAAAGCACTACGGTGTGCACCTTGTGGTAGCCGAAGATCTCAAGCTCGGCCCGCAGGCGCTCCCGCGAGAACGCTCGCACCTTCTGCCCGACCGCACCGCCCCAGTAGCAGAACGCACACCGGTAAGGACAGCCCCGGTTGGTCTCGATGAGCGCGACGTCGTACCGAAATTCGCCGCGCTCGTCGGTGAGCGGGATCGCGCCGCTGAGGAACGGCGACGGGATCTGGTCGAGATCCTGGATGCGCGCAGCCTCAGCGGTCGTTTGAACGCTTCCGTCCTCGTCGCGGTAGCTTATTCCTTCGATGTCCGAGAGGTCCGTGACCGGTCGATCACCTAAGTACGCGCGCAGCAGCTGGGGAAACATTAGGTCGCCTTCGCCGTTCGCGATGATGTCGACCTCAGGAAAGTGCCGGAAAGTACGCTCGGCCTGATGGGCCACGTGCGTCCCGCCGAATATAACCCAGCCCTCTGGCCGCATCTGCTTGAACGCTTCGGCGAGGGCTCCGAACGCCCGGTAGTTCCATCCGAAGACGGAGAACGCCAGCACATCGGGGACGCCGTGGCTGAAGACCGTCTCGGCCATGGTAGTCAGCGAGTCGCCGCCGCCGAAGTTGAAGATCCTGACGTTCATTTCGTCGCGGATTTTCTCGTCGGCGAGAGCTGCCGCTTTGAGATAACCCGCTGACAGCGGCATGGATTCTTTCGGCATATCCCAGACACCCTGCTGGATGATCCACGCAGAGCGCTTTGCACGCGACATTGTCACTCCTGCAGCACAGCCGTACGGTCCTTGCGCGGGCATTGACACAATATGTAGCTATCCAATGCATCACCACAGCGAAAACCCTAGGTTTAAGAATTTTGGTGGCGCATATAGTCTGAACTGTCGCGCATACATTTACGGAGCTGCAATGGTGATGGCACAGAACGCGGACTGCTGCATTGTGGGCTGCGGCCCGGCTGGTGCGATGCTGGGCCTGATGCTTGCCCGGCAGGGCGTCGACGTCGTCGTGGTAGAGAAGCACCAGGATTTTCTTCGCGATTTCCGCGGCGATGACATCAGCCCGGCGACTATAGAAATTCTCGATGACCTGGGCCTAGCCGATGATTTCCTTGCCCTGCGCCCGAAGCAGGTGCAAAGCGTCGAGGCACGCACCCCAGGGGGCCCGATTCATCTGGCCGACCTGCGCCGGGTCCGTACCCGATTTCCGTTCTTCGCGGTAATTCCGCAGTGGGACTTCCTGGACTTCGTCACCAAGCAATCCGCGAAGGAACCCGGCTACCGGCTCCTGCTCGGGACCGAGGCCACCGACCTCATCAGCGGCGAGGGCACGGTTCGCGGTATCAAGTGCGAGACCGGCGGGCAGGAGCTTGAGATCCGGGCCCGGCTGACCGTGGCTGCGGACGGGCGGTTCTCCCAGCTCAGGAGCCTGGCCGGACTATCTCTTGTTACCACCTCCGCGCCTATCGATGTCCTGTGGTTCCGGCTCCCCCACACCTCGGGGATGGCCGAAGATGCCATGTCAGTCCACCTCGGCGGCGGCCAGGTGATGGCGCGGATTGACCGGGACACGTACTGGCAGGTCGCGTGCGTGATCGCGAAGGGCTCAGCCGAAGCGATCATGAATGACAACATCGCGAGTTTCCAGGAGACACTCGCGCGCTGCATGCCTGATCTCGCGGACGAGGCCACCGAGTTGCGCACCTGGGACCAGGTCAGCCTGCTGACGGTCCAGACGAACCGGTTGCGACGCTGGTATCGCCCCGGCCTGATCTGCATCGGTGATGCCGCGCACGCCATGTCTCCGATCGGAGGCGCTGGCATCAACTTCGCCATCGGTGACGCTGTCGCGCTGGCGAATCGTGCCGCCGGGCCAGTCGCCACGGGCGCCGTCCCGATCAGGGCACTAGCCGCGGTGCAACGGGAAAGGGCCTGGCAGGTCCGTCTGATGCAGTCCATGCAGGCGCCGCTGACCAAGGCGTACATCGTGCTTGCCGGCACCAGGCCTGACCAGCTGACGCTGGTGCAGAAGGTCGCGCCCCGGCTGGCGAACCTGCCAGGATTCAAGGGCAGCAGGAGCCGCGTCACCGCGCTCGGCATCCGCCGGTCAAAGGTCGCGCGTGCTGCCCGCCGCTAGCTCGTCAGCGCACGGTGATCCGGCCCGGATCTTCCGCGATCAGTTCGCCGATCACCACGGCGCCCGGGATCTCACCTGCTAGCAGCAGCCCGCCCGACGTCTGCGCATCGGCGAGCAGCAGCGCTTCCTGGGCGGTGACGGCGGAAAGGTCCGTATGCGGGCGGACCCAGTCGAGATTGCGCCGCGTACCGCCGGACACGTACCCGGCGGCCAGCGCCTCGCGGGCGCCGTCCAGGTAAGGAACGGCGGCCGCGTCCACCACGGCGCCGACCCCGCTGGCCCGCACCAGCTTGAGCAGGTGCCCGAGCAGGCCGAATCCGGTTACGTCGGTGCCGCAGCTAATCCCGGCCGCAAGTGCGGCCACGGCGGCGTCCTTGTTCAGCGCCGTCATGGTCTCGATCGCCTCGCTGAAGACCTCACCGGTCGCCTTGTGGCGGCTGTTGAGCACTCCGACGCCGAGTGGCTTGGTCAGGCAGAGCGGTACACCGGGCGTACCGGCGTCGTTGCGGATCAGGTGATCGGGATCGGCGAGTCCGGTGACCGCCATCCCGAACTTCGGCTCGGGATCGTCGATGCTGTGGCCGCCCGCGACGTGGCATCCAGCCATGCCCGCGATGGCGAGTGCGCCCCGCAGGACCTCGCCGGCCAGTTCCAAAGGCAGTACATCCCTGGGCCAGGCCAGGAGGTTAACCGCAACCACCGGCTGGCCGCCCATGGCATAGACGTCGGAAAGTGCGTTGGCAGCGGCGATCCGCCCCCAGTCGAAGGCGCTGTCCACGACCGGCGTGAAGAAGTCTGCGGTCACGACGATGCTCTGGTTGGCCCCGATCCGCACGACAGCGCCGTCGTCGCCGGTGTCCATCCCGACCAGGAGGTCGCCGTTGGGCGCCTGCGTCAGGTCGCTCATGCCGGTGACGAGCAGCTCGAGCTCTCCGGGCGGGATCTTGCAGGCGCAGCCGCCGCCGCGGGTGAACTGGGTAAGCCGGTACTGGCTGAGTTCAGTGGTCGTCATCGTGCCGCAGCGCTTTCGCCTGGCCGGTCTCGATGAGTTCCTTGATCCGCTTCTGATTCTCCCGGCCGTGAGTATCCATGCGAGTCACGACTTCCGGCTCGGGCACGCCAAGATCCGGATCGATTTCAAAGTCTTGCGTCCACGTCATCAGCGTGCCGTTGGGGACCGGCTCGTAGCTCCATTTAAGGTGCATGTACAGGAACGGAAACAGCGGCTCATCCCGCTCCGCTATTGCGATCAGCAGGTTGTGATCCAGGATGCGCCACGACTGCCATTCACTGCCTTCCAGGTTGCGGAGCCTGAATACGAGGCGAGTGAACCGGCCGGCCTCCTCCCGCTTAATAACCTCGCTATGACCGTATTCATTGAACAGCGTCTTCCAGTTGTCGATATCGTTGGTGATCTCGAATACCTCGCCTGGTGACTTTCTTATCTCAATACTGTGCCTGATGCGCGGCAAGGGTGCCTCCTCATTTCAGTCGGGACGAGCCGACGCGATGTATGCGACGACTTCCCCGAAGGTCTCAAGCTGCGCGAATTTGCCGTCGTCGATAACCACGCCGAGCGTCTTCTCGAGCGCGATGGCGATTTCAGCCAGCTCGGTCGAATCGACTGCCAGGTCCTCTCGGATCCTCGTGTCGTCATTGATCTCTTCGGGTTCGAACTCCAGGTTGCCGAAGGTGCTCAGTACCGCCTCACGTACCTCCATGAGCCGATGTCCCTCCATTCCAGTGACTGCTGCCAGGGGGTTCCGGTTCCGCGTTTTCTGCGGAACCGTGGCGGGATACGACAAGACAGGCGTTTACTCCGCCTAGCCCGCGGGCGACGACCAGGACATGCGCCTGCTCGGCTTCGCGTGGAGCCGCCCGCACGAAGTCAAGATCAAATCCAGGCGCGGGGTGATCAAGGTTGGCGACCGGCGGCACGATGCCGTGCCTGATCATCCGCAGGGCTATGGCGACATCGGCCGGCGCGGCGGAGCCCATCAGGTGGCCGTAGGCGGCCTTGGCCGTGGTGACCGGAATCCGCCGGGCCCCGTCCCCCAGGGCGGCTTTGAGCGCGAGAACCTCGGCCGCGTCCTCACGCGGCACGGCCGATCCGTCGGCGATTACACTGCCCAGGTCATGGACTCCAATGCCCGCCCGCTGCATGCTCCTTTTCATGGCAACGCTCATCGTGTTGCCATGCGGTTCACTGGTGTAGTAGGGCATGTAGCCGTCGGTATTCTGCGCCCAGCCCGACAATTGTCCGAGGATCTCCGCGCCCCTGGCACGGGCGTGGGCTTCGCTTTCCAGGACGAGGAAAACGCTGCCCTCGCCGATCACGGTCCCGCCGTGGGCACGGTCGAACGGGCGGTAGGCAGCCTGGGGGTCAGCATTTCCCGCGGGCGTCAAGAAGGCCCCGGTCTGGCAGCACAGCCAGGCATACGGCGAAAGCGGCTGCTCGGTACCACCCGCGATGACGACGTCGGCCAGCCCGCGCTCGATGGTCTCGGCCGCGTGGATGATCGCGTAGGCGCCGCTGGCCCGGTCGCAAACGAAGGTGCGCGCCCGGCCCTTGATGCCGAGCCTGATGCAGATGTTGCCCTGAGGAGCGGCCGGGAACCACGCCGTCGCCTGATAGGGGCTGACCTCCCTGATACCTTTCGCCCACAGGTCCCGCAACTCTCGCTCGGCAAACCCCCATCCGCCGAGTACGTTTCCTACCATCACACCGACTCGGTCAGGCTGTGTGCCGCCGGCACCCCCGATTTCGAGGTCAGCGTCGGATTTGGCCTGATCGGCCGCGATCACGGCGAGATGGGTGAACCGGTCGGTGCGCTTGATGAAGCGCCCAGGAAGCCAGTCGCTCGCCGTGAAGGCATCCGCCTGGCCAGCCACCTGGCACCGGTAAGAACCGGCGTCGAACCGATCGATCGTGCGGACAGCCGACCGCCCGGACAGCACGCGGTGCCACAGCGACTCCTCGCCCATGCCCGCGGGCGTGATCGCACCGATGCCGGTGATGACGACCCGCGTCATCGGCCCGGCTCGGTTCGCTTGAGCACGAGCGCCGCATGCAATCCGGAGAATCCGCTTGCGTCGGAAAGGATCACCTGGCCGTCCCACTGCCGGCCCTCGTTCGGCACGTAGTCGAGGTGGCAGGCTGGGTCAGGAACCTCGTAGTTGATCGTTGGCGGCACGAATTGATTGTCGAATGCCAGCGCACAAGCGATGATTTCCAGGGCGCTCGCCGCTGACAGCGGATGACCGGTCATCGACTTGATGGAATTGACGGGAATCTCGCTGGCCCGGTCGCCGAGAGCCATCACGATCGCGCCGGTCTCGCACTTGTCGTTCTGAGGAGTCGAACTGCCGTGCGCGTTGACGTGATCCACGTCGGGCGGCATGGCGCCCGCCGCTGTCAAGGACTCGATCATGGATCTCGCCAGGTCCGCGCCGTCGGACAGCAAGTCAGTCATGTGCAGCGCGTTGCAGGTCAGCGAGAACCCGCCTATCTCCGCGTAGATCCTGGCACCGCGCGCCATCGCGTGGTCGAGCGCTTCAAGGAGAATCACTCCGCTGCCCTCGGACAGCACGAAGCCATCTCGGTTCGCGTCAAATGGCCGCGATGCGGCCGTCGGCCGATCATTGTGACGACGCGACAGGCAGTTAATGGCATCAAAGGAGGCCGTCGTAATTGGCGTGATCGGTGCCTCGCTCGCGCCGGCCAGCATTACGTCCGCCTCGCCATAGGCGATCGCCTCGTAGGCGTAACCGATCGCGTCGATGCCGCCGACGCATCCAGTCGACAGCGTCAACGCCGGCCCGTGAGCGCCAGTGATCGCTGCCAGCAGGATGCTCGGGGTATTAGACATCGAAGCCATATACAGGTCAGGACCTACCTTGGCCGGGTCGATGTCGGCCAGCCCGGCCTCAGTGACCGCGACGAACTCCGACTCCATCTGCCGGGTTCCGCAGATCGCGGTGGACAAGCAGATCCCGAAACGATCACGGTCGGCACCGGCGGGATCGAAGGCGGCGTCGTCCATCGCCTGCCCTCCGGCGGCCACCGCGAACTGGATATACCGATCGAGAGCGCATACCTCTGACGGCAGGCCAGCCTTCGCCGGATCGAAGTCTTCGACTTCACCTATGACCTGCGACGCGAAGTCAAAACGACCGTAGTGCGGGCTGCTTGTCACCTCGGAGAGATGCTTGAGGCCGCTCGTCCCGGTGGCGATGGCCTGCCAGTAGGCATCCTTGCCAATCCCGACTGGGCTCACGACACCTAGGCCGGTGATTGCTACGCGTCGCATATGTCCCCCTTCCCGGCCGGCGCCCATTCGACGAGCGCGTGATCGGCCAGCAGTTCGATCCAGGCATGAAACGAGGACGAGCAGGGGGCGCCAGATTCCGGAGGCGCCTGGGCGACCAGGAGCCGCGCCTCCGCATATGGGCGGCCCTGCTCGCCCATCGCAGCGAACAGGGCCGCCAGCTCAGGCGTTGCCTCGAAACGGTCGCCTAGGCGATTGCGGACGGCCGGCCGGAAGGTCAGTTGCTGGCCGCCGTCAGCGGATTGGAACGGCTCCTCGCCGATGGCCGCACCGGGCGCCGGCAGCAACACGCAGTTCTCGGTCAACTGCCCGGCGATCTGCGCGGCCCGCTCGGCGGCGAGCCTGTCCTTGTGGAACAGCCAGCCGAGAAAGGCGAAACCCTCCTTCTCACCGAGAACGATCGCCGCGCCGCCTCGCTCGGCGACCGGGGTGCGCAAGGACATGTACTCACCAAGCCGGACGGCGAGTTCGCTTCTCGGCAGGCCTGAGATGAGGCTCAGGAATGCGAACTGCCCATCAGCGGGCGGAACCCGAGACTGCCCGGCCGCTGGCACGGCCGGAGCCCCGGCCGTGGCAGCGGCGCGATACAGGTTGCGGCTCAGGCGGACAAAGGTCTCGTAGTCGCGCCTGACGGCATAGTCATATAGCTCAAGGACGCTGGCGCGGTCCTCTTTGCGATCTAAAAGCGTAAGCAGGCACTGGGCTGCGAGCGTCCCGTGCCGGATGGCCAGTTCGACTCCAGGAGTCAGCAGCGGGTCGACGAAGCACGCGGCGTCGCCAACCAGGAACCACCCGTCGCCAGCCATCTGCCCGCTGGCGCCCGCGCTGGCATCACAGAACCGGACCGGCCCGTCGAGCACCGCGCCTGACAGCACTGGCTGCAGCTCAGGGCATGAGGACACCGCCGCGCGGTAATGCTGCTGGGCTGTGTCGGTCAAGCGGTCGGGCGCTCTGACGGGAAAGACCGCTCCGACGCTAGCCACGGTGGCCTGTTCGTCCAGGGGGTAATACCAGAGGCAGTGCTCAGGGCGGCCGATAAGCAGGCTGTTGACGGAGCCGCTACGCGATGAGCCGGCGCTCCTGCGCCAATAGCCCCACAGCGCGGTACTACCCGGCTCCGCAGGCCCGGCCCGATGCGCCGGCCGGGACTTGTCAGCACCGGTTTTGCCTCGTGCATCCACCACCCACGGGGCGGCGAGCCGCACCGACTCTCCGTCCGGAGTGGTGGCCTCGACACCGACTGTCCCGTCGCCGGATGGCAGGATCTGCTCAACTCGCCAGCCAAGCCGAACTTCGGCACCAGCTGCGGCGGCGGCTGCCAGCAGGATTGCGTCGAATTGCGCTCGCCGCACCTGGTAAGCGGGCGGCTGGTCGTCGATCATGGGATAGCTGACGGTCCAGGCCGGGGCCGCGTCACCCCACGAGAACGTAGCTCCCATCTTGGGGCAGAACCCGGCCGACTGCAGCGCTGAGCCGCCTAAGCGCAGAGCCGCCTGCCAAGCTGTCGGAGACAGAGACTCTCCGACGTGGTCACGAGCAGCAGGTTCCTGTTCAAGCAGGACGACGCGGCGGTGCCCCCGGGCCACGGCAGCCGCGCAGGCAGCCCCGCCGGGGCCGCCGCCGGCGATGATGACGTCGGGCTCGCTCACCGCTCCGCCGCATCCGGTCTGCCGTCTAACGGCTTGCGGTCATCGGACGGCACCGGCAAGCCGTTGAGAAGCATGTGAGGCTCACCATGGCCGTCGAGAAGAACGAGGCCCATTTCGTCCGAGCCGCTGGCCGCTGGCGTGGTCACTTGGTCGCCTTGATCAGTGCGGAGATCGGGGAGACGGCGCTGACCTCGATGCCGCTGAACCCGGCCGCTCGCAGCCAGCTGCACGTGAGTTCCTCGTCGTGCGCTTCCCCGCCCTGGGTGTTATTGATCTGCAGGATCAACCCGAACAGGAAAGGAAAGGGGGTGAGTGCCCGCTCCGGCAGATGGGTGTGCAGGAGCAGCGTGGCTCCGGACGGCAGCCAGTCGTGGATGTGGTTGATGAGCTCGCGAGCGCGGTCACGTTCGAAGCCCTGGATAACGTGCGACAGGAGCGCCACGTCGCAGTCGGCGAAGGCGTCCTTGAAGATGTTGGCCGGACGCACGTCGATCTGACCGGACAGGCCCTCAGCGTCAACGAACTCCGCGGCGACCTCGGCTACTGCTGGCTGGTCGACCGCGGTGATCCGAAGATCTGGGTTCGCTCTGGCTAGGGCTATCGAGTAGGCGCAGGACGCGCATCCGAGATCGACCAGGTGCTGGCTGCCGTCGAGTGACACCTGAGCGGCCAGGTTGTCGGCCATCAGCAGTGAGCTGGCGCGGGTGATCTCTGCCCAGCGCCGGGCCCAGGCCTTGTCGTCGCCGAATGCCCCGCTGTAGTTTTCTCCGGCTCTGACCGGCTTGTTGTCGCGCAGGCTGTCCGTCAGCTGTGTCAGCTTCGCGTAGTGCGTGCTCTGGTGGGTCGCCAGGGCACCCATGTACTGCGGCGACGTGCTGACCAGGAAAGTGGTTGCGATTGGCTCGTTGCCGTAGAGCTGACCTTTTTTGCTGACGAGCTCATCTCCAAGCAGAGCAAGCAGCATTGTCCGGGCGGATCGCGCGGGAATGCCGATCTGCTCGCCGAGATCCTCAGCGGTGCAAGCCCCTTTGTCCAGAGCGTCGAACGTCCGCAGTTCCATCGCCGAGAAGAGCACCTTCGACGCGAGGTATCCGGTCATCAGCCGGTGCAGGCGGACCGCGTCATCTTGCTGCCGGTCAGCTCGCGGCTCAGCAGCGCCGGTCACTTGACCGTGCCCTCCGCTGCATCGGCCTCGTACTGATAAGGCGCATCTGACAGGAAGACGCTGCGAACCGGCGGGCGCTCAGCGGGCGCGACCAGCAGCAGCCTCGCGGTCTGCCCGGGACCGGTCGCGAGCCCGTGCTGTTCGCCTCTGGGAATGAAGACGACGTCGCCGGCTTTTAGCTCGATCTGCTTTCCTTCGGCCGGAAGATCGACATGCAAGGCACCTTCGAGAACATATATCTCGTGTTCCCAGTCGTGGTAATGCGGCGGCGTCGCGCCATTCTCGCCCAGCTCGAAGAGGCTCATCAGGAATCTGTCCGCGCCGTCAGGTGTGTCGATCAGCCGGCGAATTGTGACCTGCTTTGCTCCAGGCTCACGCACAATGTCGGTGGGCACATCATGGGCATGCCGTATCATCATCTCGAGTTACTCCCTGCGATATGCTCGACATTGCGGGCAATTGGCCGTGCCGCCAGTGAGCCTAAGCGCGGACACCTCCGGAATGACCGGCGAAAACCCTAGTGCCCGGATGGAAGCGCCTAGTTAGCCTGCGGACATGGATCTTAACGAGCGTTCATCCGCGCCGCCCGCTGCCTCAGAACCGCCTCCATTGCGCGTGCTGCGCATGGGCCTGGGATATCAGGTCACCGCCATCGTCGCGCTCGCGGCCAGGCTCGGCCTGGCTGACCTGCTCGCCGACGGTCCCCGGTCAAGCGCCGACCTGGCCAAGGCCACCGGCGCCCACCCGCAGGCACTGCTGCGCTTCCTCCGCGCATGCTCGGCTTACGGCCTGGTCACGCCGAGCGGCGCGGACACGTTCGCGGTGACGCCTGAGGGCATTTGCCTTCGAAGCGACTCCCGCTCGCTGCACGGCTTCGCGCTCGGCATGGGCCAGCCCGGGCACCTGCGGCCGTTTGAGCACCTCTATGAAGGCATCATGGAGAACCGGCCCGTCGCCCAGGACGCGCTCGGCATGCCGATGTGGGAGTACTACGACGCGCATCCTGAGGCCAAGGCCACGCTCACGGAGCACCTCGACGAGGTGACCGCCGAACTCGCCCCGCACATCGTGACCAACGTCGACCTGACGGCGTTCAAGCGCATCGTCGATGTCGGCGGCAACCAGGGGCATTTCCTCTCCGCCCTGCTCGAGGCCGCGCCAGATGCCACTGGTGTCCTTTTCGACCGGCCTGAGGTCATGGATGACGCCAGGCGAACGATGACCGAGCGCAACCTGATCGACCGAGTCGAACTCGTCGGAGGCGACTTCCTCGAGACGGTTCCTGAGGGCGGCGACCTGTACCTGATCAAGGGCGTGCTGCACGACTGGGACGACGAAGGCGCGGGCCGGATCCTGTCCAATTGCCACCGGGCCGGCGCCCAGGGAAGCACGCTGCTGTCGCTGGAGGGAATTGTCCGCAGCGAACCGCCGCTCGACCAGATCGTGCACCTGATTGATCTGTCGATGCTGCTGCTGGTCGGCGGGCGGGAACGGACCAGAGCGGAATTTGACGCGCTTTTCGGCAGCTCCGGATATCAGATAACGGACACGATAGCGCTGCCCACGCTCGGCTATTTCCCCTACCACATCATCCTGGCGACGTGGCAGTGAGCAGGCAGCTGACCGCCGAGCACGACGCGGCGCTGACGGCAGTCATCGATGAGGTCGTGCTGCCGGGCGCGACCGAGATTGACAAGCTGGGCGAGTTCCCTGGCCAGGCCATCGACGCTATGGCCAAAGCGGGCTTGCTCGGGCTGGCCAGCTCGGCCGAGGTAGGCGGCGGGGGATCGGGACTGGCCGTGGCTGCGGAGGTCATCGAAAGACTCGCGGGTGCCTGCGGCTCAACCGCCATGGTCGTGCTGATGCACTACGCGGCCACCGCAGTCATCGAGGCCCACGGGCCGCGTGAGGCGCGGGAAGCGATCGCGGCCGGCCGCCACCTGACCACGCTGGCCTTCTCAGAGGCCGGCTCGCGCAGCCACTTCTGGGCACCGCTGGGCACGGCGGCGCGCGCGGGAACCGAAGTCCGCCTCGACGCGCACAAGAGCTGGGTGACGTCCGCGGGCCATGCGGACAGCTACGTGTGGTCCAGTTGCCCGCTGCGTGGCGAGGGCCCAATGACGTTGTGGCTGGTGCCATCGGATACCACGGGCCTCAGCAACAAGGGCTCGTTCGACGGCCTCGGCCTGCGCGGCAACGCGTCCAGCCCGATTCTGGCCGACAACGTCCGCATCCCGGCAGATGCGATGCTCGGCGAGGACGGCACGGGCCTGGACATCGCGATGAGCGCCGCGCTGCCCTGGTTCCTGGTCCTCAGCGCCGCCTTCTCGCTCGGGATCGCGGAGAAGGTGACCACAGAAACCGCCCGGCACCTGGCTAGCACGAGGCTTGCTCACCTCGGCATCACGCTCGCCGATCAGCCGGTCAGCCGGCTTGCCTTCGGTCGCATGCGCCTTCGGACCGACGAGATCCGTGCTCTCCTAGACGCGACCGTGACGGGGCTGGCGCAGGGCCTCGGCGAAGCGGCGCTTCGCGTTCTTGAGGTAAAGGCGCTGGCCGCGGAGGCGGCCGGGGACGTCGCCGATCAGGGGATGCGCCTGTGCGGCGGTTCGGCCTTCCGCAAGGACATGGCGATCGAGCGGCACCTGCGGGACAGCCTCGCGGCGCGCGTAATGGCACCGACGACAGAGGCCCTGCTCGACTTCATCGCCCGGGCGGCGCTCGGCCAGCCCCTGCTAGATCCGATCCCGGTGCGGCCATGACGCTACTGGTGGGCGCGGTCGCCTACGACGAGAAGGTCCTCTCGATCTGGGCTGGATTCAGATCGTGGCTGCGACAACACGGCCTTCAGATCGACTACGTTCTCTACCCTCACTATGAGCGGCAGATTGAGGATCTGGTCGCCGGCCGGATCCACGTGGCCTGGAATTCCCCCCTCGCGTGGATTCGCGGCCAGCGGCTCGCGCACGCCCGCGGCCGCAAGGTGCATTCACTGCTGATGCGCGATACGGACCAGGACCTGACGTCAGTGATCGTGGCCAGAGCGGACGCTCAGCTATCGGCTTTTGACCTTAATGGCAAGACGGTCGCCGTGGGTGCGGCGGATTCGCCTCAGGCGACATTGATTCCGCTGTCTTATCTGCGGCGGACATCAGCGGCACCGGGGCCCGACCTGAAGATCCTCAGGCACGACGTCCGCTTGGGCCTGCACGGCGATCACATCGGCGGAGAACGAGAGGCCGCCGCGGCGCTGCTTACCGGGACCGCCGACGTCGCGTGCCTGCTCGACGCCACCAACTTGCTGCTCGCCGGAGATGGCACCTTTCCGCCCGGCGCCATCCGGGTGCTTGCCCAGACACCGCCGTATGACCACTGCAACATGACCGCCATCGACACCGCTCCAGCCCGGCTGGTGGACAAGTTCGGCGAGCTTCTCCTTGGCATGTCCTACGCGGATCCTGAGGTACGGCCACTGCTCGATCTGGAGGGCCTGCGAGCCTGGCGTCCCGGCCGCGACACCCGATATGGCGCCCTCGCAGCAGCCGTGGACGAGGAGGGTTTCTACGACTCGGCCGGCTGGATCACCGCGGCCGATTACGAACCGTGAGCACTGTCATCAGCACGATCGACCTCGGTGACATCGGATTCGGGGAAGGCGCCCATCTGCTGCTCAAGCACGTGCTCGCCCAGGTACGACCGGGCGGGCGGGTCGCGGTCACCGGCTCGCACCCGGCACTGACAGCCGACGTCATGGCCTGGTGCCGGGCCCGTGGTCATCCGGCCGAGGCAGGCACAGCCCGGCCGGAAGACTCCGTCAGGGCCTGGGTTACCCGCGGCCTGTCCGAGTCCTATCGGTGGGCTGGCGCCGAGCGGGCCGGAGGTCCGGCACCTGGTCAGCGCGTGAGCGAGCCGTCGGCGCGCTGGGGACTGGCCGCGCGGGGGGCACTGGTCGAGCGCGGCGGCCCCCTGGCGACCTACCAGCTGAGCCGGGAAGAGCAAGTGTGGGCAGACCTGGCGCCCAGGCTGTACGCCCAGGCGGCAGCAGCACAGTGGGATCCGGCAACGGCCGTGCCATGGCAGGCGGAATTTGACGTTCCCGATGAGATCGAGGCAGCCGTCATCCAGGTGATGACGTTCCTGATCGAAAACGAGCAGGCCGCGCTCGTCCTCCCAGCCCGGTTCCTGACCCGAATACACCCGCACTTCAGGGAAGTCGTCCAGCTACTCGCCGTGCAAGCCGCCGACGAAGCCCGCCACATCGAAGTATTCAGCCGCCGCGCGGCTCTGTCAGGACGCCCTCTTGGCACCTCCACGGTCAGCGGGCGGGTGTCGCTGTTCACGCTGCTCTCGGAACCTGACTTCTCGCTGGCATCCTTCCTGCTCTCTGTGCTCGGCGAGGGAAGCTTCCTCAGCCTGCTGGCCTTCCTCGACCGTTACGCACCCGACCAGGTCACCCGCACGGTGGCCCGCCTGGCTCACCAAGATGAAGCACGACACGTGGCCTTCGGGGTCGCCCACCTCGAACATCAGGCGAAGGTCGATACCGGCTTGCTCCCCCGGCTGCGCAGCACCGTCGAGCGCCGGCACGAAGCCCTGTCCGGCACCTCGGGACTCAACGAAGACGTATTCGACGCCCTCGTCCTCCTAGCCGCGGGCTCCTGGGATCCAGCAGCCATCGCGTCCGGCTTCGCGGCGGTCAGGGATCTTGAGGCGGACATGTACACCGGCCGGGTCCGGCGGCTCACCCGGCTCGGATTTCCGCCCGGCGAGGCGGCCGAGATCTCCGCTCTGCACACCCGGAACTTCATGTGATCGCGGCGGACGCTTCCTAGGGTTTCCCCTAGTGACACTTCTCCAAGCGGCATGACATGTTGCACTCGTGTTCACCGTGGCCGTGTCGGCCTTCGCCCCCGTGCCACCGGAAACCGCGATCGACTACGTGGCCGACTTCCGCAACGCCCCGCAGTGGCAGCTGGGCCTCACCGCGGTTGAGGTGGACGCTCCGTTTCCGCAGGCCAGGCACGTTGTCGAAGTCCGGCGCTTCCTTGGCCGCAGGATCGAGGCGCCCGGTGACCTGGTGGACTGGATACCGGGTGAGGGATTCACCGTACGCGGTCACTCGGGTCCGCTGCGAGTCGAATCCCGCTATAGCTTCGCCCCCGAGGCCAACGGCACGCGGGTCAGCCTGAGCCTGACGATGGCAGCACGCGGCCTGGCCCGCATAGGCGAGCCCATCCTGCGACGTAGCCTGACGCGCGAGCTGACCCTGGCATTCGAGCGCCTTAGCCCAGTGCTTCACAACCAAGTAAAGGGCGCATCTCCCGGGGCGGGCCCAACACAGCCAGTAACCAGGTCGCCGGCCGCGACCGGGTCAGTCGATCTGGCGAGAACGCTGCTCAAGATCGGCACGGCGGCCGCCGGACTCGCTGCCGCGAGAGTTGCCATCCGTGCTGCTCACCAACAGGTCGACCTGCGCGGCAAGACAGCGCTCGTCACCGGCGCGTCTCGCGGCCTCGGGCTGCTCATCGCGCGCGAGCTGGCCGCTGGCGGCTGCCAGGTGGCAATCTGCGCGCGGACAGAGGCAGATCTTCACCGGGCCGAAAGCGAGCTGCGCGGCCGCGGAGCTACCGTCGCCGCTATGCCGTGCGATGTCAGCGACGAGAAGCAGGCGCACGAGTTCGTACGGATGGCGAGCGAGCGGCTCGGCCCACCGGACATTCTCGTGAACAACGCCGGAGTCATCCGCGTCGGACCGCTGGGAGCGATGACGGCTGCCGACTTCGACGAAGCGCTCGGCGTGATGTTCTGGGGCACCGTCCATACGACCCTGGCCGCGCTGCCGCATATGCGGCAGCGCCAGGCGGGCAACATCGTGAACATCGCCTCCATCGGAGGTAAGATCAGCGTCCCGCATCTGCTGCCCTACGGATGCGCGAAGTCCGCGGTCGTCGGGTTTTCGCAGGGACTGTGCTGTGCTGTGGCCGACGACGGCATCTCCGTGACGACGGTATTGCCAGGGATGCTGAGGACCGGATCGCACCTGCGGGCCAGCTACCAAGGCGACCCGGCCAGGGAGTTCGCCTGGTTCGCCCTTGGATCGAGCCTCCCGCTGGCGTCCATGGATGCCGAGCGGGCGGCCCGCCGGATCATCGCGGCCATGCGCCGCGGACGCGCCCAGGTGGTCTTGCCCGCTCCCGCAGCCGCCGGAATCTGGCTGAACAGCCTGTTCCCCGAGACGATGGCAACCGTCATGCGCGGAGTGAATCGCATGCTCCCGCCGGACGCGAACCGATCCAGCGCCGATGGCCTCGCCGCCCGAGGCGACGTGGAGTCACGCCTCCAGCGCTGGGCGGTCAAACTCGGCGACGACGCGGCCAGGCGCCTGAACCAGCTGGGCGGGGACTGACTACCCGGCCTGACGGCCAACTATGACGCGCAGCGGCAGGCCGGGCACGGGGTGCAGTTCGACATCGGAGAACCCGGCATCGGCCAGCATGCGCTCATAGGCGCGAGCAGAGTGGACCTCTCCCTCATGCGTCCAGATCAGCATCAGGATCGAGAACAGGTGGGCCGAGGCCTCCGCGGCCGGCGGCACGTCGCTCGTGGTGAAGCCGACCAGGACAATCCGGCTATCGTCGGCCATTACCCGTGCGGCTCGCTGAAGCAGCTGGGTCGCGCGCTCCTCGGAGAAATGGTGCAGGACATTCGTGATCATCACGACGTCATAAGGTCCGCCGAGGTCGGCGGAGAACATATCGCCGCCGATCGTCGATACCCGATCCTCGACGCCGAGCTGGCGAGCGTGCGACAGCGCCACGGGCAGCACGTTGGGCCAGTCGAGCGACCAGATCCTGGCCTGCGGCTGACGCTGGGCCAACGTGTAGCCATACAGGCCGTGCCCGCAGGCCAGGTCCAGCACGTCCAGCCGGTCCCGGTGCTGCGCCCAGCTCCCCAGCACGTCCGCCATGAGCCTGGCCGTCGGGGCGGCTACGGCCGACGCATAGGCGGCGAAGTCCTGCCAGTAGTCGTAGCCAGGCGTCTCGGCGTTCACCTCTGTCACCGTGCCGCCGCAGCGCACCGCGTCAGGCAAGCTGGCGAGGGCGGTCCACTCCCAGGTGCTGGCCATCACCTTCGCCATGTCGCCGACAAATCCTGGCTGCCCACGTACCAGGAACTTCTCGGCTCCCGCCGCGAGCCCATAGACCGAATCGTCCCAGGTCAGAAGGCCAAGAGCGGAAAGAGCGTTAAGCAGGATCCTGGCGCCGCGCTCGTCTAGCTCGCGCGCTTTGGCTACTTGGAACGAAGTGACCGCTCCGGCGGCGATAGCGTCGAAGACACCGAGATCGATCGCCGCGGTCAGAACGGCCGTGTTCTTGTAGGCCAGTAACAAGTCGAAGATGTGAGCGGGCGTCAGTTCGGCAGTCATGAGGCTTCGGTCTCCTCGGGAACGAATGCGACTGCCCTCGTCCATGCGGCGGTGGCTCCCTCGATGAGCACAGGGAAGGCGACGAAGACAAATCCGCTCGGCGGAAGCAGCCCCAGATTGCGCAGGCGCTCTATGTGGTAGTAGGGACGACGCCGACCCAGCACATGAGCGGGCCAAAGCACGGCAGCATCCTCTGTTTCGAGGAATCGCCTTACCATCGGCTCGAAAGGGCCGTCGAATCCTTCCGCATCGGTGCCGATCACCCGCACGCCGGCGTCGAGGAGATCGGCGACGACGTCCGCTGAAATGGCCTTGTCCCTTTCGGTGTGGATCAGGACGATTGCCCGATCAAGGTCGCCAAAAGCATGAGCCTGCAGAGCGGCGGCGATGTGCGTGCGCTCGACTCGCCACCCATCGGCACCAGCGACATCGAGCATGACGCCGGCACCGACGAAGGCATCGAGCGGAGCGCTGCTGATCAGCCCGCGATCTCCGTCCTCGGATGGACCGTAGTGACCGGGCGCGTCGATGTGCGAACCCGAGTGGACCGAGGCACTCACCATCTCGTGCCGCAGGAACGCCCGGCCGGGGAAATGATCCGGTTTCAGCCTGCCAGCCGCCTCGGGGACAAGCGCGGGCACTACCTTTTCGCAGAAGATCTCGGCGCCTTCGACGGCCTCGATCACGTCGACCTTTGTCTGAAACGGCCCCGGCGCACAGTCGCCCACATCGCTCGACAGATCGACGATACGGCAGGCGAGCAGACCCTGGGCGAGCGCGTTGATGGCTGCCATGGTCACGACGTTAACCAGACACGCGCTCGAAAGGACTAGGGTTTACCCGTGATTTCGCCGACGCTCAGGTCGCCGCTGAGTTGCCGGCGATGGAATTCGAAATGCTGAGCGGGATAGTGATAGACGTGCGCGAGGGTCATTCGTTCTTCAAAGAACGGATCCCACCGGGCAGGAAAGCACATCTGCAGGCGCAAGGCGGCTGCGCTTTCGGCGGCAAGCCGGCGATGCAATGCCTTCACAACGCGGTCGAGTTTGGAGCCCATTCGATCATAGGGATAGACTCGCGCGCCGAATCGCGAGCCCAGAAAGTTGGCCGTGTTGAACGGACCAGTAACGATATTGAGAGCGACGGCGAAGATTACGCTCACCTTCCTCGGCATGCGGCCGAAGAACTTGACGAGCCAGATCAGCGACCACAAGATCATGTAGCCGAACATCATATGAAAAAGCAGTTCCTCATTGCTCCACTTCGTGCCGTTACTCGGCTGGCGACGCAAGTCCGGTGACATGGCGTCCAGAAGGTCATGAAACGAGACGCGCGCGTGCTCAAGCTCGGCATCGACGTCGGCCTTGAGCAGGTGAAGCTGGGCGTCCACTGCCATCTCGGCCCTTCGGTTAGCGGCAACCGCTGACTGGCCCCGGCCCGCATCTGAGCGTAGCATTGCTACTCATGAGGGCTGAGGCGTTGAAGGGCCACCTCGATGCGTTGCTGCTCGCGACCCTCGCCGACGGCCCGCGTCATGGTTATGCGATCAAGGAATCATTGAGGCTTGACAGCGGCGGCGAGTTCGACCTTCCGACCGGCACCGTCTACCCGGCCTTGCACCGGCTGGAACGAGCCGGGCTCATCGGCGGTAGCTGGTCTGTTGTGGCGGGGAGAAAGCGGCGGAGCTACGAACTCACCGACGCCGGGCGGCGAGCGCTCGAGGCCGGACGCGCTGACTGGCGGCAGTTCGCCATCGCGGTCACGGGCGTGCTGGAAGGCGGGACATGTCCCGCACCGGCCGGATGAGCGCGCCAGGCTTTGGCGGCACCTTGCCGACGCCAGCCAGAGCAACCGAAGTCACCGCCCTGATCGATGGCTATCTCGTCAATCTGGCCAGCGCGCTGCCGTGCCCAAGATCCACGAGCTCGGCGATCGTCAGCGAGATTGAAGATGGTCTCATGGAGGCGGTGAGTGACTACAAAGCTCGGGGAATGCGAGACAAGGAGGCCGCTCAGGCGGCTATCGGCGAGTTCGGCGAGCCCGCAGCGGTAGCGGAAGCCTTCCGGCCCGAGTTCATCGCCAAGCGGGCGCGGAGCACGGCGATCGCGCTCATCGCCTCGGGACCGCTGGTCGGGGCCGCCTGGATCGCCGGAGCGTTCTTCGCCGGACTGCCTCCAGTCCGCGATCACCTGTCAGGACCCTGGCTAGCGCTGCCGCTGGTCGGCCTGGCCATCGTGATCGCCGCGCCAAGCTCGGTGATTGCGCTGGTGACCACCGGGCGAGCCGGACTTCGCCTGCCTATGCCGCCAAGCCTGCCGTCGAAGGCCGTGAGCGTTGCCAGCATCGCGGCACTCGCGGCCGACTCCACCTTGCTGCTGATGCTCGTTTTCTACGCCCTGACCACGCCGGCGTCGCGATCTTTCCTCCCGCTCGCCCCGGCGATCGCGATCAGCCTTGTCCGTGCGTTCTTCGCTGTGCGGCACCGCCTTCACACCCGACGCTCAGGTCGGCTCGCCGTCGGGTCACGCTGACCGGGTGACCGCGGGCTGGTCCGGGGGCTGCTTGCGACGCCACCGGATCACGGTCCTAACGACAATCGGAGCCGCGATCACCGAGGGCAGCAACCAGAACGCGAGGATCGGGAGGTGATCCCACACCGGCAGGTGCGGCCCGTTGTCGACATAGAACGCCGTAAGCATGACCGTGTAGCCAATGCCCATCCCCACGATGTGCCCGGTATCTCCGGGCCGATGCAGCCGCCGGTGCAGGAAGCCACCGGTCGCCCCGGCAAAGGCGACGGCACCAAGGATGAATAGGTAGTAGTCATGCCGCCACCGCATGATCGACAGCGCGGTGGCAGTGGCGAAGACCACGGTGATCGCCCCGTAGAAGCAGCGACCGGCCCAGATGTGGCGCTTACCTCCTTTGCGCGAGAGGGCGGCTATAGCTCCCGTGATCACAGCAGTCAGGCCAGCGAGGACATGGACGGCAAGGAAGGCCAGGAACAGCGGGGCCGTAGATCCCACCTGATCGCCAAAGATACGGCTTGCTGAGCTCATGCGAGTTCCTCCGCAACTCTATAAGTAGCAACACTACCTATAGAACATGCTACTCGCTGTTCTGCGTGCCGGTCAGCGCTGCCCAGAACGCCTGCGCGGCGGAACCCAGTGCGCTCCCCGGCCGGCGTACCGCGCAGATGGGCCGCTGCATGGGCCGGCGCCTGATGGTCGACAGAGCTTTCCTGGCGAGATCGTCGGCGATCGCGATCCGTGGCATCGCGGCGATGAAGTGAGGCTCGGCGAGCAGCATCTGCCGAGCGGCTTCGATATTGGCCAGCCGGATCTGCGGCACCGTCCTGTAAATCGGCCCTAGCAGGTGTGCCGGTATCGTGACGCTGACCGCGCCGCGTTCCCAGACCAGATAGCTGCTGCCATCTAGGCCCTCAGCCGTGATGCGCTGCTGCCCGGCCAGCGGATGCGCTGGATGAACGGACAGCACGACCTCGTCGCTTGCCACTGCCGCGCAGACGAGCCTCATCTGCGGCAGCGGTCCGTCTACCAGGCCGCACTCGAACACGCCAGCTGATACCTGCTCGCAAATGTCGCGGCTAGCCCCGATCTCGACATTTACCGTTACCCCAGGGTGAGCGGCACTGAATGCCGCCAGCGCGGACGATAAGTAGTAGCTGCCGGCGACCTGGCTCGCGCCCACGGCCAGTGACCCCGCTTCCACGCCCCGGATGGACCGGGCAGCGCCTTCCAGGTTCTCCAGCGAGCGCATGATCAGCAGACAAGAAGCTGCTATCTCCTCACCCGCGTCGCTGAGCCTCACCCCCCGGCCGACACGCTCAAGTAACGGCACGCCTAGAGCGCGCTCAAGCAGTTGGACCTGCTGGGTGACGGCCGGCTGGCTCAGCCCGAGCACCTTGGCGGCCTGCGTGATGTGCTCTCGGCTAGCCACGATCAGGAAGGTCCTGATCTGCTCCAAGGTGAACGCCGGCCGGGAATATGAGTCACTGACCAGGCACGTCCTTCGGCGACTAGCCCCCCGCCGCTCGTCACTCGCGGCACCCCCGGTCACCGGAGCACGGCTCATGGGCGCCTGCTGCCGGTCATGCTCACGACAATAACGAGACCGCTGCTTGAGCGGACTAGGGTTTACCCCCGCATTTAGGCGCCGACCGCATCGAGATGCTCCGATTCATCAGTCAGCCCGAGCGATTCATTATTATTTCTAATGCCCAACCCTCTTGCCGCAATAGCAGCGCCGATGGTAAACGGTTATAAGCGGTAATGCACGGCTCATAGCCGCGAGCATATGACCGTACAGCAATATTCAGGAGCGAAACTCAATGTCACGATTTCAGCTTGCCCTGCGAGTCGGCGACTTCGAGGGATCTGTCGCGTTCTACACCAAGCTGCTCGGCGTCCCGCCAGCGAAGCTGCGGGCCGACTACGCGAACTTCGTGGTCTCCGAGCCGCCGATGAAGCTCGTCTTGCTGGTCGGCGATCCTGGCCAAGCCACGGTCATGGATCACCTCGGTATCGAGGTAGATACGACCGATCAGGTCGATGACGCCGGCAGGCGATTCGACGCCATCGGCATCGACAAGGAGGCCGAGGCGGCCACGGCCTGCTGCTACGCCTTGCAAGACAAGGTGTGGGTCCATGGCCCGGGCAATGAGCCGTGGGAGGTCTATACGGTCGTAGCCGAGGCCGACACTCTTGGCGATAGCGCCCAAATCGCCGCAGGCCATGTCTGACGGAATAGAAGGGCCATCATATGGATCTCACTTTCTCGCCAAGAGAACTGGCCATCCAGCGACAGGCCGCCGATCTTAGCCAGCGCCTAATGACCTGTGAAGAAGAATGTGAAACACAGGGCCGCCTGTCCCCTGAACGACTGGAAAATATCCGTCGCGACGTCATCGCGTGCGGCCTGCAAGCCTTCAATCTTCCCGCCGAAATCGGAGGTGCTGGCCTATCAAGCCTTGAGCAGGTAGTCGTCCAGGAGGAATTGGGAAAGCTCACGAATGGTCTTTGGGACGTCGTCTGGCGGCCGGCGAACGCGCTGCTCGCCTGCACTCCTCGGCAGCGCGAGCGCTGGCTCCTCCCCTGTGTCGACGGCCGCCGCAGAGAGGCCGTCGCCATTACGGAGCCAACCGGGGGCTCGGATCCGAGGCTGCCGGCTACGACCGCCGAACGCCTAGGCGACCGGTTCCGCCTGAACGGCGAGAAGTGGTTCGTGACCGTCGGCGATCACGCCGACTTCCTGCTCGTCCTCGCCACCGTGCCAGGCGAAGGTCCGACGATCTTTATCGTGGACAAGAACTCGCCAGGAGTGCAGGTAAAGCGAACGCCAAGCTTCATGCACAACTTCGTCTTTGAGCATCCTGAGTTCCGCTTCACCGATGTCAGTCTTGGCCAGGAAAACATACTCGGCGGGGTCGGCGCTGGATACGGACTTACCCATGCCTGGTTTACCGCTGAGCGGCTCTGGATCAGCGCTCGTTCAGTCGGAGCTGCGGAACGTGCCCTGACTCTCGCCGTCGACTGGGCCAAGAAGCGTGTTCAGAACGGCGCGCCAATTATCTCCTACCAGCTAATTCAGGCAATGATCGCCGACTCTGCGGTCGATATAGCGCTCAACCGTGCGCTGGTTCGCCAGGTGGCCTGTGAATTCGACGGCGGCGGAGACCCCAAGACGCTGCACGCGAAGGCGGCGATGGTCAAGCTGTCCGCATCGGAGGCTGCCGGCCGAGTTGTCGACCGGGCCGTGCAGATCTTCGGCGGCCGCGGATACATGCGGGAACAAGCCGTCGAGCGGCTCTACCGCGATGTCCGCCTCGACCGGATCTGGGAGGGCACTTCCGAGATCCAGCGCCTGATCATCGCCAATGAGATCGCCAAGCGAGGCCTGGCCGGGCTTATTTCGGGCGCCAGCGCAGACTCGAGGGTCTATGAGCCGCGAAGTCCATCGTTCATGTCAGCGTGAAGGAGAGAGATGAGTTCCGCTTCCGCACCGGCCCGCGACAGCATCGACGAAGCCCCGACTCGTGCTTTCCATTTTCGAATGTCGGCATTTGTCGGCGGCGGCCAGTTTATCGACGGTTACATTCTCGGGGTAATAGCCATTGCCTTAGTGCTCATCCCATCGAACTTCGGCTTAACGCCCGTCTGGAAAGGTCTAATCGGGTCATCCGCACTGATCGGGACCTTCGCGGGAAGCCTGATTTTCGGATGGGTAGCCGACCACGTCGGCCGCAAGGCCCTCTACACCACAGACCTGTCTATTTTCCTGATTGGCTCAGTCGCCCAGTTCTTCGTCGTGAATCCGTGGCAGCTTTTCTCCATCCGGCTAGTCGTCGGCATAGCTATCGGCATCGACTACGCCGTCGGACCAACCTACCTGGCTGAATTCGCCCCGCGCCGCACCCGCGGCCGGCTTCTCGGCAGCCTCGTCGGCATGTGGACCGTCGGGTATTCCGCGTCGCTGCTCGTCGGTGTCATTGGTGCGCACTGGGGTCATGGTGCGTGGCGTTGGGTGCTGGCGAGCAGTGCGCTACCCGCGATCGTCGTCATGGTGCTGCGGATCGGCAGCCCAGAGTCACCCCGGTGGCTAGTGCGAAAAGGGCGACTGGACGAGGCGCAAGCCATCTGCACGAAATACATCGGCGGCGGCGTCTCGGTAGCGGACCTGCTCGCCGAAGCCGACATCAGTCCGTCCTACCGGAAGCTTCTCTCGGGGATCTGGCTACGCCGCGCCATCTTCGTCGGCGTCTTCTGGTCCGCGCTCGCCTGGCCTGAATTCGCGATCTTCACGTTCTTGCCAACCCTGCTCAGGTCACTGCACATCCACGACGCTAACCTCGGCTCCCTTCTTATCCGCCTCCTGTCGCTGCCCGCGTTTGCTGTCGGAATGATCTTGCTGACCCGCATGGGCCGACGGCCGATGCTGGTGCGGGCGATGTTGCTGCTAACCGGAATCTTCCTGGTGCTGGGCCTGTTCTCCAAGCCGCCGAACTGGCTGGTCGTGGCGCTCTTCGGAATGTTCGCGCTCGTTCTCGGATTTGTCAGCAATCTCGAGTTTCTTTACCCGGCCGAGTTGTTCCCCACGGACATCCGCGCCTCCGGCGTCGGCCTGGGCAGCGCAGGCAGCCGGGTCGGCGCCGCGGCGGGCACCTTCTTGCTGCCCGTTCTGCTCTCCGGTCCTGGACTGCAGTTCGCCATGCTGATAACGGCCGCGGTCACCGCGTTCGGTTTGGTTGTGACACTGATCTGGGCGCCCGAGACGCATGGCACCACGCTCTACGAGGCCAGCACGGGGCAGTCGGCCAGGACACCTGACCCCGCTGCCACAGTCGTCAGCTAGCCCTACTAGTAGATCTGGCATTCAGGTGGAAGCAGTGGAAGGGAAGGCAGAGGCATACAGAAGCCGACCATGGCTGCCGCTCTATCGAGCGGGCGCCTCGACCGACCTCCTGGTAGAGGTTCCCGACGCGCTCAGCATGTGGCGCGCCAGCGTCTCGCAGGCCGGCCAGCGGCCGCTCATGCACTACTTCGACCAAACGCGCACTTTCGCGGACGTCGACGCCGATAGCGATGCCCTAGCCGTCGCACTGGCAAGGCATGGCCTGGGCAGCGGCGACAGGATCGCGCTGTTCCTGCAGAACGTACCGCAGTTCGTAGTCGCGCTCATCGCCACCTGGAAGCTCGGCTGCGTCGCCGTCCCGATCAATCCGATGCTCAAGCAACGTGAACTGAGCTACCTTCTCGCCGATTCCGGTGCCCGAGGGCTCATCTGCCTGCAGCAGCTATGGAACTCCATTGCGGCTCAGGCTGCGCGGGAGAATGACATCACCGTAGCGGTGACGACTAGCCCTCTGGATGGCCTGTCCGCTAGACGCCCTCATCTGTTGCAGTCGGTGCAAGCAGAGCACACACCAGGGGCAATGGATTTGGCCGAGACCATACGGCTTCATGCCGGCTTGCGCCCTCAGCCAGTAGCGCCTCTCAGCGAGGACATCGCACTGCTCACCTATACTTCCGGCACCACCGGCGACCCGAAAGGCGCCATGAACACGCATGGCAATATCGTGTTCAACACTCACGCGTACCGCGACTGGATCGGCTTAACCGAAACTGATGTCTGCCTCGCCGCCGCACCCCTGTTCCACATAACTGGCCTTATCGGCCACATCGCGACGGCGATACTCGCGCGGATGCCTATGGTACTGGGCTACCGATTCGACGCCTCTACGATGATCGAACTTGCCGAGCGTTACCGAATAACCTATACGGTAATGGCGATAACGGCTTACTCAGCCATGCTGAATGACTCCACGGCTCGTACCCGCAACCTATCGTCCTGGTCGAAAGCCTATAGCTGCGGCTCACCTATTCCCGTCAGCATCCTGCGCCGATTCGAGCAAGAAGTCGGGCCATATATTCACAACGTCTATGGCCTGACCGAGACGACAGCACCCTCGCACGCGGTGCCATACGGCCTGCGAGCTCCCGTGGACCCCGCTACCGGAGCGCTTTCAATAGGCATTCCTATCTTCAACTACGTTGCCCGGATCATTGACGACAAGGGCAACGACCTCCCAGTAGGAGTACCCGGAGAAATCGCCATTAGCGGGCCCGGGCTTGTTCCTGGCTACTGGAACCGCCCGGCAGAGACGGCCGAGGTCATGCCAGGCCGGGAGATTCGCACAGGCGACATTGGCATGATGAATGAGCAAGGCTGGTTTTTCCTCATCGATCGCAAGAAGGACCTGATTAACGCGTCCGGCTACAAGGTCTGGCCACGCGAAGTCGAAGACATTCTCTTGTCCCATTCCGCAGTCCGGGAGGCCATCGTCGTGGGAGTCCCGGACGGATATCGTGGTGAGACAGTCAAGGCATTTGTCAGCCTCCAACTTGATGCGGCGGCGACTCCCGAAGAACTCATTGAGTACTGCAGGGACAGGCTGGCCAATTACAAATATCCGCGAACGATAGAAATCATGGACGATCTCCCTAAGACGGCCACAGGCAAGCTACTCCGTCGCGAATTGAGGTGCCGTGACTTAACCGGGCTGTCCGCAGGTCTCGCTGACTGAGGGCAGAGCAGGTTCAGACGGAAGCCGCCGTGTAGCCGATCAGTGCGCCGAGGCTTGCCAGTTGCTCAGCCCGGGCGCGGTAGTAGACCCATATGCCGCGTTTGTTGCGGTCGAGCAGTCCGGCGTCGTACAGGACCTTCAAGTGGTGACTGATCGTGGGCTGGGACAGGTCGAAGGCGCTGTTCAGGTCGCAGACGCAAGCCTCTCCGCCTGGGTGGGAGGCCACCAACGACATCAGCCTTAACCGCACCGGATCGGCAAGTGCCCTCAGCAGTGGCGCGACCTGGTCGGCCTGGTCCTGGGACAAAGGCTGGACCGTGAGTGGCGGACAGCACAGCACCGTCTCAGCCGGGCCGAGCACGATCAAAGACTTCGACATATATCTATATTGACAGCTGTGAATGCCTATGGCGAGCCCGGATGCGCCCCCGCCTCGCCGGCGGGGGCGCACTTCGGAGAAGTAACGGCGTTTCTAGCTGACCGGAACTTCGGCCCTGGTAGCGATCTTGGGCAGGACCTCGGCCTGGGGCGCGGTCCGGCGCAGGTGGACGTAGCCGAACAGGGACAGCAGCAGCATCACGGCACCGCCGGCGAACGCGAAGAACGCGCTCCACAGCATGATCTGGCCCATCTCCCAGTAGCCGAAGGCGTTGAGCAGCAGCCCGCGCAGCGTCTCGCCGCGGAACACGGCTTCCACCTGACCCGCGAGCGCGGCGTTCTTCGGGTCAGCCAGCGCCTTGCCGGACAGCTGGCTGTAGGTCTGACCGCCGCCGATCTTGACCAGGTGCACGGCGATGAAGTGGTCGGCCCAGGTCTCGGCCTGCGCTCCGGTGGTCATCGGCTGGCCCGCGTACTTGCTCATCGCGGTCGCGTCGGCCTTGGGCAGCGAGGTGATCTCAGGGCTGTTCGCAGCCGGGAACGTGATCTTCTGAGCCGCAAGCTGATTGTGCACCTCACTGGTCACGAACGAATGGCCCCATGCCAGCATCCCGCCAGCAATGACCAGTAGCGCTGCGATTACCAGGCCCATCGTTGCGACGATCGCGTCGAAAGTCCTCCTGCGCATTTCTGCCTCCTAGAGTTCGTTATCTCATGCGCTTACAGGACAAGAGTCACCCAACGGGTATGCCTCACATCAGGGCACATCGACCCGACCCGGAAGGCCTAAAGTCCTTTCGCCACTGGATGACGCTTGTAGTGACGAAAGCGGTCCTCGCCTCGGCGGGCGGTCCCCATCGAGCGCGACTCAGCCTGAGCAAATCTTTCTAAATGAAGAAAGGGACAGACCTGAAGCCGCAGGTGGCAGGGGGCCGGTGACTGATCCGGATACGGCTTCCCCGGGCCGGGCGGCCGGCTCCCGGCCGCCCGGGGTGAAGTGATGCCGGGTACTCAGATGGATACCGAGCGGTGCGCGTCGTCCGCATCTGGCGTCCCCGCGTTCACGCTCACCTGGCCGGATTGCGAGCGGTACCAGCTGCGCCAGATGAGGCGGTGTACAGGGATGAGCCTGGGAATGTCGCGCAGACCCGGGACGAACGGCACGAACAGCAGCGCCATGGTGCAGATGCCGGTCGCGACGACGGCCCACACGTCAGCGGCGGCCGACCAGGTCGTGCTGCCGGGCGGGATCTGGTACCAGAGCTGGTAGAGCCAGAGCCAGGGCTGGCCTGGATAGTTGCCAGTCTCGTTCATCACGCCCCACTGGTCGGCCTGAAGGCGCTGCGCCGAGGCCAGGTTCCCGAAGTAAGCGCCGTCCTCAAGGAACAGCAGGGGCTTGGTGTAATCGGTGCCGAAGAACTGGCGCTGGGCCAGCAGGTCGGTGTCGAGCGCGCCGCTGCGGGCCATGGCCAGCTCGTAGGACATCATGACCGGGACTGGCCCGGCGGCCGGCAGGCTGAGGTCGCCGTGGTTGAACGGCGTCTTGGTGGTGGTTCCCGCTGTCGCCTTGTCGTAGGCGGTCGCCCAGCGGAGCTGCTGCGCCGGGGTGGCGCTGGTGTAGGCAGCTAGTGCCGTCGACAGCGCCGGGGTGGTCCTGGCCAGTGCCGTCAGCGGCCCGATCACGTAGGTCTGCGCGGCGTCAATGCGCTGGGTGATGCCGGAGACCTTCTGCCAGCTGATCGGCCCGAGCTGCTGAAGTGAGCCGGTTCCGTTGTTGTAGGGCGGGCCGTAGGTAGCGGTCTCGCTGGTGCCGTCGAGTTCGACGGCGGCGGTGTTGACGAATCCGAGCTGGTCGTGCTGGGCCCACGCCTGCACGGTGACCGCCGGGATGTCCGGTGAGGACAGCAGGCCGGCCAGGATCATGGTCAGCGCGCCCACCAGGGCCGTAGCGACCGCCGCTTCCTTGATGATGTCGTACCGGCGGACCGGTCCCCGCCACGGCCTCGCGTCGGCCACGCTCGCTGCCTTGCGGGCGGCGCTGCCCTGCACGCGGGTCTGCGGCAGCGGGTGGCTGATGCCGCGAACCCGGACCATGAGAATGTGCGCGCCGACGATGACGACCAGGACCAGCGGCATCAGCACGATGTGCCACATGAACATCTGGCCGAAGTTCATCGGGTTGAAGAACGCGCCGACGCCGACCGAGTTGAACGCGTCCTTGCCGCTGGCCGCGATCCACTGCGAGTCGAAGTTCTGCTGGGACAGGTACCCGGTGAACGCGGTCAGGATCGACGCCAGGAACGCGATGACGCCGGTGATCCAGGTCATCGCCCGCCGTCCGCGCCAGGCTGCCATCCAGAACTTGCCCCACAGGTGGATGACCAGCAAGGACATGAACAGCTCGACCGACCACAGATGGACGCTGTTGAAGAAATGCCCGACCGGGTTCGTGTGCCACCAGTCAGACCCGCCCAGGGCAAGACCGAATCCGGACGCGATCACGATGCCCAGAGCGACAAGCGAAGCCACGCCGAACGTATAGATCCACGACGCCACGTACGCGGGCTGGCGATCAGGCAGCAGCCTCCTCGGCGGCAGCAGGCTCGCAGCCTTCGTCCTGACCTTGGCCGTCCACATGCCGGCGTCGCCGGGTTCTGGTGCCGCGGCCGCTGAGGCCAGGTTCTCCTCATCCGGCTCAGCTGGGCAGAGAGCTCTTGGGCGTGCGGGAAGCGCAGGATAAGCGCCAAGCCGAAGATCACGACCATGACCGCGATCACGATCAGGTTAGCCAGCGTGATATCGATAAATGACCAGTGCAAGATGTTACTCGGCTGATTGATGCCGATCGCGGCCGGTCGGCCGATGCCGGCTAGCAACGCATGAATAATTGGCTCCTCCAACTAAACTCAGATCTATCCAGCCCTCGCCACTAAAATGACCTTTTGCCATTAACTGTCCCTGTCGATACGGTCCGGCGGACAGGGGAAATGGGCCTGAAGGCAAGCGACAAAGGTCCCTAACCGGACATGGCTACCGTCCGGTCCCCGGCGGGGCTGTTCACCGACCCTGACCCGGCAGCGACGGTGACCGGCAGACCGCTGACCTGATCTTGAGCGACGCGCGCGTCCTGGACCTCCTGGATCAGCCGGCCTGAGATCATGTCTGGCTAAAGCCGGCAATAGTTATGGACCAAGGTCCTCCTTCTTGGTCCGAGGGCACACTTCGCACCTCTCGCCGCCCTGTTCGCCTAACGTGGGTGCCATGAGACCGCCCGGAGGTAACGTTGCCGCCACGGCCGTGACGAGCCCGGATGGCGCGAGCGTGCTGGTCGTGGAGGATGACGACAGCATTGCTACTCAGCTTGTGCGCGGCCTTACCAGGGGTGGCTACCAGGTAGATCATGTCGGTACCGGCAGCGCCGCCATCGCGCGGCGCTCGACGGATGTCGTGCTTCTCGATCTTGGCCTACCGGACATGGACGGCGTACAGGTGTGCCGCAGACTGCGGGAACGCTCCGATACGGCCATCATCGTGATTACGGCCTTCGGTGAGGAACCCGACCGGATCATGGCTTTGGACGCCGGGGCAGATGACTATCTGGTCAAGCCCTTTGGTCTCGGCGAACTTCAAGCTCGCATCCGTGCCGTCCTAAGACGAGCCAGGCCAGAAGGCGAGGTGGTCAGCTACGGTCCGCTGGTCGTCGACTTGCGCACCCACCGCGTGACGGTAAGCGACGAGGAAATACAACTGACGCCGAAGGAATTCGACATCCTGGAGTGCCTGGCCGCTGATCCCGGACGGGTCGTCACCCGGCATGAGATCATGGAGACGGCCTGGGACGCGCACTGGTACGGTCCGACGAAGGTGATCGACGTGCACGTCGTCGCGCTGCGCAGGAAACTCGGAGTGCCGGGCCTTATCGAAACCGTCTACGGCCGCGGGTTCCGGCTCGGCGGAAATTAGTGCCCTCAGCAGGCCACGGGCGGCCAGCCGGCCGATGTTAACCGGTTCTGAGGAGTCCCTGAACTGATCCCGCCCGACCCGTCACGCATGCTGGACTGCGATGACTACATCTGCGCCGCCGGCCAACGCGACGCGCTGGCCGGACTGGTCATCGCCGTCGCCAACTATCACCTGGCCGGCGACTAGACCGGCATTGCCCGGCACGGCTTAGCCGCTATGACGACCGGTACCTCCGCATGGTGCACCAAGTGCTCGGCGACGCCTCCGACAGGAAGGCGGTGCTACCGGCAGCCGCGCAATCGAGAATTCCCGGATATGCAGGACCACGACATGATCTGCGCGGTCACGAACGAGACTTCTGACCAGGTCGACCGCAGCGCTAATATGCCGGGCCGGCTCGCCGAGAGCAAGATCAATAGCTAGCAGGATGTTGGTCTTCTCACTCGCGTTCATCACGGCCTCCGAGCAGGCGATTCAACAACTGTCGCCATCAGCCTGAGACGGCGACCCAGGAAGGCGCGAGAGGAACAAGTCCGTGAGCCGTGGGACCATCGGCAGTTGCTCGGCCGGGCTCGCCCACCGCAGCCGGCGAGCAACGGAACTGCCAACCAACCTAAGCCGCCGGGGCGAGGATGCGATCGTGTCGGAGTCGGTAACCGCCGAACTCGCGTGGTTGTCGGCGCGATGCGTCGGGACGGTGGCGTGCCGGGCCAGATCCACAGGTTCGGCGGCGCTGGCGGCGGCCCGGCTACCTTCTTCAGCGGCTTGCCGGAACGCGTCATTGACTTCGTCCGCCGACGAGGGCCGGCCGAGCAAAGCCAGCGTTCAGGAAGATCACCGCTACGGATCGGGGTTCTGGCTCGCCGCGGAACTCCTCGCGACGGGACTAAGGGACCTGGTGACCATCGAAACCTGCCGTAGCGTTGCTGACCGACTCATCTTCGGCGCACGGCGGGTTGCCGGCCGGGATCACGCGGGCGTAGGGGTCCGGGCCATCTGACGATGTAGGGCGGATGGCCGTCGGTGCCGAGCACGTCGACGATGATGGCGGCGGAGCCTGATCCCGTCAGGAGCTTGTCACCTGCCTTGGCCCTCATGTCCGCACCTCCAGCCGTCGCTGCTTCCTAGCTTCGCGGCGGGTCGCGTGATCGCGCACGGGTCGTACCGCCCCCACGGTGGTGACCTTTGGCCCGAGTCCGCCTGGTCTCGGCCGAACAGCACCGAGGGCATACCATCTAGCCGACTGGGCGTAGAGAGCGGGAGCAGCTCGTGGAGACATCGGAGCGCAGCCCGGACGTGGTCCCGCATCTGCGGCTTGATGAGCTGCTGAGCCAGCTCCAGCTGCGGCTGGGCGAGGTGCTTGATACCCGGGACAGGATCGGTGCCCTGCTTGAGGCCGTGGTGGGCATCGGCTCTGACCTGGACCTGGAGTCGGTGCTGCGCCGGATCGTGGAGGCTGGCGTCCAGCTTGTCGATGCCAGGTACGGGGCGCTGGGCGTGATCGGCGAAGACGGCCGGCTGGCCGAGTTCATCCCGGTCGGGCTGGATGAGACCCAGATCGCGGCGATTCATCACTGGCCGGAAGGCAAGGGCCTGCTCGGCGAGCTGATCACCAGGCCAGAGCCGCTCCGGACACCCGACATCGCGGCCCACCCGCAGTCATCGGGGTTCCCGGACGGCCATCCTCCGATGCAGACCTTCCTCGGCGCGCCGGTACGGATCCGCGACACTGTGTACGGCAACCTGTACCTCACCGACAAGCGCTGCGGCAAGCCCTTCGACGAAGACGACGAAGCGCTGGTAGTCGCCCTCGCCGCCGCGGCCGGGGCGGCCGTGGACAAGGCCCGCCTGTATGCCGACGCCCGCCGGCAGCAGCGCTGGCAGCAGGCCACGGCCGAGGTCACCAGGCGCTTGCTGTCCGACGCCGCAACCGCGGAAATGCTGACTCTGATCACCGACCTGACCCTGGAACTGGCCGGCGCCGACCTCGCGGTCCTGGCGCTGCCCGCGCGCGCTGGCGGAGACCTGATCATCGAGTACGCCAGCGGCGCGAACGCTGGGGAGGCTATCGGGCTGGTCCTTCCGGCCGGAGCATCGGTATCAGGACTCGTCATAGCAAGCGGCAAGCCGCTGTCCAGCGATGATTTCAGCACCGACCCGCGGGCAGCAGCAGCCGCGCGCGAGAACCTGAGACTGGGCCCGGCGGTGATCTTCCCGCTCGGCCCGCCCGGCAGCGTCCGCGGCGTGCTGACCGTCGGCCGCCGGCCAGGTTCCAAGCCAATGTCGGCGGATGCGATCGAGATGATCACCACGTTCGCCGCCCAGGCCGGCATCGGCCTCGAATTGGCTGACCACCGCAAGGATGCCGAGCGGGTAGCGGTCTTCGCCGACCGGGACAGAATCGCCCGGCAACTCCACGACCTGGTGATCCAGCGCCTGTTCGCCACCGGCATGTCGCTGCAGGCCGCGACCGGGATGATGACCGAAGGCCCGGCGATCGCGCGGGTCGGGCAGGCCGTCGACGCGCTCGACGAGACGATCAGGGACATCCGGTCATCGATCTTCATGCTGCAGGCCCACACAGCGTCCGACCTGCCAATTAGTCTTCGCGCCCAGATCATGACAGTCACTGAGGAGATGACGCCGGCTTTGGGCTTCCCGCCGTCGCTTCGGCTGGACGGCTCCCTGGACACCACGGTCGCCGAGCATATCGGCACGGACATGCTGATCGCCCTGCGCGAAGCGCTCTCCAACGCCGCTAAGCACGCCGGGGCTAGCCGGATCGACGTAACCGTGAGCGCCGAAACCGAGCTCGTTCTGACCGTGCAGGACAACGGATCTGGTATCAGGCCCGATGGCCGCCGCAGCGGGCTGGCCAACCTGGACCATCGCGCTGAGGCACTCGGCGGGCAGCTACTGCTCGACCGGCCAGAAGGCGGCGGGACCAGACTGGAATGGCGGGTGCCGCTGCCCGCTCCCGCCTGAGGGCAATCGCCCGCCCCGGTTACGCGGACAGGTGATTGCCGTGCCCGTGCTCGTCGGCTTCCCGAACCCGCTCGGCGTAGACCGCCGAACGAGGTCAGCATCAGGCCCGCGCTCTCGGGTAGCTGGGAGCGGATCTCCCGGCACACCGTGACGCCGTCGCCGTCGGGCGGCCGCACATCGAGGACCGCCACGTCCGGCCGGAGCGCGGGAATCCTGGCGAGGGCCGACTGCGCGGTGCTAGCTGCCCGCTTGCACCAAGATCCCATCATTGCGGCGTTGACGGCAGGGCACTGTGTACTGGATTGTCAGGGACTTTCGTCCCTTGCGGCCGGCGCTGAGTTTCCGCCTCGCACGATCACGACGGGGCACTTGGCGTGGTGCGCGCAGTTCTGGCTGACCGAGCCGATCAGCGCGTCGGTGAAGGTGCCGTGCCCGCGGCTGCCGACCACCAGAAGGTCGGCGTCAGCGGACGCGCCGGTAAGCACGGTGGAGGCGTCGCCTTCGGCGACCCGCCGCTCGATCGTGACGCCGGGGTCAGGGCCTGCGGCCTTGTCGATGGCCTCGGTGAGCGCCTTCTCCGCGATGGGGCGCAGGTCCAGGTCGTATTCCACGACCATCGGCGCCCAGCCGTACCCTCCGGCGGCGATCGGATAATGCCAGGCGATCACAGCTTCCACGGTGTCGCCGGTGATCTCGCCTTCATGAACCGCCCACCGCAGGGCAGCCGCCGATGCCGGTGAACCATCGACTCCGACAACGATCCGCCTCGTCGTGCTGTCGGCTGACTTAGTCATGTGAATTCATTCCTTTCATTTAGCTAGAAATTTTCTCCGGGGTTTTAACGGAGCTTCGGCAGGAACGGGTCGTCCAGCTCGGCCGGAACGACCCTGATGCGGGCGTCGGCGGCCTGGCAGCCGTCGGCCCGGGCGATCATCGGGTTCAGGTCAAGTTCAGCGACCTCGGGCAGGTCATCGGCGAGCCGGGAAATCCTGAGCAGCACGTCGGCTACGGCGCTGCTGTCGGCGGCCGACTGTCCCCGGTAGCCGTCGAGCAGCCTCGCCGCGAACCCCTTGCGTGACATCCAGCTGGTCAGGCCGTCAAGCAGCACCCGCGCGTGGGCCGGCCCGTGCCGTAGCAACGCGGACGCGGTCATCACGACATCGGCGCCGGCCAGCAGGTACCTCGCCACATCGCTGGCGCCCTCGACACCGGTCGAGGCGGCGAGCGACGCGCGGACCCGTCCGGCGAGCAGCGAGATCCAGGCCCGCGGCAGCCTTGCCTCCGAGGGCGTCGACAGCCCGGTCCACGAGGTCACCTTCAGTGATTCCGGATCGATGTCCGGTTGCATGAACCGGTTGAACAGCACCAGGCCATCGGCACCGGCTGTATCGAGGCGGTGCGCCATCTCGGCCATGGAGCTGAAATACGGATGCAGCTTGACTGCTACCGGCACGCTGACCACGGCCTTCACCGTCATCAGCATCTCGAGGTACCGCTGCTCCACGTCATGGCCGGACAGCTGCGGATTCCCCAGCGGATGGTAGATGTTCAGCTCGATTGCCGCCGCGCCGGCCTGCTCCAGCGCGATCGCGAAGTCGGTCCAGCCTCCCGGAGTGGTCCCGTTGAGGCTGGCGATGACCGGCACGTCTACGGCCGCGACGGCTCGTTCGATCAAGCTGACGTAGCGGCGCAGGCCGCCGTCACCTTCGGTGTCGATGGCCGACGGGAAGTAGGACAGCGACTCGGCGAAGCTGTCCGTGCCCGCCCGCGCCCAGGCCGCGTTCTGCTCGGCGTCTCGGCGCAACTGCTCCTCGAAAAGCGAGTACAGCACGATCGCGCCGATGCCGGAGCCGGCGAGCTGCCTGATGCTCGCGATCGTGTTCGACAGCGGCGACGCCGAGGCAACCAGCGGATTCCGCAGTTCCAGCCCCAGGTAGGTAGTCGTGAGGTCCATCACCCCTGCTCCGTTCCTCCGCTGTCTGTCCGGCCCTTGCGTCGGCCGGGTAGCTGGCCGCTCCGCGGCGAGCCATCTCCTCGTAGATGTCCCAGCGCTGATCGACCGATTGCCGGGCGAGTTCGGCCAGCCGTTCGGCCCCGGCCGGATCGGTGTTAGCGAGTGCCCGGTACCTGAGTTCCCGGGCAGCCCGCGTTGCACGGCGGCAGCAGGTCGAGGTAGACCGGTTTCCGGTCCGCCACGATGCGACTGCGGCCGCACCGGTCACCTTGCCTACGTGAGACGCTAGCCACCGGCGCCTTTCGCCCCTAGGGCCTAAAGTCCGTCGATCTGGTGCCGATGGCCCAGGCCGTAACGTTTCGCATGGCGGACGCTGCTCTAGGCAACCCACTTCGGGCTAGCCGCGGCCATCAACACCCAGCCGCTGGAGATACCGCAGCTCCGCGACTTCATGAGAATTCATCTTTGTGACGGCGCGCACCCGCAAATGGTGCTGCGATTCGGAGTCACGGGCGACACCCTGGCCAGCATCCGCCGCCCGGTCGACGAGGTACTGCTGTAGCTCCCGCGATAGGACTCGAACCTATAACCTGCCGGTTAACAGCCGGACGCTCTGCCGATTGAGCTACGCGGGACCGTGCGCCTCAGACCGCCTTGAGCGAGCTGATCTCAAGACCAGCCAACCTCGATCAAGGTACGTCTTTGCCGCGGCCACAAGATTAGCGCACTCTCACTCGTGCGCGTGCCGGTCCCGTGCCTGGTTCGATCGCATGCGCATAACAATCTCCGCACCGGGCAGAACAGCGTGAGCCAGCGCCGCGTCCGGCTGACAAGCCTATGGGGGCAGCGGGGCCAGGCGGTGCGGAGAGGACAGGAGAGCCCAGATGCGCTTTTATCGGATCACGTTCATCGGTGGCCTGGCCATCGGTTACGTGCTAGGCGCCCAGGCCGGCCGCGAGCGGTACGAGCAGCTCAAGCAACTGGCGCGCAAGGCAGCCGAGAGCCCGGCGATGCAGCAGACGGCCGGTGCGCTCCAGGCGCAGGCGACGGCAACCGCCAAGACCGCGAAGGAGAAGGCGGCGATCGGCGTGCGCAAGAGCGCGTCGAAGGTCACCAAGCGCGGGACGTCGAGCCGGAGCACGACGCGCCCGGGCAAGGCGGCCTCGTCGGCGTCAGGCCACACTGCGAGCAACGGCACGCAGCCGGCGACCGGCGGGGACGGCAACCGCCCTTTCGTGCCAGCTAACGGCAGCTACGGCGAGCACGGCCCGCTGTAGCACGACCAAGCCGCGGAGCTCAGGTGGCCAGGTACTCGCGGAGCATCTGGGCGCGGCCCGGATGGCGAAGCTTGATCAGGGTCTTGGACTCGATCTGCCTAATCCGCTCCCTGGTCACGCCGAAGTCCCGGCCGACCTCCTCAAGCGTCCGAGGGTGCCCGTCGATCAGGCCGAACCTCAGCTGGATGACTCGCTGCTCGCGCGGCGACAACGTGTCGAGCACCTGCTCGAGCTGATCTTGCAGCATCACGAACGCGGCCGCCTCGATCGGCACCACGGCGTCCGCGTCTTCGATGAAGTCGCCGAGGTCGGAGTCCTCTTCGCCGATCGGCGCTTGCAGCGAGACCGGCTCCTGAGCGATCCGCTGGATCTCGGCCACCCGCTCAGCCGGCATGCCCATCTCGATGGCAACCTCGGCCGGCGTCGGCTCGCGACCCAGATCCTGGTGCAGCTGCCGCTGCACCCTGGCCATCTTGTTGATGGTCTCGACCATGTGCACGGGGATGCGGATCGTCCTGGCCTGGTCGGCGATTGCCCTGGTGATCGCCTGCCTGATCCACCAGGTGGCGTAGGTCGAGAACTTGTAGCCCTTGGTGTAGTCGAACTTCTCGACCGCCCTGATCAGGCCCAGGTTGCCCTCCTGGATCAGGTCAAGGAACACCATGCCGCGCCCGATGTACCGCTTGGCGATCGACACGACTAGCCGCAGGTTAGCCTCGATCAGCCGCTGCCTGGCTCGTGCGCCCTCGTCGGTGATGATGTCCAGCTCGCCGACCGTCGGCCCGTCGCCGACGGCCTTGGGGCAGCAGCCGTGGAGCATCTCCTGCGCGAACAGGCCCGCCTCGATCGCCTTGGCCAGCTCGACTTCGTCCTGCGCCGTCAGCAGCGGCACCTTGCCGATCTCGCGCAGGTAGATCCGCACCAGGTCGCTGGTGCCCGCCCGGCGGGCCCGGTCGGAGGCACTGGATTGTCGTTGCTCGTCGGGATCCTCAGGTCCCGGGTCGACGATCTCGATCCCATCTTCGGCCAGCAATCGCATGACGTCGTCGATCGCTTCCGGCATCAGCTCGGAGCGTTCGAAGGCGGCATTGAGTTCGGGCAGTGCGATCGACCCGTTCTCCCTGGCGCGCACGATGAGGTCGGTAACCTGATCCGCCATTGGAGCAAGCACAGTGGTCATGGACAACAGTGTGCGTCAGTTACGTTCCGTTGAGCGGTGTGAAATTTGTCACTTCAAAGTTAGTTTGAAAGCTCGGATATCAAGGTAGAAATACCGCTCGAAGATCTCGGTTCAGCAACGTTCGTGACCCCGGTTGTTCACGCTGCGCAACTTTCGCACTGCAACTTTCACGCGCCCCCTGAGCGCTCGAGCAGCAGCTTGCGACGCTGCTCGAGCGCGACCAGATCGCCGAACAAGCGGTTGTACTCGACCTGCTCGGTGAGCGGGTTCATCCGCTGCAGACGCGACTTTACGGTCGCGATTCGCCGGGAAACGGCTAGTTCCTCCACCTTGGACAGCAGTTCATCGGCATACCGCACGTCCGGCTCGGCGTTCGCGCCCGGCGCCTCGACCGACTCGACGGCGAGGCGGGTAAGGAACATCCTGGCGTTGTCGTGGGGGGCCGCTCCGAGCAGCACGTCGACCCAGTCCCGCACCGGGCCGGCCGCGGCCACCCCGCCGCATCCGGCGATCAGTTCGCGCACCGCCTGATGCGCGGACGCAGTGAACGCCTCGGTTCCCAAGCCGTCGAATGCCGGACCGAGCAGTGCCGGCCGCTGGATGGCCAGCTTGAGTACCTGCCGTTCCAGGTTGATAACCGGGTCGTGCGGATCGTACGCGACCGGCTCAGGCCGCCGCGCTCCCGTCGCTGACCCGGCCGGCCCGGCTGGGCCGCCCGGTCCGCCCGGTCCGCCACCCGTCCGCTGCGACGGCACCGCCCGCCCGTTCTGCTCTCCCCCTGGCCGCCCGGTCCCGCTCCGCCCGGCCCCGGGCCCAGACCCGCCAGAGCGCCCGGATCCGGCCGGGATGTACTCGGCGATCCTGGCCAGCACCAGCGCCTCGTCCATGAGCCCGATCCAGCGGTCTACCTTGGCCGCGTACACCTTGCGCAGCGCGACGTCCTTGATCGCGGCGACGATCTTCGCCGCCGCGTCGAGCGCCGCGACCCTGCCCTCGGCCGAGTCCAGATCGAAGTCGCTCATCGAGCTGCGCACCGCGAACTCATACAGCGGCACCCGGCTCGCGACCAGCTCCCGCACGGCCGCGTCGCCTTCCTTGCCGCGCAGGTCACACGGGTCCATGCCGTCGGGCTGCACGGCGATGAACGTCTGCGTCTTGAACCTCTCCTCCAGGCCGAAAGCTCGCAGGGCCGCCCGCCGGCCGGCCGCGTCGCCGTCGAAGGTGAAGATCACCTCGCCCCATTGCCGGTCGTCCATGATCAGCCGGCGCAAGATCGCGATGTGCCCTTCGCCGAACGACGTCCCGCTGGTCGCCACCGCCGTGGTGACCCCGGCCAGGTGGCAGGCCATCACGTCGGTGTAGCCCTCCACGATCACCGCCTGCCGGCGCTGCGCGATATCACGTTTGGCCAGGTCAGCGCCGTACAAGACGGAGCTCTTCTTGAAGATCGGGGTCTCTGGCGTGTTGAGGTACTTCGGGCCGTTGTCGGCCTCGGACAGCTTGCGGGCGCCGAACGCGATCACATCACCGGACAGGTCCCTGATCGGCCAGATCAGGCGGCCGCGGAACTTGTCGACCAGCCCGTGCCTGCCCTGCCCGGCCAGCCCGCCCGCCAGCAGTTCCTCTTCGGTAAAGCCGCGCCCGCGCAGGTGCCTGGTGGTCACTTCCCAGTCGTCGGGCGCGTAGCCCACCCCGAACCGCTCCGCATCGGCCATTTCGAAGCCGCGGGAAGCCAGGAAGTCCCTCGCAACTGTGGCAGAAGCCCCGGTCAATTTTTCTGCATAAAAATTTGCGGCGGTCCGATGCGCTTCGATTAGCCGGCGTCGCCTGGACTGCTCCTGGCCCGGTACCTGGCCGCCTTGCTCATAGCGCAACTCAAAGTTGGCCCTGGCCGCGAGCCGCTCGACCGCCTCGGTGAAGCCGAGGTTGTCGATCTTGCGTACGAATGCGATCACGTCGCCGCCCTCGGCGCACGAGAAGCAGTACCAGAGCCCGCGGGCCGGGGTCACGTTGAACGAAGGGGTCTTCTCGTCGTGGAACGGGCACAGCCCCTTCATCGACCCCCCGCCCGCGCTGCGAAGCTGGAGGTACTCCCCGACGACCTCGGCGATCGGCGAGCGAGAGCGGACGAGCTGGAGGTCCTCATCGCGGATCCGGCCTGGCACGATTGCCTCCCGCTTGTTGTAGCACCCCGCGCGCGTCGTCCCCCGTCGCTGCGAGCAGAGTCTAGTCCTGAGTGCTGACTGCGAGCGCTGGTAATGTCGCGGAGGTGCCCGATTTGCTCGTGCTTTGGGATGTTGATTTCACGCTGGTGGATACTCGCGGGGTCGGTACCGCGCTGTACCGGCTGGCGTTTGCCGAGCTGTTCGGGCGGGACCTGCCGGAAACCATCAGCAAGGTCAACATGGGCGGTCGTACCGACCGGGCGATCGCGCTGGATGTACTCGCTCTCGCCGAGATCGCCGATCCGGCGGCTGAAGTGCGCGGCTTCGAAGCTGCGCTAGCCCGCCTCGCGCCGGGCGTCGCGGAGATGGTGCTCGACGTGGGCCGGGCCCTGCCAGGAACCAACATCGCGATCGAGGCGCTGGCCAAGGCCGGAGTCCGGCAGTCCCTGCTCACCGGCAACGTCAAGGCGGTGGCGGAGGTCAAGCTGACTCCGTTCGGGCTGACCGAGCACCTGGACCTCGACGTCGGCGCCTACGGCGACGAGAGCGCCGTAAGAGCCGACCTGGTGTACCTGGCCAGGGACCGGGCCCGGCAGGCCTACGGCACCGACTTCAGCGGCGAGGCGACGGTCCTGGTCGGCGACACCCCGCTCGACGTCGAAGCCGCGCTGGCGGCCGGCGCCCGGGCGGTCGGAATCGCCACCGGCCGCCCGAGCTTCGAGTCACTGCAAGCCGCCGGCGCCCACGCGGTACTCGCCGACCTGACCGACACCGATCAGGTACTGGCAGCGGTACTCGGGCCGGCCTACGTCGCCTACCCCGGCAGCGCCCAGTCCCCGTAACCTGCCGGTCGGACCGACCCGCTCAAAACCGACCCGCTCAAAACCGCATCGACGGAAGCGGTGCCCCTGCCCGGCGCGCCCGTTCCCGGCGCCACTCCGTACCGGAGGCAACGCTCGTCCCGCAGGCCCCAGTAAGCTCACTACTCGCACCAGTCCAGCCCCGCCGCACCAGTCCGCCATCCCGACTTGCCGAGTTGGTGGATCCGCTGAGGCCGGACGCCATGGACCTTTTGCTGGACCGCGCTCCTGCACCCCACCCGGTTCATGATCGTGTTGAGTTTTCGCCTGACGGCGATTTAGCCGCGATATGGACGGAAAACTCATCGCCAGGCGAAAAGTCACCACCGAAAATCGGACACAAGGGGACAGTTTTCTTGATCGTGATGACTTTTCGGCTGGCATCCGGGTAAGTCGCCGTGATCATGGCCGCCCCTGGCCAGGCCTATCCCCTCCAAGATCATCTTCAGCCAGAACCGCATTGAGTTCAGTCAGAACCGCATTGAGATAGTGGAGAGTTTCCTTGTGGTGGAGAGTTTGCCGTGTCAGGGCACGGTCAACGCTCCACGATCCGACAACTCTCCACCAGGAATCGGACATTCGGGGTTATTTTCCTTGATCGTGGAGAGTTTTCGGAGCCGAACCGGCAAAGTCTCCACGAAAGTCGGCGAACTGCCAGTGACGACCAACGACCGCCCCGCGCATCGCGCCGCGGGCTAGGCTTACCAGCCGCGGCCGGCGTAGCGGTCCTGCGGGGCGAGCGTGTCCAGGTTGATGCCGACCATCGGCTCGCCGAGGCCGCGGGAGACCTTGGCCACCACATCGGCGTCGTCGTAGAACGTGGTCGCCTTGACGATCGCGGCCGCGCGGGCGGCCGGGTCGCCTGACTTGAAGATGCCTGAGCCGACGAATACGCCGTCGGCGCCGAGCTGCATCATCATCGCCGCGTCGGCCGGGGTCGCGAGGCCGCCGGCGGTGAACAGCACGACCGGGAGCTTGCCAGCCCGCGCGACCTCGGCGACCAGCTCGTACGGCGCCTGCAGGTCCTTGGCCGCCGAGAACAGCTCCTCCGGCGGCAGGCCGGCCAGCCTGCGGATGTCGGCCCTGATGTTGCGCATGTGCCTGGTCGCCTCGACGACGTTGCCGGTGCCGGCCTCGCCCTTGGAGCGGATCATGGCCGCGCCCTCGGTGATCCGGCGCAGCGCCTCGCCAAGGTTCGTCGCCCCGCAGACGAACGGCACGGTGAACGCCCACTTGTCCACGTGGTGCGCCTCGTCGGCCGGCGTCAGCACCTCGGACTCATCGATGTAGTCGACACCGATCGCCTGCAGCACCTGCGCCTCGGCGAAGTGCCCGATCCGGCACTTGGCCATGACCGGGATGGACACCGCGGCGATGATCCCGTCGATCATGTCCGGATCGCTCATCCGGGCGACGCCGCCCTGCGCCCTGATGTCGGCTGGCACTCGCTCGAGCGCCATCACCGCCACCGCGCCGGCGTCCTCAGCGATCTTGGCCTGCTCAGGCGTGACGACGTCCATGATCACGCCGCCCTTGAGCATGTCGGCCATGCCGCGCTTGACCCGCTGGGTGCCGGTGACCTCGTTGTTAACTGTCTCGCCAGGGACTGACATCAGGAGTTCCTCAATCTCATGATCGCTAATGACTAACTTCCATGGTAGGCAAGCATCGCGATGCCTGAACAGCAAGTCAGTAGCGGTTCCGCCGGTCAGTAGCGGTTTAGCTCGTCGACGGTGGTTCAGCCCGCCAAATGCGGCATATCGGTACCCTGCTCGTCCATCTCGGTCGGCGCCAGCGTGTCGTCGATCTCGAAGAACTCGGGCATCGGGGCATTGCCGGCCAGCCGCAGCACCCGCGCCAGCCAGCGGCGCCTGGCCGCGATCGTCGCGGCGACCGCGTCGTTGTAGAACTTGCGGGCCAGGAATACCTGGTGCGAGGTCGACTCGAGCTCGGCGAGCAGCTCATCGGCGCCGTCCCGGCCGTCCTCGCCCTCGATGTGGTCGCGGAAGCTCCGGAAGTCCGGCTGGCTGAGGACGGTGCGCAGGGTCCTGGTGAGCTCGCTCTCAGTCAGCTCCCGGCCCTCTTGCGCCGATCTCGCGTGGTGCGCGGCTTCGGCCAGCAGCACGCCGGTGGCCAGATCGAGCAGGCCGCCGGTGCCCAGCTCAAGTGCGACCGAGCTTCGCCTGACCAGGGCGGCGTCGAGGGAGGCGCGGGCGGTCTCCAGCCTGGTGTGCAGCCGGTCAAGCCGGCCGGCCCGCCACGACACGTAGACGCCGGTCATGGCGACCGCCGCCAGGATGACGATGCTGATCCACGGGGCCATCAGGCGATCGCGGCCTTCCCTGCGGGGCCTGCGGTCCTCCCGGCCGGCAGCACGGCCGCGTAGACCTGCTCCACGTCCTTGGCGATCTTCGGCCAGTCATAGTCCCTGACCGCCGCCGAGGCAGCGGCCGACAGGGCCGCGCGGCGCTGCGGATCATCGAGCAGCCGGCCGATCGCGGCGGCCAGGTCATCGGCGTCACCATTGCCGAACAACTCGCCGGCCTTGCCGCCGCGCAGCACTCGGCGGAACGCGTCCAGGTCGCTGGCCACGATCGGAGCGCCGGCCGCCATCGCCTCTGCGAGCACGATGCCGAAGCTCTCCCCGCCGATATTTGGAGCACAGAACACGTCGACCGAGTGGTACACCTGTACCTTGACCGCCTCGCTGACCTGGCCGAGCAGGACGACCCGGTCGCGCAGGGCGGCGGGCACCCTAGCCGCGACCTCGACCACGTCGCCGGGCCCGGCGATCAGCAGCCGCAGGCCCGGCCGCTCGACGCCGACCGTCTCGAATGCGCGCAGCAGCAGCGGCAGGCCCTTGCGTGGCTCGTCCATCCGGCCGAGGAACCCGATCGCGCCGCCCGCGCCCGGCCAGCCCGGCAGCGGCTCGGCCTTTTCGTACCGGCTGATCGTGACGCCGTTAGGGATCATCACCGCGTCGCCGCCGAGGTGCCGCACCAGCGTGGAGCGGGCCGCCTCGGACACCGCGATCCAGCCGCTGATCTTCTCCGTCGCCGTGCGGACCATCGGCTCGGCGACGTGCAACGCCCGCGACCGCGGGTTCGCGCCGTGCACGGTCGCCACGATCGGAATGTCGGCAACCCAGCAGGCCAGCAGCGACAGGCTAGGCGCGGCGGGCTCGTGCACGTGCAACAGGTCGAAGTTGCCTTCCTTGACCCACCGGCGAACCCGGTTGGCCGTCAGCGGGCCGAACGAGAGCCGGACGACCGACCCGTTATAAGGCACCGCGACCGCCCGGCCGACGGGGACGACGTAGGCGGGCAGGTCACTCTCCTCGTCGGCGGGCGAGGCCACCGAGACTTCGTGACCGAGTTCCATCAGGGCTTCGGCTAGATCCCTGATGTGCTCCTGCACGCCGCCAGGCACATCCCAGGAGTACGGGCAGACCAGTCCGACTCTCATGGCGAGCCCGCCCCGCCGGCCTCGACCGCCGCGTTGCCGTTGCCGTTGCCATTGCCATTGCCGTTGCGCTCGGCGGAGCGCTGGCGCCCGGCGGCCCTGGCCCGCGAGGCCGCCAGCCGCTCAGGATCGAGGTCGGAGACGAACACCCGCTGGAGCATGTGCCAGTCGGCCGGATGTTCCCTGATCCCCTGCTCGAAACAGCGCGCGACGTCCTGCGTCATCGCGGCGGCCTTCTGCCATCTGTCTCCGATCGCAGGCACCGGAATCTCCTCGTGAATACGAACACCCCAGCCATCGTCGGTGAACCACAGCGTCGCTGGCATGAGAGCGGCACCGGTCTGGATCGCCAGCGCCGCCGATCCGCCCATCATTAGTGCTCTTTCCCCGAAAAAGTCCACTTCAACGCCTCCGCCCGCGACGTCGCGGTCAGACGGCAGCACGACCAGGCCGCCACGGCGCAGTCGCTGAGCCAGAACACCGAACGGGCTGGAGCCGCCTGAGGCCGGCAGCACCTCCAGGCCAAGCTCCTGCCGGAAGGCCAGGAACCGCTCGTAGAGCGACTCAGGCTCGAGCCGCTCCATCACCGTCGTGATGGAGTTGGCACCGCGGCCGATCACCCACGCCGCCGCCTGGTCCCAGTTGCCCATGTGCGGCAGCGGGATCACGACCCCGCGCCCGGCAGCGAGGTGGCCGAGCATCTCCTCGACGTGGCCGTTCTCGTCCATGCGGCTGACCAGCAGTTCCTTGGACATGACCGGCAGCCGGAAGATCTCCAGCCAGTACCGGGCGTAGGAGCGCATCGCCTCCCTGGACAGGGCCCGCAACTGCGCGCCGTCCGCGTCGGTGCCGAGCACTCGCAGCAGGTTGCCTTCAAGCAACCGCACGCTCGTGCCCTGGCGGCGCCAGGCGATGTCGGCGACGTTCCTGAACGCACCGGCCGCCCAGGACTCAGGCACCCGGCAGAGCGCCGACCAGCCTATCGCGTACCCGACGCCGGTAAGCCTGGCCTTCATACCCGGCACTCTTTTACCTCCGAGACACCAACCCCGCGAGAACGCGGTCCCCGCGCAACCTAACTTTCCTGACTCCGGGCATCCGGCAACGTCGCCTTGTGCACTGCGTATACCCGCTGGCCGAAGGTGATCGCGCTCAGTACCGCCACGATCCAAAGCCCTGCAGAAAGGACATACGGTACGCCAAGTCCGGACAGGCCGATGGCAACTAGGCCGATTAGCAGCCGCTCCGTTCGCTCGGCGATACCTACGTCGCATTTGATTCCCAGGCCCTCGGCCCGGGCTCGCGCATAGGACACCAGCAACCCCGCCACCAGGCAGAACAAGGCGACCGCGGCGAGCAGGTGATCATGGCCGCCAGTGGCCAGCCAGATCGCGATGCCGCCGAATACCGCCGAGTCGCCGATCCGATCCAGGGTCGAATCCAGGAATGCGCCGAATGAGCCGCTATTGCCCTTGATCCTGGCCAGCGCGCCGTCGAGCATGTCGGAAAGGACGAAGACGGTGCACACCATCGTGCCGATGAACAAATGCCCGGTCGGGAAGAGCGACAGCGCCCCTGCGGTCATGCCGGTCACTCCGATGACCGTGATCATGTTCGGCGTAATCCGGGTACGTGCCAGCGCCGTGACCGCGGGTTCGAGCAGGCGGCCGAGACCAGGTCTGAGTACCTTGAGCATGTCCGTTTGATCTTACTGGCGGATGATGAACCCGATTCACTACCGCGCCGCAATGCGGTGGCAAGCCATGACTGTAGCGCTGATTCTCTCCGGGGGCTTGTGGTCGCCACGCCAAGAGGTAAAGGCTGGCAGCAGCAGCCACGTGAACACAAGGAGGCGGTGGTATGGCGGAGAAGGCAATATCGGGCGCCGCGGGCAGGGCGCCGTCGGCCGACCAGCCCGAGAGCGTGCGGAATGTCGTGCTGGTCGGCCACTCTGGAGCAGGTAAGACGACTCTGGTTGAGGCGCTGCTGGTTGCCACCGGGACCATTCAGCGGGCCGGCCGCGTCGAGGACGGCGGCACCGTCAGCGACTTTGACGAGGTCGAGATCAGGCAGCAGCGCTCGGTCAACCTCACCTTGGCGCCGTTCGTGCACGCCGGCATCAAGGTCAACCTGCTCGACACGCCGGGTTACGCCGACTTCATGGGCGACCTGCGGGCCGGGCTGCGGGCCGCCGACGCGGCCTTGTTCACGGTCTCGGCCGTCGACGGCGTCGACGGCCTGACCTCGATGCTCTGGGACGAGTGCGCCAGCGCCGGCACCCCGCGCGCGGTCGTGATCACCAAGCTCGATCACCAGCGAGGCAGCTTCGACGAGGCGCTCGACGCCTGCCGCACTGCCTTCGGCGGCTCGGTCGCGCCGATCTACCTGCCGGTCGGCGACGGCCAGGGCACCGTCAACGGCCTGATGGGCCTGCTCTCCGAACGTTACTTCGAGTACTCAGGTGGCAACCGCACCGAGCGCGACCCCGACGCCGGCGACCTTGACCGGCTGGCCGAGGCCCGTGGCGAGCTCATCGAGGCCGTGATCCAGGAAAGCGAAGACGAGGGCCTCATGGACAGGTACCTGTCCGGTGAGGAAATCGATCAGAAGGTGCTGATCGAGGACCTGGAGAAGGCGGTCGCGCGGGGCAGCTTCTACCCGGTGATCCCGGCCGCCGCGCTGCAGGGCATCGGCGTTGCGGAACTTCTTGAGCTGATGACGCAGGCCTTCCCCTCGCCCGGCGAGCACCCGCTGCCCGAAGTGTCCACGCCGGACGGCAAGGTGGTCAGCGGCGTCAGGTGCGACCCGGCCGGACCGCTGGTCGCCGAGGTGGTCAAGACAACCTCGGACCCGTACGTGGGCCGGATCAGCCTGGTGCGGGTGTTCTCCGGCACGCTGCGCCCTGACATGACCGTGCACGTCTCAGGACACGGCCGCGCCACCAGCGGTCACCCCGACCATGACGCCGATGAGCGCATCGGCGCGCTCACCTCGCCGCTCGGCAAGACTCAGCGCGGCATCTCGGCCTGCATCGCCGGCGACATCTGCGCGGTAGCCAAGCTCACCAGCGCCGAGACCGGCGACACGCTCTCTGAGAAGGAGCACCCGCTGCTGATGGAGTCGTGGACGGTGCCGGAGCCGCTGCTACCGGTCGCGATCACGGCGAAGTCCAAGGCCGACGAAGACAAGATGTCGCAGGCGCTTTCCAGGCTGGTCGCCGAGGACTCGACGCTCCGGCTGGAGAACAACGCCGAGACCCACCAGCTCGTCCTGTGGTGCATGGGCGAAGCCCATTCCGACCTGATGCTCGACCGCCTCTCGAGCAGGTACGGGGTGGCCGTGGAGACGATCCCGCTCCGGGTGCCGCTCCGCGAGACCGTCGGCGGCAAGGCTCAGGGACTCGGCCGGAACGTGAAGCAGACCGGCGGCCACGGCGAGTACGCGATCTGTCACATCGAACTGGAGCCGCTGCCGTCGGGAAGCGGGCTGGAGTTCGTCGACAAGATCGTCGGCGGCGTTGTGCCCAGGCAGTTCATCCCGTCGGTGGAAAAGGGCGTCCGCGCTCAGATGGATCTGGGCCTGGTGGCTGGCTATCCGGTGGTCGACATCAAGGTCACGTTGTTCGACGGCAAGGCGCACGCGGTCGACTCCTCGGACATGGCGTTCCAGAAGGCCGGCCGGGCCGCGTTGCGAGACGCGGCCGAAAAAGCGCAGCCTCAGCTGCTCGAGCCGGTCGACGAGGTATCGGTGCTGATCGGTGATGACTACGTCGGCGCGATCATGTCCGACATGTCGTCGCGACGGGGCCGGGTGCTCGGCACCGAGCCGGTACCGGGCGGCCGGACCATGGTCAAGGCCGAGGTTCCTGAGCTGGAGCTGGTCAGGTACGCGATCGATCTGCGGTCGCTGTCGCAGGGCACAGGTTCGTTCTCGCGGTCTTACCTGCGTTACGAGCCGCTGCCCTCGCACCTGGCCGACAAGGTGGCGGCGGAGGCCAAGCCCGGCTAGCCGTGCGGCGGTGGCGGCCAGGCCTTGGCGAGCAGGTCCCTGGTGTCTGACAGCAACTGGGGCAGCACCTTGGTCTGACCGATGACCGGCATGAAGTTGGCATCGCCGCCCCACCTCGGCACGACGTGCTGATGCAGGTGGGCGGCGATGCCGGCGCCGGCCGCGCTGCCCATGTTCATGCCGATGTTGAAGCCGTGTGCGCCGGAGACCGCCCGCAGCACGGTCATCGACGTCTTGGTGAACTCGGCTAGTTCGGCCGTCTCCGGCCCGTCCAGTTCGGTGTAGTCGGCGACGTGCCGGTTCGGGCAGATCAGCAGGTGCCCGCTGTTGTACGGGTACAGGTTCAGCACCGCGTAGACCAGCGTGCCCCGGGCGACGATCAGTCCCTCGGCATCGGACAGCGTCTGGATCCGGCAGAACGGGCAGCCGTCGTCCTCGCCTGGTCCAGCGGGCTTGTTCTCGCCCTTGATGTAGGCCAGCCGATGCGGCATCCACAGTCGCTGGAAGCCGTCGGGCACCCGTGCGCCGTCCTGACCGACTAGCTCAGCCTCGCCCTGACCGGCCCCACCTTGATCGGCCCCACCTTGATCGGCCCCACCTTGATCGGCTCCGCTATGCGACATGTTTGCAGCATAGGCCGTTCGGTCAGACCTGGATCCGCTGCTCGATCGCACTGGTGATCTCGGCGATCGCCTCGTCGATCGGCACGCCGTTCCGCTGCTCGCCGCTGCGGTAACGGAACGACACCGCGCCCGCCGCCACGTCGTCATCACCGGCCAGCAGCATGTAGGGCACCTTCTGCTGCTGAGCAGTCCTGATCTTCTTCTGCATCCGGTCCGCGCCGGTGTCGACCTGAACCCGTACACCGGCGCCCCGCAGTCGTGCCGCCACGTCTTCCAGGTACGGCACATGGTGGTCGGCGATCGGGATGCCGACCGCCTGAATCGGCGCCAGCCAGGGCGGGAACGCGCCCGCGTAGTGCTCGACCAGGATCCCGAAGAACCGTTCGATCGAGCCGAACAGCGCCCGGTGGATCATCTGCGGCCGCTGCCTGGTCCCGTCGGCGGCGGTGTACTCGATGCCGAACCGGCCGGGCTCCTGGAAGTCCACCTGCAGCGTCGAGAGCTGCCACCGCCGGCCGATCGCGTCCTTGACGTGCACGTCGATCTTGGGTGCGTAGAACGCGCCTTCGCCCTCGGCGATCACGTACGGCAGGCCGGACTGATCGAGCGCGTGCTTCAGCGCCGCCTCGGCTACGTCCCATTCGGCGATCTCGCCGACGAACTTCTCCGGCCTGGTCGACAGCTCGGCCTCGAATTCGGTCAGCCCGTAGTCGCGCAGCAGCCCGATCACGAAGTCGAGCAGGCTCGCGAGCTCGTCGGCTAGCTGGTCAGGAGCACAGAAGATGTGCGAGTCGTCCTGGGTGAACCCGCGGGCCCTGGTCAGCCCGTGCACCACGCCCGACTTCTCGTACCGGTACACGGTGCCGAACTCGAACAGCCGCAGCGGCAGCTCCCGGTAGGACCGTCCGCGCGAGGCGTAGATCAGGATGTGCATCGGGCAGTTCATCGGCTTCGGGTAGTACTTCGCGCCCTCCATCTCCATGGGCGGGTACATCCCGTCCGCGTACCAGTCCAGGTGGCCCGAGGTCTCGAACAGGGTCGACTTGGTGATGTGCGGGGTAGTGACGAACTCGTACCCGGCCTCCTCGTGGCGGCGCCGCGAGTAGTCCTCCATCACCCGGCGGATGGCTCCGCCCTTGGGATGGAACACCGGCAGCCCGCTGCCGATCTCGGTCGGGAACGAGAACAGGTCTAGCTCAGCGCCGAGCTTGCGGTGATCACGCTTCTCGGCCTCGGCCAGCATCGCCAGGTGTGCGTCCTGCTCGGCTCGGGACGGCCAGGCGGTCCCGTAGATCCGCTGCAGCTGCGGGTTCTTCTCGCTGCCGCGCCAGTAGGCACCGCCGGAGCGCATCAGCTTGAACGCCGGGATGGCCCTGGTGGTCGGCAGGTGCGGGCCCCGGCACAGGTCCTTCCAGCAGGTCGCGCCGGTCTGGGCGTCCAGATTGTCGTAGATGGTCAGCACGCCGCCGCCGACCTCGACCGACTCCTCCTCTGAAGCGGCCGAAGCGCCGCCCTTCAGCCCGATCAGCTCGAGCTTGTAGGGCTCGGCCGCGAGTTCGGCTCGCGCCTCGTCGTCGGACACGACCCGGCGGCTGAACCGCTGGCCCTGCTTGATGATCTGCCGCATTTTAAGTTCAAGATCTTTAAGATCTTTGGGGGAGAAAGCTTCCCGGACGTCGAAGTCGTAATAGAAGCCATTCTCGACCGGCGGGCCGATGCCCAGTTTCGCCTCGGGATGCAGGTCTTGCACCGCCTGGGCGAGCACGTGGGCGGCCGAATGCCGCAGGATCGCGAGCCCGGCGGAAGACCTGATGCCGATCGGCTCGACCACATCGCCGTCGGCGAGCCGGTGGGCGAGATCCCGCGCCGCGCCGTTGACCTGGGCGGCGATCACCTCGCCGTCCGCACTGGCCCCGCCGGCGACCGCATCGCCAGCCGTCGTGCCGGCTTCCACCACGTGCTCGCGTCCGGCGAGAGTGATGTGAAGCTTGTCGGCAGACACGGCTGACTCCTTTGTTAGATGCTTTTGGCGATTACCGCGAACCTTGATGCTAGCGGGCGCACACCACCACGCGCACATCAGTTATTGACCGGAAAGCCCCGCGTCGAATATGGACCTGCCCGCCCCAGCCACGGCTGGGGCGGGCGCTGCGGCCAAACTAGATCGGGGTGACGGTAACCAGCGATCCGTAGGTGAGGTACGGCCAGATCGACTTGGCCTCCTGGTACGGGAGTTCCACGCAACCCAGGCTCTGCTGGGATCCGTAGCTGTACCTCGGGAAGTAATGCACGGCCTCGCCGGCGTGGAAGTAAGCCACCCAGTAGACCTGGTCGGCGTACTTGGAGCCGTCCGGGTTCGTGCCCTTCATGATCTGGCTCTGGTACCTGATGTACACCGGATCGGTGCCGGGTGAGGTGGGCGCGGCCGGGATACCGGTGTTCGCCAGGTGATGGAAGATCACCTTGCCGTTGTGCCAGACGGTCAGCGTCTCAGGCGAGTGCTGACTGGCGACCGCGTAGGTGTAGCCGTGCTTGTTCGCCTGATCCTTGGCTAGCGCCTTGAACACGTCGACCCACAGCCGGTGCCCGATCGACCCGCTGGTGATCAGTCCGTCCTGGTTCTCGGCGATCATGTCGTCGATGAGCCCGTGATCGGCCTGGAACGCTGCGATCGCGCCCCGCAAGATCTCGCTTGGCCCGTCTGGCTTCCACATGCTCATCAGCCGGCTCGGGTACCCGGACTCCCAGGTGAAGTTGCCCTGCGGCGGGTCGTAGGCCGCGCTGTACTGAGCGGCCGCGTCGGTCGGCGGCGCCGCGCTGCCCGAGGTAGGTGCCCAGGTCAGCGGCAGGTAGTTAAGCTGCGCCAGCAGCTGGATCAGGCGCACTTCGCTGAACTTGCCGGTGGTGAAGCTGAACGTCGCCGCGGCGGCCGAAGCGTTGGACGAGTAGGCCGTCGTAGTGACGGACGACAAGTGACCTCCGCCATTGGAGCGAACGCCGGACGGGCCGGCCGGGATGCTGACCTTGACCTTCGTCCGCTGCCAGATTCCGGTGGCAGGCACGAACACGGCCGCGGCGCCATCGACGTGCCAGCTGCCCTTGATCTTGGGATGCAGCGTCGGCATGGGGCTGTTCGCGTCGAGCGGCTCGGAGAACACCACCCGGATATCGCCGCCGCCGTTGACGTCGGTGTCGCCGTTGGCCGGAGTCGTCGAGACCAGGTGCTCTGGCCCCTTCGCGACCGGCGCTGACTTCGGTGCCGTGTTCGTCGACTTGGTGCCGCCGGAAGCGCTGGGCGAGTTGCTGGTCTTGTGCGCGAACCCGAAGTAGTAGACGCTGCCGCCGCCGATCAGTACAACGAGCGCAGCCGCGATCCCGATGATCGGAGCTAGCCCGCGCCGCTTGGGCTTGCCTGGCCCGTTCGCGACCGGCCCGCCGTTCCAGCTAGTCGGGGGCGCGCCGACCGGCGCGGGCGGCGGGGCCGATGAGACTCCGAGCGAGGACGCCGACCACACACCGCCGGCACCGTTGGCACCGTTGGCCTGGCCCTGATCGGCACGGTAGCCCTGATCGGCACCATAACCCTGGTCAGCCCGGTAACCCTGGTTGCTGCTGTAGCCCTGGTCGGCGCCATGGGCAGAACCGTTGCTGTACGACAACTCGGAGGCCAGCGCGGCCGCCTCGGCGGCACCGAAGGTGCTCTCGGTGGCCAGTTCAGGCACGATGGCCGGGCCGTCGATCACCGTCGGGGGCTCCTCGGTGAGCATTGCCCGGCTGTCGGCGGCATCGTTCTTTGCGGCACCGTTGCTGGCGGCACCGTTGCTTGCGGCACCGTTGCTTGCGGTCAAATCGGGCTTAGCGAACGGGCTGGTCGAGTCAAAGTCACCAGCGTCGTCGAGGTTCAAGCTTGCTGGCTCGGCAAAAGTGTCGTCAGCTGAAGCCGACGAAGGTGTGAGCTTGAATACTGACCCGGACGGGCTGAGCGGGTCAGCCGCGAACGCCGACCCGAACCCATTGCTCGCCGACTGCTCTGCCTCGGCTGACGGCGCAGCGACTGGCTTGGTCTCGGCTGGCTTGGTCTCGGCTGGCTTAGTCACCGACGACTTCGACAGCCCGAGCGGATCATCACCCCAGATCGAACTCGAAGTCGATGACGGCTTCGGCTTGGTCGCCGGCGTCTTCGACAGCCCCAGCGGGTCATCACCCCAGATCGAACTGGAACTAGCGGTCGCCCTCGGCCTGGTCTCCGACGTCGAGCCTGGCCTGGTCTCCGACGTCGAGCCTGGCCTGGTCTCCGAAGTCGACCTGACCTGAGTCGGCTTCGACAGGCCGAGCGGATCATCGCCCCAAACTGATCCTGAACTGCCGCCGGACGACGATACCTTCGGCGTCCTGGGCTCAAAGACCGATCCAGACGAAGTCGGTTCAAAGACCGATCCCGACGGGCTGAGCCGCTGTGGTGACGGCTGAAGGGGGCCGACCCCCTCCGACCCCCGCGACGCCGACCCGAAGGCGTCGACCCCGCGCGGAGAATCGACCCGTATGGTGGGATCTGCGGTGCCCGCGCTCTCGGGCAGGAACGCGCCCGACGGACTGCGCGCAGAACGGAACTCGTGCGCGCCATCGCTGCCAGTCAACCCGCCATCACTGGCGCCGGAACCCTCCGGCTCTTCGCCCATATTTGCGTCCTCGGCGTCCGGGCCGGGCCGCTTGCTGTGTGCCCCGATCTGTACCACCTCTTTCCCACCAGCGAGTGTAGATACCGAGAGCCGTGATCGGCTGTGTGATCAGGTGAAGAAACGAACACAAAATACCGGATCGCGGCACCTGCGTAGGCCTTACGCGAAACCGGTCACTACGTAACAACGACCTGGCACCGCATCGCGTTGCCAGGTCGCTGAAAATAAGAGGTCTAGCGGGTTAGCTGGTGACGGTCACCAAGCTGCCGTAGGTGAGGTATGGCCAGGCCCGCTTGGCGTCGTTCAAGGGCAGCTCGACGCAGCCCAGACTCTGAGGGAACCCATAGGATCCGCGCGGGAAGTAGTGCACCGCCTCGCCGCCGTCGAAGTAGGAGACGTAACTCACCGGGTCGGCGTAGTGGCTGCCGTCAGGATTGGTCCCCTGCATGATCTGGAACCGGTAGCGCAGGTACACCGGATAGGTGCCGGAAGCCGTCGGATCGATCGAAATACCGGTATTGACGAGAGTGCGAAGCACCTTATGTCCGTCATGCCAGATTGTCAGGGTTTCCGGCGAGCCCTTGCTGGCAATCGCGTAGCTGTATCCCAGCGTGTTGCGCTGCGAACTCGCGGCGGCGGCAAGTAGCTTGCTCCAGAACTTCTTGGTAGCAATGCCGTTGACGGCGAGGCGATGCTGCGCCTGGAACGCCATCACCGCGCCCCGGACGACCACGTTCGGGTGGCCGGGCACCCAAGCCGCGTGCAGGCTCGCCGGGTAACCCGCCTTCCAGGTGAACGTGCCCCGCGGCGGACTGTAGGCCAGCTGCTCCTGGCCCGCGACGCTGTTCGCCGCACCGCTGTTGCCCGCGCCGCCGTTGCCCGCATCGCCGTTGCTCGCATCGCCGTTGCCCGCACCGCTCTTACCGGCACCGCCGTCGCCCGCACCGCCGTTGCCCGCACCGCTCTTCGCAACACCGCCGTGCGCTGCACGGCCGTTGGCGACGCCACCGTTGGCGCCGCCGCCGCTCGTCGGCATCCCGGTCACCCCGTCACCGCCGGCCGCCTGCCAGGTCATCGGCAGGTAGCCGAGCTGGCTGAGCACCTCGGCGAGCCGGATCTGCGAGTAGCCCCCGGTCTGGAAACTGACCCGCCTCGACTTAGCGAGCAGGCCGCCAGCGGCCGAGCGCAAGCCCAGCCGCCCGCCCGGGATCATCAGGGTGTAGCGGGTCGACGGAGCGAACGGCGTGCTCGGCGTGAAGCTCAGCATCGAGCCGCTGGCCTGCCAGTGCCCAGGGACCGCCGGACGGAAGGCCGGCACCACCGAACTGGCCACCCTCGAGGAGAACGCGATCTGAACGGTGGTGTCGCCGCTCACATGCTTGGACTTGGTTGCCGGCGACACGGCCACGATCTTGAGCGGCGTGGCGTCAGTGGTGCCCTTGGCCTGCGCGCCGACCGCTCTCGCGCTGCCCGAGGCTCCATGGGAACCCTTAGTGTTGGCCACCACGGCGAGCGCGCCGATCCCGACGGCTACCGCGACCCCCGCGATGACCGAAGCGGTAAAGCCAACCCTGGTCGCAATCCCCCGGCGGCCTCCGGCCGCCCCGCCCTCGCCCAGGATCTCGGCCGCGGTCTGCGGCTGCGGCTCCCCGCCAGAACCCCCGTCGCCGGACTGCCGCTGCGAGTCATCGCCCAGCCCCGGCTGCTCCTCTCCCAGCACTTCTCCCCCGTCCATACCACGGCCAGCCTCGCTACCGCCGAGCAGACCGTATCGCTATGACTACGCTGTGTCACCAATCGATTGCCCCGCGCGTCCTATCGCCTACCTCTCCCCCAGGCAAACCGTTCACCACCCGCCAACCCGCCACCCATCACTCCGACTGCGCGCGCTTCACTACAGTGGCGGCCCCTCGCGGCAGCGGCGGCCCCTCGCACTCCGAAAGCGGTCCCCTGCACCCGAATGAGTCGCTTCAGTCACACAGCCCTCAACGTCACCACCAACCACAGATCCCCACCATGATCATCATGACAATCCGGATGAATCCGCATATTCACCCTGGTTCCAAGGGGTGAATGTGCGGATTCATCCGCTCGGCCCGGCCGGACGGCGACCTCATAATCTCGACTCTCGCCCCAACCACAACACCAGCCCCAGAAAATCAGCCACAGCCCGTCTCCGGCTCGCCACACGCCGTCCCCCGCCCGGACACCGCGCCCCTGGGGCCGACCCGCCCTGCGTTTAAGCCCCGCACTCATCATGCGGAAGCCTTTGCGTCAAATAGCACCTCAAAGGCTTCCGCTTAATGGGCCAGCCCGGGCGAAGGCCGCAGACGCGGACCTCACCCTGAACCCGGCGGGACCTACGGTCGCTAGACGGGCTCGGGGTTGGCGGGCAGGCGGGCCGGGCGGGAGGTTTGAGTGGGGTCGATGAACACGTGCGGGGTTTGCGGCAGTACCTCGGCTAGCTTGCAATCGATGCGGCCGGCCAGGTCCTCTACGTCGTCGGCACTGATGTCGTCGGCGAACGAGACGCGGGCCGCGACGATCAGGTGGTCAGGTCCCATGTACATGGTGAGCAGCTCGAGCAGCTCATCGACCCCGGGCGCGGCCTCGATCTCGGCCCTGATCCGATCCAGATCGCGCGGGCCGGCCGCCCGGCCGATCAGCAGGTCCCGGCTATCGGAGCCGAGCCTGATCGCCACGAAGATCAGCAAAGCGCCGATCGCGATCGATGCGCCGCCGTCCCACGCGCTTGATCCCGTCAGCTGACGCAACGCGATGCCCGCTGCCGCCAGCGCGAGACCGATGACCGCGACCGAGTCTTCGAACAAGGCCGTCTTCACGGTCGTATCCGGGCTGGTCTTGACGTGTTCGCCCACGCTGATGCGATCCCGCTTAGCCTCACCCCTCACCTGCCAGAACGCCCGCGCGAACGAGGTGCACTCGGCCAGCCCGGCCAGTCCAAGCACCACGTAGGCCACGACTACGTCCTTGCCGGACTCGGGGCGGCTTAGCGCCAGGATCCCCTCGAAGATCGAGAACCCGGCCCCGGCGATGAAGATCCCGAACGCAGCGAGCAGCGACCAGAAGTACCGCTCCTGCCCGTAACCGAATGGGTGGACCGCGTCGGCCGGCTTGCGCCCGCGGCTCAGCGAGGTCAGCAAGAACGCCTGGTTGAGCGTGTCGGCGGCGGAGTGTGCCGCCTCGGCCAGCATGGCGCTCGAGCCGGTCAGCACGCCGGCCACGACCTTGATCGCGGCGACGACGATGTTCGCCAGCCCCGCGACGATCACGGTGCGGCGGGTCTCGGTCTGGGCGGCGGCGTCCTTGGATCGGGGCATCGGCCATCGCTACCCCGTACGGGCCGACCAACTCAGCCGACCAACCCGATGTTCAGCGGTCAAGCATCCGGGTAGTCCGAGCCGGTCAGTGCGAGCCAGAGCAGTGCGAGCCAGGACGGCAAGCATGCAGATGCGACCGGAGGTGAGCTTCCTTGACGGCCGACAGTGAACAGCCCTTCCCCGATCAGATCAGCCTCAGTGATGTCGAGGCGCAGGTGTACGAGGCCATCGCAACGCTCGAGTTCATCGGCTACCAGGTGAAGACGGCTGATATAGCGACCTCGGCCGGGCTGGACGAACGCGCCGTTCAGCGGGCGTTGCGGTCCCTGACCAGGCGCGGCGTGCTGGTGGCCAAGGGCCGGGGCGCCGATCCCGGCTACGAGCCCGCCTACCGGGGCTGGAGCGCCGCACCCGAGCAGGCGGCCAACCCTAATCGCTAAATCGCCTCGAACGCCGCCGGCCAGAACGCCGCCCGCATGAAACGCAGGAGCGCGGGCAGTTGCGTCAGGACTTAAGGAGGCGCAATGGCCACCAGAACAGCACGGCAAAGCGGCTACCGCGCGAAGGCACGCGGCCGCCAGGCCGCCAGGTCGAAGACTCTCAAGGGTCTGGCTAAGGCCGGATTCGCGGCCCGGGGCGTGATGTACATCCTCATCGGCTGGATCGCGCTGATGATCGCGTTCGGCCATGCCCCGGCTTCGGCCGACAACCGGGGGGCACTTGAGGTCGTTGGCTCTACTAGCGTCGGGATGTTCGCGCTCTGGCTGCTCGCGATCGGGTTCGCCGGTCTCGCACTGTGGCGGCTATCCGAGGCGGCCTTCGGCGGCCCTGAGGCCGGCGAGAACAAGGTCGGCGAGCGACTGCTGGTGCTCTTCAAGGCCGCGCTATACGCCTTTCTTTCCTACAGCACGTTCAAGTTCGCGCTTGGGTCAGGCGCGCCGAAGTCGAGCAACCAGCAGTCCTCGGACCTGACCGCCACGCTGATGAAGTACCCGGGCGGTCAGATCGCGGTGGTCATCGTCGGTCTCGTGCTGATTGGCGCCGGCGGCTACCTGATCTGGCAGGCATGGAAGCGCGCCTTCCTGAAGACGCTGCAGACCGGCCAGATGACCACGGGGCAGCGGAAACTCGCGAACTGGCTCGGCTTGATCGGCGGCATCGCCCGCGGGCTGGTGTTCGCCGGTGCAGGTGTCTTCTTCGTCGTCGCCGGAATCGAGGACAACCCAGGCAAGGCGAAAGGCATGGACTCGACGCTGCGCTCGTTCGCCCATACCCCGCTCGGGCCATTCCTTCTTGCCCTGATAGCGGCCGGCCTCGTGATCTTCGGCGCGTACTCGTTGTTCGTCGAGGCCCGCTGGCGCCGGGTCTAGCCGCGCCGCTCCGCCTGCGCCCGGCGCACCAGCGGAAACGCGAACCACAAGACGACGAACACGACCGCCACGCAACCGCCGATAATGTACGCGCCGTCGCCCTTGACCACGTAGCTGACCACCAGCCACACGGTGCCTGACACCGCGAGGGCGACGGCCGCCAGTCCGCCGATGGCCATCGCGTTCGCCGCCCGGACCAGGTGCTCCTTCTGCCGCAGCCGGAACACAATCCGGTGGTAGGCCACCGGCCCGAGCAGCAGCGCGGTGGCCAGCGCCGATACCACCAAGATGCCGACGTACAGCCCGCGCTGAGCATGGCTGAGCTGGACGAACCGCGTGGTGAACGGCAGTGCCAGCAAGAACCCGAACAGCACTTGCACGCCCAGCCCGGCCACCCGCAGTTCCTGCAGCAACTCGATCAGGTTGCGATCATCGCGCTGCTCTTGGGTTTCGTCCCGGTCATCTGGCCGCGCTGCCTGCATGCTCACCCCTCAAGGCTCCCCCGCCAATCAGTCGCTAACCGGCAGTACAGTCAGCCGCAGCGGTGACGGGGTTCAATAGAGGTTAGGCAGAATCGGCAGCCTTCTGGCGGTGTGGTGGCGGTGCAACTGGAGTGGGCCGGAAACGCCCGCGGCGGCGGCCTGGCCGCACCACGTCTGCCGGACGCGCTGCTGATCGTGCTCGCGGCGTCCGGGTTCCTGGCCGGCGTTGGCGCGGTCTGGGCCGCCAGCTACGGCCCGATCCGGCAGTTGCTGCTGCCCGGGGATCCGATTGAGCTGCTGGTCGGCTGGTCGTTCATCGGCAGCGGGCTAGCCTCCTGGCGGGCCGGATCGGCGCCCAGGCTCGGCCCGGTCATGGTCGCGACCGGGTTCGCGTACTTCGCCGGGCTGCTGCAGGAGGCGAACGGCTCGGTGCTGTTCACCCTCGGCCAGGTGTTTCAGGTCACCTACCTGGCCGGCTTCCTTTACGTGATCCTCTCGTTCCCGTCCGGCCGCCTGTGGACCGTGCTCGACCAAGTGCTCTGCGCCGTCGCACTCGGCCTCGTCACGATCGTGCAGTGGTCGTACCTGCTGTTCGCTCAGTCACGCGCGATCATCTGCATCTCCTGCCCGGCCAACCTGCTGCGGGTGACCAGCGACCGGCCGGTCGCCTACGGGCTCGTGCAGTTCCAGCGGACGGGCGGGCTCGTGGTGCTGGCGATCACGGTCGGCCTGCTCGGGGTGCGGCTGGTCAGGGCCAGCCAGGCCCAGCGGCGGGCGATGATCCCGCTGCTGCTCACCGGGATCGTCGCCGCGGTGGCGCTGATCGGCTCGCTCGCCGCTGACATCGTCAGCTCAGGGACGAACCTGCTGCTCAGCCGGATCGCCGGCTACGCGCTCTCCGCCGTGCCGCTGGCGATCCTCATCGTGTTCGCCCAGCGGTGGCTGGCTCGCGGCGCGGTCGCCCGGCTGATCGTCGAGCTTGGCACCCCCCAGTCGGCGCTGGACCTGCGCGCAGCGCTGGCACGGGCGCTCGGCGACCCTTCGCTGACCCTCGGGTACTGGTTCGCGGCCGAGTCGCGCTTCGTCGACCGCGACGGCAACCCGATCGAGCGGCCGGTCCCGGCGTCCGGCCGGCTGCAGACCGTGGTCGAACGCGACGGCCACCCCATCGCCATGCTCACCTGCGACGCGGCCCTTGAGCATAACGAGGCCCTGGTTGACTCGGTCTGCGCCGCTGCCGCCCTGACCTTGGAGAACGAGCGACTGCAAGCCGAACTGCGGGCGAGGCTCGCCGAGCTCTTGGCCTCCCGCACCCGCCTGATCGAGGCCACGGACGCCGAACGCCGGCGGATCGAACGCGACCTGCACGACGGTACCCAGCAGCGCCTGGTCTCGATCGCGCTGTCACTTGGCCTGCTCGAATCGCGGCTGCCCGCGACCGCGGCCGGTGCCAGGCCATTGGTGCAGCAGACCAGAGCCGACCTGGCGGCGGCGCTGGCCGAACTGCGCGACCTGACCCAGGGCATTCATCCGGCGATCCTGTCCGAGCGCGGGCTGCCGGCCGCACTAGACGAACTGGCCCGCCGGGCACCGCTGCCGACCACGGTCCAGACCGAGATCGAAGCCAGGCTCCCGGACCAGGTGGAGAGCGCCGCCTACTTCATGGTCAGCGAGGCGCTCGCCAACGCGGCCAAGCACTCGGCGGCCAGGCAGGTCAGTATCATCGCCAGCTGGCAGCCGGGCCTTCTCACCGTGCTGGTCGACGATGATGGTGTCGGCGGCGCCGCCAGTAGTGGTCAAGGCGCTGTCAGCCAACACACTGCCAGCCACCACGGGGGCACCGGGCTGCGCGGCCTCACCGACCGGATCGAGGCCCTGGGCGGAACGCTGACCCTGTCCAGCCCGCCCGGCCAAGGGACGAGACTGCGAGCGGAGCTGCCATGCGAGTAGTCGTAGCCGACGACGCCGTGATCTTGCGGGAGGGCCTCGCCCGCCTGCTGACCGAGACCGGCTTCGAGGTCGTCGGCCTGGCCGGCGACGCCGACGAACTGCTCGATCAGGTCAAGGCCAGCTCCCCCGATGTCGCGATCGTCGACATCAGGATGCCGCCGACGCACACCGATGAGGGCCTGCGCGCCGCGAAGTCGATCCGCCAGCGTCATCCGCGGGTAGGCATCCTCGTGCTGTCCCAGCATGTGCACGCCAGCTACGCGGTCGAACTGCTCTCAGCCGGCACCCAGGGCGTCGGCTACCTGCTGAAGGAACGCGTGTCCGATCTGGCCGAGCTGGCGGCCAGCGTCCGCCGGGTGGGCGCGGGCGGTTCGGTGCTCGACCCGGCGGTGGTGAGCCAGCTCGTGGACCGGCGCCGGGTCGACGATCCGCTGGCCGGCCTCACCGGCCGCGAGCGTGAAGTGCTCGCCGCGATGGCCGAGGGCCGCTCCAACAAGGGCATCGCCGAACGGCTCTGCGTTACCGAACACACCATTGAAAAACACGTCAAGAATATTTTTGAAACTTTGCGGCTGGCTTCTTCCCCGGATGACCACAGGCGGGTCCTGGCGGTGGTGACCTTCCTCGGTGCCCACTAATCCGTGCCCAAAGTAGGCCGAGCGCCTACCGGCTAGCCCTACCTCAAGACTCCGGCTGCCCGTCTGTCGTCCGGGCCGGTCCGAGCGGCACCCTCGATACCATGGCAGACCATTTCTCCCCCGCTGCGGTCGGACGCTGGAGTATCAGGCATCCCTGGCTCGCAATCGCCGTCTGGCTGGCCTTTGTCCTCATCTCGATCGGCTTGCTGATCGCCACCGGATCCCGGCAGCTGACCGACGGCTCGGTCGGCCAGTCCGCTCGCGGCGACGCGCAAGAGAACGCCCACCTGGTCGGTCCCGGCCAGACCACGGCGATCTACCTGCACAGCGGCTCGGTGCCGGTCACCGGCGCGTCATTCAAGGTCGCCATCGCGCAGGTTTCGGCGGTCATGCGGCACAGCTTCGGAGGGCCGGTGACAACGCAGGCCGGCGCCGATCAGCACTCGGCGCTGCTGACCGGGCTGGTCACCCGCGGCGTCTCGCCGACCGCGATCACCTGGGCGGTCGCCGGGTTCAACGCCGACCACCAGCGGATCAGCGCGCAGTGGGTCAACGACTCCGTCACCAGCAACGACCTGCAGCGAGCCGAGCGGCTGTCCGTGCCGGTGACGCTGCTGGTGCTGCTGATCGCGTTCGGCGCGCTGGTCGCAGCGATCGTGCCGGTGCTGCTCGCGGTGACCGCCGTGGTGGCGGCGTTCGGCCTGCTCGGCCCGATCAGCCACCTGTTCCCGCTGGACCCCAGCGTCAAGACGGTCGTGCTGCTGATCGGGATGGCGGTCGGCGTGGACTACGCGCTGTTCTACGTGATCCGCTCGCGCGAGGAGCGCAACCGGGGTCTGTCCGCGAAAGCCGCCCTGGAGACGACCGCGCGCACGTCCGGCCGGACGGTCGTCATCGCGGGCAGCACGGTCGCGGCCGCGATGGCCGGCCAGTTCGCGATCGGCTCGGCCATCTTCAACGCGATCGCGAGCGGGACGATCGCGGTGATCGCCTGCGCCGTGACCGGCTCGGTGACGGTGCTGCCGGCCGTGCTCGCCTTGCTGGGACGGCGGATGGACGCCGGGGTGATCCCGTTCCTGCCGCATCTGGGCAGCGGCGATGACTCGAAGTTCTGGCCGAAGCTGGTCGGCCGGGTGCTGCGCAGGCCGGTCGCCTGGCTCGCGGTGACGGCGGCCGTGCTGATCGCGCTCGCGCTGCCGGCGGCGGGCATGCGCCTGGCGTTCCCTAACAGCTTCGCGCTGTCGGGCAGCGGCCAGGCCAGGCTCCAGTCCCAGATCGACGCCAAGTTCCCGAGCGCGTCCTCCCCGGCGGTCGTCGTGCTCACCGGCTCACCGGCGGCCCTGCTGTCCGCCCGGTCGCAGGTAGGCAGGCTCGAGTCGCTGGCGGCGGCGCGCGGGATCGCTCACCCGCCGTTCGCGGTCGACGTCAGCGCCGACCGGCGGGCGGAGACGCTCGCGCTGCCGCTGACCGGGCTGGCCGACAACGCGGCGAGCCGGGACGCGGTGACCGTACTGCGCGACCGGCTCATCCCGGCGACGGTCGGACAGGTTCCCGGCGTCGCGGTGGCCGTCACCGGCGACGCCGCCCGCGATGTCGACTTCACGACCCAGATGCGGCACGGCCTGCCCTACGTAATAGGACTGGTCCTGGTGCTAGCTTTCCTCTTGCTGCTTGTGACCTTCAGATCAGTCGTGATTCCGGTGACCGCGATCTCGCTGAACCTGCTGTCCGTGGGCGCGTCGTTCGGAGTGCTGGCGGCAGTCTTCCAGCAGCACTGGGCCCAGTCGCTGCTGGGGTTCAGCTCCGACGGCTCGATCATCGCGTGGCTGCCGGTGTTCTTGTTCGTGGTGCTGTTCGGGCTGTCGATGGATTACCACATCTTCATCCTCAGCCGGGTCCGCGAGGGCATCGACGCGGGCCTGTCCAACACCGAAGCGCTGCGGACCGGGATCAGCCGGACGGCGGGCGTGGTCACCAGCGCGGCGCTGGTCATGTTCGGCGTGTTCGCGCTGTTCGGCACGGCCAGTTCACTGGACCTCAAGCAGGCGGGGGTCGGGCTCGCCGTCGCCGTGCTGCTCGACGCCACGCTGGTGCGGGCGGTGCTGCTGCCCGCGTCGATGAAGCTGCTCGGCCGCTGGAACTGGTACCTGCCGAACTGGCTGGCCTGGCTGCCCAGGCACAACGCTGTGGCGCAGGCAGCCTCGCCAGCCGGTCAGGAGACCGAGTGGGTGACAACGGCGGTGTAGGTACCGCCGACCGCGCCCGCCGGGATGTGGATCTCGAGCAGCGGACTCCAGATCACGCTGGTGTTGCCCTGGACGTTGGAAGCCGAGACTACGGTCTGGGGTGAGGTGTTGAGCACCAGGTCAGGGGCGAAGCTGAAGCTGGCCGGCCCGGTCGGCTGGACGAGGGCGCCGATCAGGTACTCCACGTCGGCAGGCGGAATCACCTGCGCCCCGGTCCCGGTGCCGGTGGTGAACGCCGATGACGAGACAGTCGCCGTCCAGTTGGCGCCGAAGCCGCGGTTGTCGATCACCTGGACGGTGCCGAAGTTGCCGGTCAGGGTGGTGCCGGGAGCGGAACTGCCCAGCGAGGCGGTGCCTGGCACGGTGATCGTCAGCGCGCCCGCCACCACCGAGACCGATACCGAGCAGGCGGAGCTGGAACTGCCGGGCGGGCAGGTACTGCCCGGTGCCGTCGAGGCGACCGAGTTGGTCATGGTTCGGTCGCCGGTCTCCGGGTCGAGGACCGTCGCTGAGTAAGTGATCGTGACCGTCTGGCCGGGATTGAGGTTGCCCGACCAGGTAAGGGTCGGGGACGAGTAACTGAACGAGCCGCTGGGCGCGACGGCGTCATTGTTGTACGTGGCGTCGTCGAGTACTCCGCTGAGGTTGTCGGTGACGGTCGCCGGCGAGTAGCTGGTCTGCCCGGAGTCGGTAACAACGATCTGGTAATTGACCACCGAGCTTGGGTCGGTGGTAGCGACGTTCGCGGACTTGATGATCGTCAGGCCTGGCGTCAGCACCGGGACAGATACGGTGCAAGCCGAGTTGGCACTGCCCGGCGGGCAGGTGCTGCCGATTGCGCTCGAGGCGACGGTGTTGACCAGCAGGTTCTCTCCGAGGTCGGGATTGTTCAAGGTCACGCTGTAGGTGATCACGGCCGTGGCCCCAGGAGCCAGGCTGCCGGTCCAGGTCAAGGTGGGACTGGCGTAAGAGACCGCGCCGATGGTCGCGTTCGCGTCGTTGTTGTAGGCGGCGTCGGTGAGCAGGCCGGTCAGGTCGTCGGTGAGGGTGGCGCCGGTGTAGGTCGTCTGACCTGTGTTGGCGATCGTGATCGTATAGCCGACGACCGAGCCGGGCGTGGTGGTGGCGACGTTCGCGGTCTTGGTGATCGTCAGCGCCGGGGTGAGCACGGTGACGGTCGCCGTGCAGGACGCGGCCGGGCTGACGACCGGGCAGTTGGTCCCGTCCGCCGTGGTCGTGGTCGTGCTGGTCAGTGTCTTGTCGCCGGTATCGGGATTGTTCACCGTGACCGAGAACGTGACGGTGGCCGAGGCGCCGGGCGCGAGCGTGCCGTTCCACTCCAGGCCCGGAGTGTCGAACTCGATCGCGCCGGTAGTCGCGACCGCGTCGTTGTCGAAGGTGGCGTCGTCAAGCAGGCCGGTCAGGTCGTCGGTGACGGTCACATCGGTGTAGGTGGTCTGCCCGGGATTGCTTATCGTGACCGTGTAGTTCACCTGGTCGGTGGGGCTAGTCGTATTGCTGCCAGCGGTGTTCGTGATCTGCAGGCTGCTGATCAGGACGGTGCTCGTGCAGCGCGGGTCGGTGCTGCCGACCGCGCAGTTAGTGCCGGCCGCGGCCGAAGTCAGCACGCTGACCATCGTGTAGTCGCTGGTGAGCGGGCTGTCTACGGTCACGGTGAACGTGACGGTCGCCGAATTGCCCGGTGACAGGTTCCCAGTCCAGGTCAGGTTCGGGCTTGTGAAGCTCACTGAGCCCGACGTCGCCGAAGCGTCGTTGTTGTACGCCGAGTCGTCGATCACGTCGGCCAGCGAGTCGGTGACGCTCGCTCCGCCATAGGGGATCTGGCCCGCGTCGGTGATCGTGACCGTGTATGTGACCGTGCTGCCCGCGACGGCGGTCGTCGGGCTCGCGGAGACCACGCTGGTCAGCAACGGGGTCAGGACCGGGACGTCCAGAGTGCAAGCGGCTCCGGCCGGCGGACAGGTGCTGCCGGCCGCAGCTGAGTTCAGCGTGCTGATCACCTGCTTGTCGCCGGTGTCGGGGTTGTTGACCGTCAACGAGTAGGTCAGCGTCACCGTCGCGCCGACCGCGAGGTCTCCGGTCCATGTCACGACGCCGCTGGCGTAGGACACCGCGCCGCTAGTGGTGGCCGCGTCATTGTCGTAGCTGGCGTCGTCGAACGAGTTGCCTATATCGGCAGCGACGGACGTGCCGGTGTAGGCGGTCTGGCCGGTGTTGTCGATCGTCACGGTGAACGTAACCGTCTGCCCGGGCAGCGCGAAGCCGGCGTTGGCGTTTTGCGTGATGGAAAGAGCCGGGATCAGCACCGGGAGGCTGACCGAGCATGCCGGGTCGGTGCTTCCCAACGGGCAGTTGGAGCCCTGCGCCGTGGTGTCGACGGCCCCGGCGATTACCTTATTGCCGGTATCCGGATCGTTGACCGTGAGCGTGCCGGTGACTGTGACCGTGCCTCCGACCGGGATATCACCGGTCCAGTCGATGCCCGTAGCGGTCAGGATCAGCGTGCCCGATGTCGCGGTCTGGTCGCCGTTCCCGGTCGCGTCGTCCACCACATCGGAGAGGTCCTCGGAGATGGTGATGCCGACGTAGGGGGTCTGGCCGGTGTTGGTGAACGTGCCCGTGAACCGGATCACGCTGCCCGGCGTGGTGCTGGAGACGTTGGCGCTGTTGACGATCGCGAGCTGGGCCACGGTGACGGTGTTCGTGCAGCGCTGGTCGCTGTTACCCGCCGGGCAGTTATTGCCCGAATCGGCGGAGGTCAGCGCGCTGGTCAGGATCATGTTCCCGGTGTCGGGATTGTTGACCGTGACCGAGTAGGTGATCGTGACGGTGCTGGACGCCGGGACGTTGCCTGACCAGCTCAGATTCGGGCTGGAGAAGCTCACCGTGCCCGTGGTAGCCGAGGCGTCCGCGTTGTAGATGGCGTCATCGAGCAGCCCGGACAGCGACTCGGTGAACGACGCGCCGCTGAAGGTGGATAGGCCGGAGTTCGCCGCGGTGATCGTGTAGTGGATGGTCTGCCCGGCCGCTGCCGACGAGATGTCCGAGGCCACCGCGTACGTCAGCGTCGACGCGTTAACCACCGTGACGGTGACAGTGCAGCGGGAGTCGCCGCCTGAGGCCGGGCAGTTGTTTCCCGTGGTCGGCGAGGTCACCGTGTTGACCATGCTCTTATCACCGGTATCGGGGTTGTTCACCTGCGCCGAGTAGGTGATCGTCGCGGTCGCACCGACGGCCAGGTTCCCGGTCCAGGTCAGGATCGGGCTCGCGTAGCTGACGGTGCCCGAGGTAGCCGAGGCGTCGTTGCTGTAGGTGGCGTCGTCGATGACGCCGGACAAGCTGTCGGTGAACGTCGCCCCGGTGTACGGAGTCTGGCCGGAGTCGGTCACCGTGATCGTGTAGGTGACCACCTGGCCGGGAGTCGCCGTCGCGGTACTGGCGGTCTTGCTGATGGTCAGGCCGGGCGTGAAGACGACGACCGACAATGTGCACCCGGCCGGCGGTGACGACACCGGGCAGCCGCTGCCGACAGCGGCCGAGGTGACGGTGCTGACCATGCTCTTGTCGCCGGTATCGGGGTTATTGACCGTCAGCGAGAACGTGACGACGGCGCTCGCCCCGGCGGCCAGGTTGCCGGTCCAGGTCAGCACTCCGCTCGAATAGCTGACGCTGCCGGTGGTGGCCGAGGCGTCGCTGTCGTAGGCCGCGTCATCGAGCGCGGCGGTGAACGAGTCGGCGACGCTGATCCCGGTGTAAGCGGTCTGCCCGCTGTTGTTGATCGTCACCGTGTAGGTGACCTTCTGCCCGGGCACGGCCGTGGAGGCGTCCGCCGCCGGGGTGAGGGTGAGTCCGGGGACGAGGACCGGCACGCTGACCGAGCACCGCGGGTCGGTGCCGCCGGCCGGGCAGTTGCTGCCGGCCGCGGAGGTCACGATCGTCGCCGCGAGCAGCTTGTTGCCGGTGTCCGGGTTGTTGACGGTGACGGTGCCGGTGACGGTGATCGTGCCGCCGATCGGGATGCTCCCGGTCCACGAGATGCCGGTCGCGGTCAGGACAAGCGTGCCGGAGGTCGCGGTCTGGTCGCCGTTCGGGGTCGCGTCATCGAACACGTCGGTCGCCGGGTCCGAGATCGTGATCCCGGTGTAGGCCACTTGCCCCGCGTTGGTGAACGTCGCAGTGAACCGCACTACGGACCCGGGCGTGGTAGTCGGCACGCCCGAGGTGTTCACGATCGTGAGGATGGCGACCGGGATGCTGACCGAGCACCGCGAGTCGCTGCTGCCGCTCGCGCAGTTGCTGCCACTGGTGGTCGAGGTGATCGTGCTGGCCAGGATCGCGTCGCCGGTGTCGGGATTGTTCACGGTAACCGAGAACGTGATCGTCGCGCTCGCCCCGGTGGCGAGGTTGCCGGTCCAGGTCAGGTTCGGGCTCGTGAAGCTGACCGATCCGGCCGTAGCCGTCGCGTCGCTGTTGTAGGTGGCGTCGTCGAGCACGGCCGACAGCGGATCGGTGAACGTCGCTCCTGTATAGGCGATGTCACCTGAGTTCGTCACCGTGATCGTGTAGCTGACGGTCGCGCCCTGGGTCGTCGTGCCGCTGCCGGCCGACGCGACGATGGTTAGGCCGGGCACTAGGACCTGCACGGTGTTCGAGCACCGGGAGTCGGTGCTGCCGCTTGGGCAGTTGTTTCCCGCCGCCGCCGAAGTCACCTTGGTCGCTATCGCCTTGTCGCCAGTATCGGGATTCTTCACGGTCATCGAGAACGTGATCGTGACCGTGGCGCCAACCGCGACGTTGCCGGTCCAGGTCAGATTCGGGCTCGTGAAGCTGACCGATCCGGCCGTAGCCGTCGCGTCGCTGTTGTAGTTGGCGTCGTCGATCGCCGAGGCCAGGGAGACGGTGAGCGAGGTCCCGGTATAGGCGGTCTGGCCCGAGTTAGTGGCCGTGACCGTGTAGGACACCGACGAGCCCGGCGAGGACGTGCCCGACCCTGCGGTCAGCGAGATCGTCAGCCCGGGCACCAGCACGGTCACGGTGTTCGAGCAGCGGGTGTCTGAGCTGCCGCTGGCGCAGTTGCTGCCCGTGGTCGTCGAGGTGACCTTGCTGGTCATGGCCTTGTCGCCGGTATCGGGGTTCTGGACCGTGACCGAGAACGTGATCGTCGCCACCGCGCCGATCGCCAGGTTTCCTGTCCAGGTCAGGTTCGGGCTGGTGAAGCCGATGGACCCAGAGGTCGTGGTCACGTCATTGTTGAATGTGGCGTCATCGAGCACGCCGGTCAGGTTGTCGGTGAGCGTAGCGCCGCTGATCGCGACCGCGCCCGCGTTGGTCGCGGTGATCGTGTAGGTGACCGTCGATCCCGGAGTGGTGGTGGACGTGCTCGCGGTGGAGTTGATCGTCAGCACCGGCGCGGTGGTGACGACGAGCGTGATCGAGGTGGTGGCGATGCCGCCGTTGGCGTCGATCACGTTCACCGAGAACGTGTAGTTGCCGGCCGTGGTCGGGGTGCCGGAGAGCACGCCGGCCGAGCTGAGCGTGATGCCGGGCGGCAGCGTGCCGGTGTTCACCGACCAGGTATAAGGCGTAGTGCCGCCGGTCGCGGTCAGCGTGTCGGAGTAGACCGCTCCGACCACGCCAGACGGCGGCGCGGCGAAGTTGGTCGAGACGCCGGCCGCGATCGTGATGCTGGTGGCCTTGGTAGTGGTCTGGCCGTTGGCGTCGGTCAGTTTGACCGTGAACGAAAAGGTGCCGGTCGCGGTCGGCGTGCCGCTGATCACGCCCGAGTTGGACAGGCTGAGGCCGGTCGGCAGGCTTCCGCTGGAGATCGAGAACGTGTAGGGCGTGGTGCCGCCGGTGGCGGTGAGCGTGTCGGTGTACACGGTGTTGGTCCAGCCACCCGGCGGCGTGCCGAATGTCAGCGACGGTCCGGGGACAATCGTGATCGACGTGTCCTCGGTGGCGCTCAGCCCGGCGTTGTCGGTGACCTTCACCGTGAATGAATAGGTGCCGGCGGTCGTCGGGGTACCGGAGATCGTGCCGCTGGATGAGCCGATCGACAGGCCAGGAGGGAGTGACCCTGAGCTGATCGTCCAGGTAAAAGGGCTGGTGCCACCGGTTACCGTGAGCGGGTCGCTGTAAGAGACGCCGACCTCTCCGCCCGGCGGCGATGGAAAGACCAGGGCGGGGCCAGTGTTGTAGGTATAGCTGGTGCTGCCGGCGATGCCGGTGCTGACCACCTTGACGGTCACCGACCCGGCCGCGTGCGCTGGCATGGACGAGATCGCGATCGTGGTCGAGTTCGTGATCGTGAAGCAGCCCGCCGCAGGCGAAGAGCAGAGCACGAGCGTGGTCGGCGTCCCGGCGCTGAACTCGGCGGTGGTGCCGATCTCCACCGCGGTGGCGCCGGTCAGGTTGGTGCCGGTGATCGTGGCCGAGTTGCCGCCGCCAGCGGCACCGTTGGTCGGGCTGATGCCGGTGACGGTGGGCGTAGTCGGCAGGGTGCCCGCTGTCGCGGTCGCCGTGGCCGGGCTGCCGTCGGATGAGGAGATAGTCGCCGACGTGCCGCTCGCGACCGTGGCCGAGGTCAGCGTGCTGCCGGTTGCTATCGCGTTGACGGTGATGGTGCCACTGGTAAACGTGCTGCCTGTGCTGGTGCAGGAGATCTGCTGGCCGCTCGGCGCCCCGCAGGTCCACCCGGTGCCGTAGGCGGACACCGGCTTCGCGCCGGTCGGCACGGTCTCGGTGATCGTGACCGGCTGGTTCTCGGTCGGCCCAGAGGCGCTGCCGTTGATCACATAGGTGATCGGGCTGCCGGCGGACAGTGTGGCGGCCGCATAGCTGGTCTGCGAGATCGCGAGGATGGGCACCGGGTTCAGGCTTGTCACCAGCGCGTTGTTGAGTTCGTGGAAGTCGAGCACCGCGCCGGTAGAGCCGAGCCAGCCGAAGGTGAGCTGCTTGGGTATGCCACTGGAGTTGACCCAGCTCGACGGGTAAAGCCCTGACGGCACCGTCGGCAGCGCGTGGACCAGGTTGGTGGAGGTGCCGCCGATCGGGGTGAAGGTCACGTCGTAGTCGCCGGCTGGCACCGAGAGGCCGGACGCGGTCGTTAGCGCCGACGTGGTCGGGTTGATCACCACCTCGACCGGGATCGTCGACGCGGTCCTGGTCGAGGCGGCCAGCGTCAGCGCCGCCGAGCTCGCGGTCGCGGCGCTGCTCTGAACCGGGCAGTACCCGACCGTGCCGTTACCGGGGCCGCGTACGACGACCTGGCCCGGCATCTGCTTGGCGATGTTCGACGGGTTCGTGCAGCCGGTGCCTTCGTAGGTCGGACTGCTGAAGTTCCCGTACGTGTCGAGCCCGACTCCCAGGTAACCGTCGACAAGACCGCTGCTGGAGCCCGTGGCCGAATAGCCGAGCGACCCCCCGGTCGGCCCGATCGTGGTCGGAACCGACGGGTTGGACGGATCGGTCGCGGCGAGCACGAACCCGATGCCGTCCGCTCCGGCCGGCGTCGCGGTGCCGTACTGGAACGTGTTGAACGTGGCGTCGAGCCCCTGGGAGGTGGGGAGGGTGGTGGTCGCGAACACACCGCCCACCTTCGAGCCCGAGTCGGGCGTAAGCCGCAGAGTGCCTGACCCCTGGGCGTCGTTCGGCGACGGGCAGCTGGCCAGCGGATTAGCGGTGGAGTTGCCCGACGCGGTGAGGCAGGCTGAGTTGGTGCTCCCGGTTGGCGCGCTCGGCAACTTGACCGAGCCGACCGGGCCGTCGACCGTATTGTCCTTGAACGGCTGATTGAACAGCACGGTTCCGGCCGCCTGAGCGGCGGTAAAAGAGGTCATCGTGCCTACCACCGTCGTGCCGGCCGCGAGTACCACCGCCACCAAGACACGTGAAAACAGTCGCGGGCAGCGCCTGCGGGTCGTCATCAGCCTGCTCACGCACGGCCGAGCCTCGCGACGCATTTTCCCCCCTGAATGCCAACGCCTTAATCGATCGGCAAACACCACCGGCCGAAAGGTCGCGGCCGTGCCAACCGGTGGCCAACGTTATTCCGGGCGGACGTAAGGATCTCGTCAGCCGATCACCGTGATTCGGTCAGCAGCGACGGCTTATCCGGTGTCGGCGGGATATGACCCTGGGTTTATGGGCGGTTACACAATGTCTGCCGCTGGCGCTCCGCATATGACAGTCGCACAGCAAGAATCAGTTCGTGCGCCCTCAGTCGCCGGATCCGCGCGGCAGGCCCAAAGTGGCGAGCAGGTCCTCGTGGAATTGAATCCAGACAAGGTGGCAGGAGTCCCGATCGGGAGCGTCGATCCAGGCCCGCTGCCCGGATCGCGCCTTAGCCAGGGCGGCGGAGAAACAGCCCGCATAGCTCTCAAAACGACTCAGGCATCCAGCCAGCTGATCGCATAGCCGGGTGAAAGATTTATCCAGGCTGGCCAGCTCACGCAGGACCCGGTCATCCCAGCGCCAGTCGGAATGGTCGTTGAACACCAGGGGATCGCCCGGCTCCGGGCGGAGCTGCCAGTCGGTACAGGCGACACCCAGCCGGCGGTTGAGCGGACCGAAGTCGGCGTGCAGCGCGATGACGTCGGGCCTGGCCCCGGCCCGGTCAAGTTCGGCGGCTAGCCGCCGCTCGTCCTCCTGGCGGCCAGCGTCCGTCATCGACCATCCCGAGGTTCCGGCGAAGCTCAGCTGCCGAACCCAGCCCCTGGCCTCGAAGTCCAGCAAGCTTTCCGTCGTCGCGCGCGAGTCAAGGTCGTAACGGCCGGCGATGCGGGCCGCGGTCGGGCAGCCGAGCACGCGAACGCCGTGCAGCGCCAGGTCATCAGCCGCGGACTGGTAAGTCACCGGCGGTCCGGCCCGATTCCCGGCTGGCCCGGCCAGCTACCCGCCCGAGTCGCTGCTGAGCAGCCTGAGGCGACTGAAGGCCCATCGCCAGCGATATACGCGACCAGGAAAGCCCATCGGCCCGGGCCGCGAACAGCAGCCCCGCTTCAAGCTGGTCAACTTCCGCTCTGGCGGCGGGCAGCAGTGCCAGGGCAGCGAGCAGGTCGGTGCGACTAAGGCGGGAATTGCGAGCTTGCCAGGCGGCGAATTGAATCAGGTCGACCGCTGGCGGAGGCTGAGCACCATGCAGCCAGGGCGCCCGAGGAATAGATTCACCGCCAGCTTCAAGCAAGCGCTTGCGGCCATCTGCTTCCCGGGCTGCCTGTTCCTGATCCGAACCCGCCATACGCGTACCCTAAACCTTCAACATCCCGTTGTCAACGATATGTTGATTGACGGTCCGGATCGGAAAGATGCCGGACCAGGATCGGAAAGATTCTGCGTGGTGACTCACTAATCAGGCATTAGAATTTGCTTTGACGCGGTATCGTGTTTGTTAAAACATCCGCATTTCCCCATGCGGCTCCCCGAATGCCCCCCCGGAGAGTTGCGGCGCACGAGCGCCTTTCGCATGGCTCACCTAGGCAGTGGAGTGACATGTCCAAGACCGTGAGCGTAGTTGTAACTGACGACATCGACGGCTCGGCAGGTGCCGAGACCGTGGCTTTCAGCTTCGAGGGCCAGGGTTATGAGATAGACCTCGCCCCCGGCAATCAGGCGAAAATGAAGGCATCCTTTGCGCCCTTCATCGATGCTGGCCGCCGTATGGCTCTGCGCCGGCCGATCCGCAACGCCAGGTCCAGGTCGGACCTGTCTGCCGTCCGTAAGTGGGCGCAGGACCAGGGCATGGCCATCGCCGAGCGCGGCCGGATCAGCGCCGATGTGCTGGCGCAGTACGACGCCGCGCACTGAAGTTAAGGCGCACGGGCGTTAGCCAGCACCTAGACCGGCCCGGCTTGATCACCGTAAGCCGGGCCGGTCGAGATGCGAGATCATCAACGTCTGCCGTTAGGGTATGACGTGACCATGGTGGCAGAGCGAAACATAGACCTCGGCGATGTCCAACTCCGGATCGCCGAGTCTGGAGCCGGGCAGCGCCCACTGCTCCTGGTGCACGGCTTCACCGGCGCCAAGGAAGACTTCACACCCTGGCTGGACCGGCTCGCCGCCGTCGGCTGGCACGCCGTCGCTCCTGATCTGCGTGGTCACGGGAAAAGCTCAAAACCGCCGGAAGAGTCGGCCTATTCGTTCAAGCTGATGGCCGATGACGGGCTCCGCCTGGCCGACGCGCTTGGCTGGGACCGGTTCGTCCTGCTGGGCCATTCGATGGGCGGCATGGTCGCCCAGTTCATGGCCATCGCCGAGCCGTCGCGGCTGGCCGGCCTGATCCTGATGGACACCGCCCACGGACCGCTGGAGCACCTGAGCCCCGAACTGGTCGCGGGCGCTGTCGCCGTGGTCCGGGCCGAGGGAATGGACGCCCTGGCTAACCTCACCGCCGGACGGGAGGGGCCGCTGCACACTCCGGCCCACCAGAAGCTGCTGGACGACAAGCCTGGCTACGCCGAGTTCTGCGATCACAAGCTCCGGGCCACTTCGCCCGGGCTGTACGCGGCGATGGCACCGGAATTCATCTCCGCCCCCGACCGGCTGGAGTCCCTGCGCCAGCTGCCAGGATCGCTTCCCGCACTCCTGATCGCCGGGGACCAAGACACGCCCTTCCTCGGTCACTCACAGCGCATGACCGAGGCAATCGGCGGAGCCACGATGACCGTCATTCCGCAGGCCGGGCACAGCCCGCAGTTCGAGAACACCGGCCCGTGGTGGGATGCGCTCACCGCGTTCCTCAGGACCGTCGAGTCGAGCTAGCCCATGGCCGGCCAGGAATCACCAGCCGACCTGCTGGCGGCCGAGCGCACCGCCGCTGTCGAGCGCATCGCCGGACTTGAGCGCGACCTGGCCGCAATCATCGAGTCGGCGTCGGCGGGCGCGGACGACGAGCACGATCCAGAAGGCGCCACGCTCGCGTTCGAGCGCCAGCACGCCGCCGCTTTGCTCACCCAGGCCCGCCAGCAGCTTGTGCGGGTCGACGCCGCGTTCGCCCGGATCGCCGATGGCAGCTACGGCCGCTGCGCGACCTGCGGCGACCCGATCGCCCAGCCCCGCCTGGCCGCCCGCCCAGCCGCCACGACCTGCATCCGCTGCGCTTAGCGGCCTCGGGCGGTCGATGGCCTAAGGCACCGTGTAGGTCACCAGTTGCGGCGAGCCGCCTGCTGGTCCGAAGAGGCTGGGACCGCCTGCCGGGACAAGGATTGCGTTGCCGGCGATGGCTATGGGGGCGTTTGCCGACGTCGGCAGCGTGTGCTCGAAGACGATCGCGCCTGTGTGGCGGTTGAGTGCGACCAGGACGCCGGTGTACAGGGTGGTGAAGACGAGGTCGCCAGAGACGGTAGCGGCGCCCAGCGGCATGGAAGGCACCTTGGTGTCCCATTCGACTTCGCCGGTGGTCAGGTTAAGTGCTTCTATCTCGCCGCTGCCGTTGCCCTTGGGGGCGCCTAGTGGGTAGCTCAGCTTGGCGAGAGTGAATGGCAGGTCGACGGTGGCGACGTACACGTTGTTTCCAGCCACCGCCGGATTGGACAGCAGGCCGCCAAGCGAGCCGGGAAGGATCGCGTAGGGCGCCTTCAGCGTGAGCTTGTGGCCCATTGCCTGCGCCGGATAGTTGTCAGAGACGCTGTGCGCACCGACCGGCGTCTTCCAGATCAGCGTGCCGGTGCTGGCGTTCATCGCGTAGACCACGCCCATCTTGCCCGAACCGATGTCGGCCGGCTTGCCACCGATAGTCACCGCGACCGGCGAGGTCTGCATGTCGTGATCCATGAAGTCGTTGGTCACGCCCTGGTAGTACCAGCGCAGCTTTCCCGTCGCCGCGTCCAGATTCACGTCGCTGTCGGAGTAGAGCTGCGCCGAAGGATGGGCGATCGCCGATTCGGCCGTCTGGTAGGGATTGCCAATGCCGAACGTCACCGAACCGTCGTTGCCGACCAGCGGGGTCTCCCAGGCGCCGCCTGTGCCGTACTTGCTGGTCGCTGAGCTGTTGCTGGCGCGAAGGATGGTATTCACTTTCCAAGCCAGCTTGCCGGTACGGGCGTCGAGCGCCAGCAATATCCCGCCGCCGGGTCCGGTTCCGATTGAGCTAGCCAGGTAGACGCGGCCATGTGCCACCTGCGGCTGGATACCGAATGCGCCCTGGCCGGCGCCGAGCAGATCCCGGTCGATCCAGATGCTCTTGCCAGTTCTGGCGCTCAGCGCGAACACGGTGGTCATGGTGTCTCCGTACACGACGCCGCCGGCCACCGCGACGCCGTCCGGCCCGGCCTCGACGATCTTCGCCGGGCTGACTTTGTACTCCCACTTCAGCTTCCCGGTGGCGAGATCGAGCGCGTACACGTTGGCACCAAGGTCTTGCAGGTAGACGACGCCGTTGGACACGATTGGCGTCGCCGTCAGCGAGCCAAAGCTTGGTCCGGCCGGCACCTCAGAGGCGGGCAGCTTGAAGGTCCAGGCCTGCTTCAGGCCGGAAACGTTGGCGGACGAGATCACCGAGCCCGCCGCGTCCCGCGTATTCGCCAGGTCGCCATTCGGATAGGGCCAGGAGCCGGCAGGCTTCGCTGCCTTGGGATTCCGCACCGTGCTGCCGGTCGGCGTACTCGCACCGCAAGCGGCGAGCGGCAGGCTAACCGCGATGAGCAAGGTCGCCGCCAGATAGGCCCGCGCGTTCATTTTGGCTCCTCGGCGCGGTACTCCCGATCACCGGACCCCGGGTTGTACCAGACGCGCATGCGCTGGCCGGTTGCCGGGTCGATGAAGACCTCGCCGGTGGGTTCAGAACCGCTGCCCGTCCCGGCGTTCTTGCGGCTCCCCCGGTACCGGTCCAAGCCGAAGATGGCAATCACGATTCCGAGGACGACGACCGCCAGAATGACCCATTCCGCTGCGTTCATGACTACCCCTCAGCCCTGCGAAGTTGCGGGATCAGAGGTGTCCGCGGCCGGCTCGACGATCCGCGCGGTGCCGTAGGCCACGATCTCGCTCATGGACCGGCCCATTTCGGTGGAATCGAAGCGCATCATGGTGACGGCATTGGCCCCCATGGCGGCGGCGTTCTGCACCATCCGGTCGAGCGCCTGGCGGCGGGCGTCCTCGTTGAGCTTGACGTAGGACCCGATCTCGCCGCCGACAAGGCTCTTGAGGCCGGCGGCGATGTTGCCGCCCAGACTCCGGGATCGAACCGTGAGACCGAACACCTGACCGATGGTCTTCACCACCCTGGTGCCAGGAATGTTCTCTGTTGTCGTGACGATCATGGTCCCCTTGGACGTGGGGTTCTTGGCTGATGCCTGCATCGAACTGCCTCCGCTGACTTGGTGACGCGGCCACGCCGCATCTATCAAATAGATATCACTTTGATAGATGCGCGTCAATCGAGGTCAGTCAGAAGCTGCCAAGGAACGTCCACCACGGATCGCCGACGTAGCGACGTGGCACTGGCGGCTGGCTGGGCACGCGAAGTCCATGACGATCCAGGTAGCCGGCGAACCAGTCGGGGTCGGCGAGGATCTGCCGGTAGATCCAGGCGTAGCTGGCATGCCGCCGCAACTCGGCTTCCGCCGCCGGCCGGCCGAGAATTTCGACAAGGCTGAAGTATTCGAGTGCGCAGACGCTCATATGCAGCCAGGTGGACTCAGGGTCCGTGCCGCCGCCAGCCCACAGCAGCGGCGGGTCCGGCCACCGCTGGCCGGCCTCGGCGATCGCGGGGTCGGTGCCAGGGCCTTCCACCCAGTGCAGTTGCTCGTGCAGGAAATCGGTCAGCGCAGCGGCCGGCCGGCGCAGCAGCCGGGCAGGACTGAGCGTCAGCGGGTGGCTGAAGCCACCGAAAATGCTTTCATCAATGGTGACCAGATCGGTGAATAGCCACCGCCGAAGGTCGTATCGGACCAGCACTTGCCCGAGCGCGACGCTGGCGTCGATCTCGGCGGGCGTGCCGCTGGCCACCCGGATGTCAACCCCGGCCACTCGCGCGGCCGGATCCGGCAGCTCGTCGCTCGCGGTCGCGCCGGCTGACCGCAGGCAGTCGGTGCAGCGCGGAAGATGGGGCAGGTAGCCGGGATGCCAGGGCCGGGCGACCGCGGTCAGCGGCTCAAGGTCGTAACCACACAGCGGTTGCCCGTCGCCGTCCAGGGCATGCAGCAGCACCCGGGCCGTTACCGACTCGAACTGCTGGCCCCCGAGTTCCTCGGTCTTAGCGTCCCGGTCGATGCACTGCTCGCCGATCACGGCCTGCTGCCGAGGAATTCGAGCACAGAGTCCAAGGCGCGGGAGACGGCTTCCCGCGACTCGGCCGTGTGGTCGAGAGTGTCGAAGCCGTGCTGGCCGTTCGGCACGTCGATGATCTCCAGGCGGGCACCGCAGTCGCTGGCGGCATCGACGAACGCGGTGACCGCCGCCGCGACGGCTGGCCGTTCGAGTCCGGCCCTGGTCAGCACGATCGGCAAGTCGCCGGCCGAGGCAACGGCCTCCGCCGCCCGCCACCGCGCGTCCCAGTCGGGCGGCGGAGCTAGCCACGGATAGGTCGCCGCCACGCAGCGCAGCCAGTCCGGCGGCGTGCGCAGCCAGTCGGCGAGCAGCAGCCCGCCACCGGAGAAGAACCACAGCGCGACCCGGGCGGCGTCCACGCGCGGGTCAGCCCGCACCGCCTCGACCGCCTCGATGATGTCGGCGGCGGCCAGCGGGTAACTGCTGAGGTCGTGCAGCTGGTGGTCGACCGTGGCGGCGACGGCGCCGCGCGCCGCAGTAAGCGACCCGTACCCCTGGAAGGCGGGCCAGCCGCGCGGGGTGGGCTGCAGGTCGGCCGGAACCGGGCCGCCGTGCACGAACACGACCGCCGGGGCGAGCCGCGTCAGGTCGTCGGGCAGGTACAGGTCCACCCGGCCGAGCCGCTCGGCGGTCCGGGTCTTCACGTCGATGACAAATGGCTGCATATGCGCGGGAAGCTCCACGCCGACAGCCTACGTAAGCCGAGACCGTCAGCTCCCCGTACTCGCTGACACTGAACGTGATCTCGATCTGAGGCAGCCCGGCCACGTTCGGCGTAAAGCCAGTGAGTTCGAAGTAGCCGATGCTGGCGTTACCAGAGGCCAGCCTGTCCTCACCGCGAAGTACCTTGACCTTGACCGACGGCTGATGGTCATCCGCAGTCGTGAAGATGAAGCTGACCGCCGTCGGCAGCACGTTGCCGGACTTGATCAGCGGCGTGAACTTCCCGCCCATGGTCTCGATGCCAATGGACTGCTGGAGCTTGTCACGCCCATCCATCACGTGGCGGCTGGCCACTGGCACGACCGGCTACCGGTGCACGCGCCTTTTCTTCATAAAACCTTCACGGAACACGCATAGTCTCTATGAGGTCAATATTTAGTTCTAAGTGACTATTAATAGAATTCGCGCGGACAGCGGCCCGGCTGTGACTTCTCACCTTCGGAACGGACGATAAATGACTGGTTCGCGTCGTTCGCGAGCGGAGCGGCAGGCGGCCGTCGCCGTGAACGCGGCGAATCGTGTGAGCTGGCGGGGAGTCGCGCTTCTCGCCGCGACCGCAGCGGTGGGTTTGGTGCTCGCCGTGCATGGCTGGTCAGCACGAAGCGGCACGTTGCCGGGTCAGATCGCTGGTGCGGGGAAAGCCGCTCCTGATGGCACGGCCTCGTCATCGTCAGCGCCCGCGACGGCAAAGACGGGGCCTCCGGCTAGTCGCCAAATCGGGCCGACGGCCAGCCCGTCGCCTGCTCCCTCGGCCACGCCGTCGACGGTCAGCGTCGGGCCGCCGCTCGCGTCGCAGTCCTACGCGCAGTACTCCTTCGAGGTCTGGCCCCGACCGCCAAGCCCTGCCGCCAAAGCGGCGATGACCGGGCTGACCATCGGGGTCACGCGGACCGCTGGCGGCATCCGGGTGATAGCCGGTGTTGCCGGCCACACCCCGGCTCCCGCTCAGCTGTACCCCGGCGGCGTCAAGGTGTACGTAGTCGAGGCGGCGCTGGGCGACGACTCGAACAACGCCGACTACAACCTCGGTGACGATGGGGTAATCGTTACCAACGCTGCCGGCCGGATCTTGCGATGAGCCAGCGCAGCATGCGAACCAGGGCCGTGGTGGCGTCGGCGGAACAGGTCGCGATCGGCTGGGGGCCGACCGCGGGCCGCATCTTGCTTGGCCTGGTGCTGGCCTGGTTCGGTTACCACGAACTCGTGCAACCATCGCTGTGGACTGGATATGTGCCCGTCATAGGGAGAACCTCGGCTCTGGCCGCGATCCTCGTCCTCGGCCATGGCTGGCTGCTGCTGGTACTCGCCGTCGCACTTGTCGCCGGCATCCTGCCTCGCCTGGCGGCGGGGATTACAGCGATCTTGATATTGCAGATAGTTGTTACCCTGACCGCTATCGGGGGCCTATCCGACCTGACCATGCGTGACATCGGCGTACTCGGTCTGGCCGTATGCCTTACCGGCAAGGGTGAGCACCGGCTCGTCATCTAGTGAGGGCTAGCAGCGCCAGGAAATCTCGAACAGCGCGCCGCCGAGAGCGGATTGGCCGATCCGCCATTGCCCTGAGGTGCTGGACACGATCGAATCGGCGATCGCGAGGCCGAGGCCGGCGCCGCCGCCATCGCCAGTTGACCGGTGAAAACGGTCAAACAACCGCTCCTCTTGCTCGGCGGTGAGGCCCGGGCCGCTGTCCTGCACCCCGAGCACGATGCGGTTCCCGCGCTGCGACACGCTGACCCGCACCTGGCCGGCGTCACCGGCGTACCTGCAGGCGTTGTCCAGCAGGACGCCGATCAGGCGGCCGATCCACTCTGGTGGCGCGCTGATGCTCGCAGCCCCGGCTTTCGACCCGGCTTCCTCGACCGAGATCGTAAAGGATCCCTCGCTGGCCACGGCGGTAAAACGATCAGCGCACTCGCGGGCGACGGTCGCCAGGTCCAGCGGCTCGGATTTGGGCGCAGGCGGCGCCGAGTCGAACCGCGCGAGCCACAGCAAGTCGTCGACTATGCGCCGCAGGCGCTTCGCCTCGTCCTGGATCCGGCTGAGCGCGGCCTGATATTCGGCCGGGCTCCGCTCCGCGCGCAGCGCGATCCCGGTCTCCGCGCTGATGACGCTCAGCGGCGTGCGGAGCTCATGGGATGCGTCAGCGGTGAAGTCGAGCTGGCGCTGGCGCGATCTTTCGACCGGGGCCAGCGCGCGAAGCCCGATGATCAGCGCGCTGATGAATACCGCCAGGAACAGCACTGGAGCGGCCAGGACCTCGCCGCCGCGAAGCAGCGCCTCAATGCGGCCCTGTTCGGCCAGGCTCTGGCCAGCGACGAGAAGTCCTGAGTCGCCGCGAACGGCCGCGATCCGGAACTGCCCGCCGTGCAGCTGAATTGTCGCCGGGCCATCCGCCGCCACCGCGACGACGTCGGCGGCCGTCAGCCGCGGCGCACCCAGGTTGAGCGGCACCGCACCTTGAGCGGACTTGGCCAGCCATAGGACGATCGGGGCCTCATCGGTGTCGTCATCACCCGTTTGGGTGTACAGGTGGCCCGCGCTGGCGTCGGCGAGGCGCTCGCGCAGCCGGGCATCCACGGCGGCGACCAGCCGCCTGGCCTCGAGAACGTCAAGGACCACGACGCAGCCGGCGTACACAAAGCCGATCAGCAGGCTGGCGGCGAGCGCCACCCTGACCGCGTGAACCGAGCCGGGCACCGCCCGCCATCGGCGGAGGATCGGCGGCCGGCGCTTCGATGTCATGCGCCCACGATGCGGAACCCGACCCCGCGGACGGTCTGGATACGGACCTGTCCGCCCGCCAGCTTGGACCTGAGCCTGGCGACGTGTACGTCGATCGTGTTGGAGCCCATGGCGTCTATCTCATGGTCCCAGACGTGCTGCGCGATGGTCTGCCGCCGCATGACAGCGGGCGAGTGCCGCATCAGAGCCTCCAAGATGCCCAGCTCCGTGCCGGTCAGCGAGACCAGCCCGCCGCCAGCCGTCACCTCCCGGGTGGCCGGGTCGAGGCGGAGATCCCCGACTACCAGCTGCGGGGTTCTGGTGGCACCGAGCCGCCGCTGCAGCGCGCGCATCCGTGCGAGCAACTCGTCGAAGTCGAACGGTTTGACCAGGTAGTCGTCCGCGCCCGCATCCAGGCCGGCCACTCGGTCGGCGTGGGCGTCACGAGCAGTCAGCATCAGCACGGCCGTAGCTACCTCGCGGCTGCGAATCCACCGGAGTACTTCCAGTCCTGACACCTCGGGCATGCGCCAGTCAAGGATCGCGATCGCGTACTCATAGCTGCGCAGGAACCTGAGCGCGACCGCGCCGTCGGGCGCGGCATCGACGGCGTAGCTGTTCTCCCGCAGTCCCCGGCTCAGGACTTCGCGCAGGCCGCGGTCATCCTCGGCGATCAGGACCCGCACGCCTTGCCTCCTCGCGGTTAGCTCGCTTGGTGCGCTCATCGCCAGGTTAGCCGTCTGTGGTCGCAGGTCACCGCGCGTAAACGGCGGTGAAGTCGCGGCTCGAAGGCGAGTAGTAACGATTCGCGGGCTGATTCTGGGTGGGCAGCAAGTTCACCGGTCTGGGGTCCAGCGCATGGTGATGCGATTTGTAGTACATGAAGGACATCCACTCCGGGTTGATATCCAGTTGCATGGCCGTGACCGCACCCGCCCGCTGCAGCAGGTCCGCTAGCTGTCGCACGTCCAGCGCCGGCCCGTAGACAAAGACGATCCGTCCCGATCTGGTGATCCCGACTCCCGACCGCCAGACGTAGTACCCGCCGCCGAGCGTGGCTCCCCAGCTACTTTCGATGTTCGCGTTGACCGACCTCGGGACACGTCCGCCGATCACGATCAAATGCAGGTTCTGGCGGACGGCGACGACGTCAGGAGTCATCCGCACGGCTCGTCCCCACACGCCGATGGCCAGATGGCCGTCGCGGTAGTAGACCTCGGATGCGACGCCCTTGGTCAGGCTTCCCGCGCTCGCGCCGTTCAGGTAGAACCCGCCATCTGAGGCACTGATCTTGAAGCCGCTGTTGAAAGTGGCCACGAGCCCGCGCCGGGTTCCCGGCGCCACGTCGGGCGATGCTTTCCAGTTACCTGGCCCAGGGTCTTCCACGCCGGGCCGCAACTCGAACCTGACCAGCCGCTGGTTCAGCTCCGCGATGCCGGCGACATAGGAGGAGTACACGCGGCTCGCTCGCAGGTAAGTGACGTAGATGGCCGGCTTGCCACCGACGACCGCCGCCACGCGCCAGACGCCTTCACCGGGCAGCGGCCGGCCAGCGAACGACGCCAGCCGACCAGGCGGCCGGAAGGAGTTGCCGGCCGCACGGGCCGCCGGGCGCCGGTGCCTCGCGCCGGGCCGACCAGTGCCCCGGCTGGTCAGCGGGAACGTCGGCTCGCCGCCGACCTTGGGTGACTGGTAGGTCACCCATTCACCGAAGGTGACGATCGGACCCAGATAGTGATCCCGAGCCCATTCAGCGAGCCGCTCGGACACCGTGCCGCCGCCCGGCATGGTCAGGGCATGGCCAACCGACCACGACATTACGACCAGGAAGGCGGCCAGCAACCCGGCCGTGATCCGGAACCAGGCGCGCTGCCGCAGGCGCCGGCGGAGACGCCGGCCGCCGCTGATGTTCACCACGAGAGGCACGCGATCTGTGGTGGACTGCCGGTTACCAATCACGACGATCGGTCTACCCGGGGACTATGAAGACTTCGTGACACCTCACGCGGAACCGGCCGGCTCACCGACCTCGGAAAGCCGGACTCGACCCGCGCAAATCTTTCTAAATAAAATAGGGGGAAAATTTTGCGCGGCATCAGGCCTGTCTTCCTGAGGCTGATCACAGTGGCGCGAGTGTCAACCGTTGACTGCCCAGGAACGTCTGATTGAGGGAATGAGGGCGGCAGCTGGCCGGCTGGCCGACAGAGCGGTGGTCGCACGTGCGGATCTGGCGAGCGCGATTTCGCGTACTCGGGCTAAATGTGGCGATTATCGGGGCGCTGGCGGGAGGTGGCCTGACCGCTGGCCAGGCCGCCCGCGGAGCACCGCCGGCCCGTTCAGCGTCGTCGGACTCTGCTCCCAATCCTGGACGCCTTCTCGGGGCCGTGTCGTGCGTCGGCTCGTCGTTCTGCATTGGCGTGGGACCCGATGTCGACACGTTGCTGTTCACCGGGCCGTACAGCCAGGTCTGGAACGGCACCACCACGCGGACGCTGACCGTTCCGGCCCGGAGTCCGGGCTTGCAGGGACTCTTCGGGATCTCATGTACCTCGGCTAAGAACTGCGTCGCCGTCGGCGGTAAGGACTTTGGGGTTGGCGGTCAGCTCAGCGATGAGTGGAATGGCAGCTCGTGGAAGATACTGCCCGTGCCGGAGAAAGGGTCTTCTGAAGAGCTTAACGGCGTGGACTGCACGGGCGCCCGATCATGCATCGCGGTCGGGAGCGGGCGGAACTTCGCGGTGGCGCAGACCTGGAACGGGACATCCTGGCGCCCGATGCCGCGTCCCGTCGTTCCGCACGGTGACCTACTGCATCGCCGCCGGTTCGGGGCCAGATGTCTCTGGCGGTCTCCTCCCGGCCGGCGCGTTCGCGGAGAAATGGACCGGGGGCTCGGCTTGGACGCTGCTGCCGGTACCCGACCCGCCGACCTTCGACCTCGGCGGCACGATGAACGCGCCGGCCAGTCTGGCCGGCGTCTCGTGCGCGAGCCGGACCCGGTGCATGGCGGTCGGCGGCGACGAGGACACGGACGCGATCTCCTCTTACGCGAGCTTCGCGGCCTCGTCGAACGGCGCGAGCTGGAGCGTGCGGCGGACCGGCAAGGTCGGCGCCGCGATCTGGAACGGCAAGCTGTGGACCTCATCCGGCGTCAGTGACACCGCCAACCCCCAGAGCGACATCAGCTACCTGTCGTGCACCTCACGGGAGTTCTGCATGGCCGTCGGCTCCGGGGAAAGTTCGTTTGTCAGCGAATTCTGGAACGGCAAGACCTGGCACAGCGCCAGGATCGCGACGCCGAAGCGCAGCTTCACCGACTTCGCGCCCGCCGACGCCCTGTCGTGCGCGACCACGACGATGTGCCTCGCGGTGGGCACGCTGGACGCCGGGAACGGCGGCCCCATCGGCCCGCTCGCCGAGGCCTGGAACGGCCGCACCTGGCGGGTGCTCCGCTCGCCTTTCCAGCACAACCCCGGCGAATCCCTCAGCGCCGTCTCCTGCCGCACCCTCACGGATTGCCTGGCAATCGGCGCGAAACAGGGCAGCAAGGCCTCGACCTTGTTCACCGCGCGATGGAACGGCCGGGACTGGAAGCTGATCAACACGATCAACCCGTGACCGCGCTAGAGGTTGACGGCATCACTGGCCGTGCCGCGCCTAGACAATCACCTAGCGTTACCACGCGGCGTGCTGGGGTTAGGGAGTCTCGGTGGAGTACGCAAACGCATCCGGGCCGGGCTGCGGTCCGATCCAGAGGATGTCAACCGCGTCGGGCTCGGACTGCCGCCAGATGACCCACCAGGTCGTCTCGTCCGCCATCTCAACGAGGATTATCCATGCGTCGGGACGGTAGCGCAGGCTGCTGCCG
>DASYAT010000314.1:0-13922 GCA_036501205.1 Streptosporangiaceae bacterium | reverse complement strand
CACGTTCACACTGAGTATTCGATGCTGGACGGCGCGGCCCGGCTCGACGACGTGTTTGAGCAGTGCAACAAGACGGGCATGTCCGCGATCGCGATGACCGATCACGGCAACGTCTACGGTGCCTACGACTTCTACAAGAAGGCCAAGTCGGCCGGGGTCAAGCCGATCATCGGGATCGAGGCCTACGTCGCCCCCGAGCATCGCGCTCATAAGCACCCGGTGCGCTGGGGCACTCCCGCCCAGCGCGACGATGATGTCTCCGGCGCGGGCGCCTACACCCACCTGACCATGCTGGCCGAGACGACCGAGGGCATGTACAACCTGTTCAGGTTGTCGTCGCTGGCATCGCTTGAGGGCTATTTCCGCCAGCCGAGGATGGACCTCGAGCTGCTCTCGAGGTACTCCAAGGGGCTCATCGCCACCACAGGGTGCCCGAGCGGTGCGGTGCAGACCAGGCTCAGGCTCGGCCAGTATGACCAGGCCGTCGAGGCAGCAGCTCAGCTCCGCGACATTTTCGGGCGCGAAAATTTCTACCTAGAAATAATGATTCACGGACTCGATATCGAGCGCCGTGCCGCCGACGGCCTCCGCCGCGTCGCCAAGGACCTGGCCTTGCCGTACCTGGCGACTAATGACCTGCACTACACCACGCCGGACGACGCCAAGGCGCACGAGGCGCTGCTGTGCGTCCAGACCGGCACGAACATGACCGATCCGACCAGGTTCAAGCTCGACGGCAATGGCTACTACGTCAAGAGCCCGGCCGAGATGCGGGCGATCAGCGCCGACGACGAGTGGCAGGCCGGCTGCGACAACACGCTGCTGGTCGCCGAGCGGGCGAACGTCGAGTTCACCAAGGCCAGCCTGATGCCGAAGTTCCCGCTGCCCGAAGGCGAGACGGAGGTCTCCTGGTTCCGCAAGGAAGTCATGTCCGGGATGGGCCGGCGCTTCCCTGACGGCTATGACGACGAGCGGGCCAAGCGAGTCGCCTATGAGATGGGCATCATCGAGCAGATGGGGTTCTGCGGCTACTTCCTCGTCGTCGCCGACTTCATCATGTGGTCCAAGCGGAACGGGATCAGGGTAGGGCCCGGGCGCGGGTCGGCGGCCGGCTCGATCGTGTCCTACGCGATGGGGATCACCGACCTGGATCCGATCGCATTCGGGCTGATGTTCGAGCGGTTCCTGAACCCCGAGCGGGTCTCGATGCCGGACATCGACATCGACTTCGACGAACGCCGGCGCGGCGATGTGATCAGGTACGTGACCGAGAAGTACGGCGATGACCGGGTCGCCCAGATCATCACCTACGGCACGATCAAGGCCAAGGCGGCGGTCAAGGACTCGGCCCGGGTGCTGGGCTTCCCCTACGCGCTCGGAGACCGGATCACCAAGGCGTTCCCGCCGATGGTGCTCGGCCGGGACATCTCGCTGTCCTGCGTCTTCGACACCGATCACCCGAGGTACGGCGAGGCGGGCGAGATCCGCGCCCTGTACGAGGCCGAGGCCGAGGTCAAGCAGGTGATGGAGACCGCGCTCGGGCTTGAGGGGCTGATCAGGCAGGCGGGCGTGCACGCCGCCGGGGTGATCATGAGCAGCGAGCCGCTGCTCGACCACATCCCGATCTGGAAGCGGCAGGCCGACGGCGCGATCATCACCCAGTTCGACTACCCGAGCTGCGAGGATCTCGGCCTGCTCAAGATGGACTTCCTCGGCCTGCGGAACCTGACCGTCCTTGAGGATGCGCTGGCCGGCATCAAGGCCAACAAGGGCGAGATTATCGATCTTGAGCATCTGGCGATGGACGACAAGCTCACCTACGACCTGCTCGCCAGGGGCGACACGCTCGGGGTGTTCCAGCTCGAAGGCGGCCCGATGCGGGCGCTCCTGCGGTCCCTGCGGCCTGACCGGTTCGCCGACATCTCGGCCGTGAACGCCTTGTACCGGCCGGGTCCGATGGGCGCCAACGCGCACAACGATTACGCGGACCGCAAGATGGGACGCAAGCCGGTCGAGCCGATTCACCCCGAACTGGCCGAGGCGCTGGCCGACATCCTCGACGACACCTACGGCGTGATCGTCTATCAGGAGCAGGTGCTGCTGATCGCGCAGAAGCTGGCCGGCTACTCAGTCGGCAAGGCGGACCTGCTGCGCAAGGCGATGGGCAAGAAGAAGAAGGAAATCCTGGAGAAGGAGTTCGAGCCGTTCGCGAGCGGGATGCGGGCCAACGGCTACTCCGATGGAGCGATCAAGGCCATCTGGGACATTCTCGTCCCGTTCTCTGACTATGCCTTCAACAAGGCGCATACCGCCAGCTATGGCCTGGTCGCCTACTGGACGGCCTACCTCAAGGCGCAGTATCCCTCTGAGTACATGGCCGCGCTGCTGACCTCAGTCGCCGGCGACAAGGACAAGTCCGCGCTCTACCTGAGCGAGTGCCGCCGGATGGGCATCAAGGTGCTGCCGCCGGACGTCAACTCCTCGACAGCGCTGTTCACCCCCGTTGGCAGCGACATCAGGTTCGGCATGGCGGCGGTGCGCAACGTCGGCGCCGCGGTCGTCGAGTCCGTCGTCGAGACCAGGCTGACCAAGGGCGCCTTCACCAGTTTCGCTGACTTCCTGCGCAAGGTGCCGGTCAACGTCTGCAACAAGCGCGTCGTCGAGTCACTGGTCAAGGCCGGAGCGTTCGACTCGCTCGGGCACCCGCGGCGCGGCCTGGTAATGATCCACGAGCAGGCGATCGACTCCGTGATCGACGTCAAGCGCAACGAGGCGATCGGCCAGGACTCGCTGTTCGGCGACGACGCGACCGACGATGTCGCGTTCGAGATTCCGGTGCCGGACGGCGAGTGGGAGAAGCACACCCTCCTCGGGTTCGAGCGGGAGATGCTCGGGCTCTACGTCTCCGATCACCCGCTGCTCGGCATGGAGAACGCGCTGGCCGCGGAGACCGACTGCTCGGTCGCCCAGCTGCTGAGCGCCACCGACGAGCCGGAGCGAAGCTCTCGTGGCGACGGCCGTGACAGCCAGGTGGTCACGCTCGGCGGGATCCTGTCCGGCGTCACGCGCAAGGTGACCAGACAGGGTGCCTCCTGGGCCGCGGCGACGCTGGAAGACCTCGAAGGCGCGATCGAGGTGCTGTTCTTCCCAGCGACCTACCAGACCTGCATGCATCTGGTCGTCGAGGACGCGATCGTGATCGTCAAGGGACGCCTGGACCGGCGCGAGGACGTGCCGAAGCTGATCGCGATGGAGGTGAAGACGGCCGAGCTCTCGACCGACGGTACCGGCCCTTTCGTGGTGTCGGTACTTGAATCCCGTTGCGTCCCGCCGGTGATCGAGCGGCTCCGCGAGGTACTCCGCACTCACGCCGGGCTGACCGAGGTGCACCTGCGACTGCAGACCGGCCAGCGCACGAAGGTGATGAAGCTCGACGACAAGCTCAGGGTCAAGCCGTCGCCGTCCCTGGTCGCGGACCTGAAGCAGCTGCTCGGCCCGGCGTGCGTGGGGTGAGACCGCTAGAGTGAAACACAGGTGAGCCGGGAAGCCTGGTCGGCAGTGGCTAAGGCTGGAGGCGCATCATGCGGGCTTGGGGCAGGCTCGACCGAGTGTCGTTGCGCGAGGAACTGCGCACCAATCTGTGGCTTGTGCCCCTGATCGAGGTAGTTGCCGCGCTGGTGCTATTCGCGCTCACCTACTCGCTGGACCGGGCCGCGTTCGACGGTGACTTCCGGATCCCGTCGTGGGCGCTCAGCGGCTCGCCGGACGCGTCCAGGCAGATCCTCACGACCGTCGCCGCCGCGATCATCACGGTCGTCGGCGTGGTGTTCTCGATCGTGATCGTCGCGCTCACGCTCGCCTCGACTCAGTTCGGGCCCAGGATGCTGCGCAACTTCATCAGGGACCCGGGGACTCAGGTCACGCTCGGCACGTTCGTGGCGACGTTCGTCTACGCGATTCTGGCGCTCGGCGCCATCGGGGAGGAGAGCCGCGGCGACTTCGTTCCGCATATCTCGATCACGGTCACCCTGGTGCTGCTGGTTGTCGATCTCGGGGTGCTGATCTACTTCATCCACCACATCGCCACCCAGATCCAGCTGCCGCAGGTTATCGCGAGCATCGCCGGAGACCTAGCCAAGGCGATCGAGACTCAGGCCGGTGACGCCGCCGCCACGAGGGCGGCACCGAGCGCCGCAGCGACGCTCGCGGCCCTGGCTGGCGCGGGTGATGTCGGCTATGCCGTCGCCGCGCCGCGCAGTGGTTACCTGCAGTCGCTCGACCGGCGGACGCTGGTCAAGATCGCGACGGACGCCGACGTTGTCATCCAGATGATGCACCGGCCCGGGCATTTTCTCGTGCAAGGACATCCGTACGCGACCGTCTGGCCGGCTGCCAAAGCCAAGGTCGTGGCCCGTGAGCTGGGCCGGTCTCACCTCACTGGGCCCTACCGGACGCTGGTGCAGGATGTGTCTTTCGGCCTTGACCAGCTCGTGGAGATCGGGCTTCGAGCCTTGTCGGCGGCGGTGAACGACACGTTCACTGCGATCACCTGCATCGACTGGATCAGCGACAGCCTGTACAAGGTGACTGGCAACTGGCAGCCGCGGCATTCATACCGCGACGGCGAGGGCAAGGTACGGGTGATCACGATCGAGCCGACCTACGAGCGGCTGGTGGAGCGGTCGTTCGAGAAGCTCAGGCAGGCCAGCGCGGGCATGCCGGCCATCATGATCCGGCAGCTCGACGCGCTCGCCAAGATCATGCAGCGGGCCGAGGCGGAGGCCGACCGGGCGTTTCTCGCCGGGCAAGCGGCGATGATCGGCCGGCTGGCCCGCTCTACGGTCGGTGAGGCAGCTGATCTGGCCGACATTCAGCGGGCCTACCAGGCCGTGCTGGAGGTGCGATCTGGCGGGCAATCTATCGGTGCGGTAACGGATCGATGGACTTGACGCCAGCCGGTGATCATAAGTGACCGGAAATCACGTACGCTGTTCGGCGAAATGTCGATGACAAGTGAAAGCCCGTTTCCCTATGGCCAGGGCCCGCTGATCCCGAGCGCCGCCCCGCCGCCTCGCCGCCGCAGCATTGCCATCGCGGCGATTGTCACGCTCCTCGGCAGCGCCGCTCTTGGGCTGGTCGGCGGGCTAGTCTGGAGCGCGGTCGCGCCGCGCGTCCCTTACGTGGTCGTCAGCCCCGGTTCGGCCGATGTGACGAACGCGGAGACCTCGACGTTCATCACGGGCGATGTCTGGTACTGCGCGATCGCCGTCATCGGGGGCTTGATCATCGGCGCTATCGCGTACCTGTACGCGATCCGCAGATACGGCCCGGTGCCGATGGCCGCTGTGCTGGTCGGCAGCTTCGGAGCCGGCTACCTGGCCCGCTGGGTCGGCCAGAACTTCGGCCTGGCCAAATTCAACGCCGAGCTCGCCGCGAGCAAGGCCGGTACCATCCTGCACGCTCCGCCGGTGCTCGGCAGCGACCCGGGCACGGTGGTCTGGTCGGCAATCGTGCTCTGGACGCTCGCCGCCAGCCTGGTCGCCGGCATCTTCCTCACGCTGGCGGCGCTCGGTGACCGCAACGCGCCGGGCGGGCGGGTGCGCTGAGTCGTATCGGCATCGATGTCCTGAATTCGCCGAGTTGGCCTGGTCGGTTCACGATGGTGTCACCTGAGCGCGATTAGCTAGAGCACTTCATGAGCCTCGCGCGAGTAGGCAGGCCCGAGGAGGCGAGCACCGTTGGATCGGGTGGTAGTGGTCGGCGGCGGGATTGTCGGGCTGATGCACGCCGTGCAGGCCAGGCAGCGCGGCTACGAGGTGATCCACGTTGAGCGAGAGGCAGGCACGCGCGGGGCGAGTGTCCGCAACTTCGGGCTCATCTGGATCAGCGGCCGCGCTCCCGGTCCGGAGCTGGCTCTGGCGCTGAGAGCCCGGCAGCTCTGGGAGGAGATCGCCGGCCAGATCCCGGGAACCGGATTCAGGCCGCACGGGTCGCTGACCCTTGCGGCTAACGACGCCGAGCTGGCCGTGCTCAGCGAGGCGGCCACCCGGGCCGACGCCGGTGACCGGGGCTATCGGCTGCTTGGTCCTGATGACGTCACTGAGCTCAACCCGGCCTTGCGCGGCACGTTCACCGGAGGGCTGCTCGGCGGCAAGGACGCGATCGTCGAGCCGCGCCTGGTGCCCGAGGCGATAAGGACTCAGCTGCTCGCGGGCGGATCCGGATACACCTGGCTGCCTGGTCGCGAGGTAACCGAACTCGGTCACCGGCAGGTCCGCGACCACACCGGGACCTGGCACGGCGGCGATCTCATCGTGCTGTGCCCGGGCGCGGCTCACACCGGCCTGGTCGGCGCGCACCTGGCTGGGTTCGCCAGCCCGCCGGTGCGGCGGGTGCGGCTGCAGACGCTGCAGACCGAGCCGTTCGCCGGTCAGCTCACCACGTCGGTCGCCGATGGTGACTCGCTGCGTTACTACCCGGCCTATGACCTGCCTGGCCTGGCCGCGCTGGCGCCGCCGGCGCCGGCCGCCGCCGCTGCCGCCGCTCAGCTGCTGCTGGTTCAGCGGCTCGACGGCGGCCTGACAATCGGCGATACGCACAGCTATGCCGAGCCGTTCCTTTTCGATGTCGACGAGGCGCCCTATGATCACCTGCGAGCCAGGGCGGCGGAATTGCTCGGCTCCGAGCTGCCGCCGACCCGGCTGCGCTGGGCGGGCGTGTACAGCCAGGTGACGACGGCCGACCTGTATCACCGCTCGCAGGTCGCCGCCGCGGTCGTGCTGGTGACCGGGCCGGGCGGCCGGGGAATGACGTGCTCGCCCGCGATCGCCGAAGAGACCTTCATTAAGGAGGCACAGTGACAGGGCCGATCACCGTCGCCTGCCTGGATATGGCCGGCACCACGGTCGCCGACGAGGGCAGCGTTATGGCCGCGTTCACCGCGGCGATGGAGCGCTTTGACCTCCGGCCAGGCGCACCTGGCTACGAGCAGGCGAGCCGCATCGTGCACGAGACGATGGGCCAGTCCAAGATCGAGGTCTTCCGGCGCATTCTCGACAGTGAGGCCGATGCTCAGGAGGCCAACAGCGCGTTCGAGCTGAGCTACGCCGCCTCGGTAAAAGCCGGCGCGGTGGCGCCGGTACCCGGCGCGACCGAGCTGCTGGCCGTGCTGCGGGCCGCCAGGATCAAGATCTGCCTGGCGACCGGCTTCTCCCCGGCGACCAGGGACGCCTTGCTCGACGTTCTCGGCTGGCGTCCGCTCATTGACCTGGCGCTGTCGCCGGCCGATGCCGGGCGCGGCAGGCCGTGGCCTGACCTGCCGCTGACCGCGTTGCTGCGGCTGCGGGGTGGTTCGGTGGCCGAGCTCGCGGTCGCGGGGGACACCGCCAGCGACGTCGAATCCGGCCTGCGGGCAGGCGCGGGCATCGTCGCCGGGGTCCTGACCGGCGCGGGGAGCCGGGAAGAGCTGGAGCAGGCGGGTGCTCCGCACATCCTCGACTCGATCACCGACCTGCTGCCGCTGCTCGGCCTGGCCTAGGCCAGTCGGTCAGCGCCGCGGCTACGGCCGGCGCGGCCAGGTGATCGGCAGCACCACGTTGCGGTCGGCCGCGGCGCCGGCGCCGGCGCCGCCGTCCACCGTGATCAGCTCCCTGAGCTGCCAGTCGTTGGCGGCCAGCTCCCGGCCGAGCGCGGCCAGGTCGTCAGGATCAGCCGAGCCGGCGTATCGGGCTCGCGCCGCACTGTCGATCACGGTGCAGCACAACGCCAGGCCGGATGCCGTCTGCATCAGCTCGATGATCCTCGCCTGCTGCGGCCAGTCGATGTGCGACGCGGTGGTTACCTGCCAGAAGCCGCCGGGCGCGGTCTCGTCGGCGACCGCCGTCACCGCGTGGATATGAGTATGGCCGTTCACCCACGCGATCACGCACGGGTGCGCGAGCAGCAGGTCGCGCAGCTCGTCGCCGAGAATCCGGCGGTCAGCGCCCGGCGGCCGGGTGTCATTGATCAGTGTCTCAAGCGGATGATGGCTGAACAGGACCACTGGCCGGCCAGCGCACTCGGCCAGCTCCCGGTCGAGCCAGCCGAACTGGGTCTCATCGAGCGAGCCCTGCCAGCCGCCGTGCGGGTTCACCGTGTCGATCACCACGCACCGGACGATGCCGCGATCGAACGCGTAGTAGGCGGTGCCGTCGTCGGCGTTGCGCTGGGAATAGCCGTGTCCGACCGGTGATCCGGCCGTCCTGAAGTGCTCCTTGACGTGGACTTGCCTGGTCACCGGGGTCCGGCGAGAATCGGCGGTGATCTTGAGCTGGCGACCGCGGCTCAGCTCGAGCAGCGCCTCGGGGGTGGCCGCTTCGAATCCGGCCAGCGCCTGGGCCGCATCGAGGTCATCGGGCGGCGAGACGTACTTGACCTGGCCGGCCGGGAAGTCCCGCAGCCACCCGGTGGCTGGCACGGTGCCCTGCATCATGTTGTCGTGGTTGCCGTGCACCGCGTACCAGGGCAGGCCGAGTCCGGCCGCCTGAAACGGCTGGCGGGCCGCGGCCAAGAGTCCTGGGATCTCTGGGAACCCGTACACCGACCGGGGCCGGTCCTCGACGCCACCGTCCGGATGCCAGTACCGGTCGTCTTCGACGGCCGGGCTGGCCACGCCCTCGTACTGGCTGAGGTCGCCGGAATCGGGCAGCACCCGCTGGCCGTCGAGCAGGTCGATGTACGAACGCAGCTCGTTGAGCTGGCAGTTGTCGGTGGCATCGCCGGTCACGATCGCGAAGTCGATCGGCGCACCGCTGACCGGCGCCCGCTCGACCGCCCGGATCGCGCGCACCATGGACTCGGCAACCTGGTAGGTGAGCAGCTCCTGGGCCCGGTAGCAGCCGATGATGCCGACCTCGGCGCGGAGCGGGGAATCTAGATCGGAGTACCGATCGAACAACTCCGCCCGCGCCGGGGACTGGTGGTCCATGACGTGCGTATCGGACAGGTGCGTGATCACCATCAGCGGCCGGGCCGAACTCCGCCAGTTCGCAGGCAGGCTCGTCTCCGCCAGTTCGGGCCTGACTTGGTGTGACTCACCTTCGGTCTCGGTGAGCCGGCGATAACCGCCTTCCTCAGGCTCGCCTGGCACCAGCCGGCTGCGCTCGGTCGTCACCGCAGCACCAGCCTCGAAATAGTCATAGGCCACTAAACCACGCCAGGGTTTGGTTCAATCAGCCCCTGGCCGCCACGAGCACCGGGTCCCTGGCCGGCAGGCTGACCTGTACCGAGGCGCCCGGGCTGAACTCGCCGGACCGCGCGCTCGGGTGATCGACCTTGACCGTCACATCACCGGAGAGCCGAACTCCGATCCGGCTGACCGAGCCGAGAAAGGCCCGGTCGGTCACGATCCCGTTGCCGCCGGCGACGGCCTCGATGCGCAGCGCTTCCGGCCTGATCAGGACGTCCGCGCCGCCGGTCAGCCCCTCAGCGCCATGCTTCACCGGCACCACCGTGTCGAGTACGCGCACCTGGTCCGTGCCCTCCAGTTCGCCCGGCAGCCGGTTCATCGTCCCGACGAATTCGGCCACGAACGCGGTCGCGGGCTCGGCGTAGAGCTGATCAGGGACGGCTACCTGCTCGAACTTGCCGTCCTTCAGCACCCCGACCCGGTCGGCCATGGACAGCGCCTCTTCCTGGTCGTGCGTGACGAACAGGGTGGTGATGCCAAGACGCTGCTGCAGTGCCCTGATCTGCTCGCGCAACTGCAGCCGCACCTTCGCATCGAGCGCCGACAGCGGCTCGTCGAGCAGCAGCACCTGCGGCTCGATCGCCAGTGCCCTGGCCAGCGCGACGCGCTGCTGCTGGCCGCCGGACAGCTGATGAGGGTACTGCTTGGCCTGCGCGGTCAGCCCGACCATGTCGAGCAGTTCGGCAGCCCTGGAACTGCGCTCGCGTCCGCCGAGCTTGCGCAGCCGCAGGCCGAAGCCGACGTTGTCGAGCGCCGACATGTTGGGGAACAGGCTGTAGGACTGGAAGACCATGCCCATGTCCCGCTTAGCGGCCGGAATAGCCGACACGTCCTTGCCGTCGACCAGCACCGATCCGGTGTCGGCGGTCTCGAATCCGGCCACGATCCGCAGCGCGGTGGTCTTGCCGCATCCCGAAGGACCGAGCAGCGCCACGAACTCGCCGGGCTGAATTTCGAGCGACAGCCCGGCCAGTGCCCTGGTGCTGCCGAACGTCCTGTGCAGCCGGTCGAGCGTCAGCGACAGCCCGGCCGAGTCACGCTGCCTCCGGTCACGACCGCCCAGGCCTCGGGCGGTGCCACGGCCTGAGGTGATCTTCGTGGTCATCTGGAGTCTCCTGTTTCTCGCCGTACCACGGTAAACAGCGCAACCTCGGCGCCACCGCGCCGCCGTGCCCGCATGCTGGCCGCAGTCACGATCGCCATCAGGAATAGCCAGGTCACGAACAGTGCAGCTAGCGAGGCCGCCGTCGAGACCGGTCCGCTGCTCTGGGCGAAGTTCACGATCCAGACCGGGAACGTCTGGTAAAGGTCGAGGCTTGCCATCGTGAACTCGCCGAGCACCAGCGCGACGGTGAGCACGACGGCCGACAGCAGGGCGGTCCGCAGGTTCGGCAAGACGACCCGCCACAAGGTGGTCAGCCAGCTGGCGCCGAGCGAATTCGAGGCCTCGACGAGCGTCTTGAGATCGAATGCCCGCAGCCCGGCGTCGATCGACCGGTAGGCGAACGGCATCGCCAGGATCACGTACTCGAGGCCGAGCAGGTTGGCCGAGCCCTTGAGCGCGGCCGGCGCGATCTGCAAGACGCCGATGATCAGCACGACCGGCGGAATCACGATCGGCAAGATCGTGATTACCTCAAGCATCCGGCGCAGCTTCGGCAACCGCAGGTACACGTAGACGGTGGTCGGCACCATCAGCACGAGCGTGAGAACCGTCGTGATCACGGCGAGCCTGACCGACAGCGCGAACGCATCGGTGAACCCGCCCTGGCTCACGACCTGGGTGAAGGCCTTGAAGCCGGAGAATTTCAGTGCCGCGTACAAGGGAACAAGGAAATACAGTCCGGCCAGGATCAAGATCACCCAGCGCCACGCCGGGAAACTCCTGCGTCGCTGGGACCGCGCCGCCGGTACCGGCCCCGGAGCGGCAACGCCCAGTTCGGCGTCGGCTATCGCAGCCATCGGGCCGCCCTTCGCTGCAGCAGGGTGTACACGATCATGACGATCGCGATGATCAGGATCATGCCGAGGCCGAGCGCCTTGCCGACGTTCTGCTGCCCGGCGATGACGTTCCCGTTCAGGAACGAGCCGATCTGGATCGCGGTGAGCGGCAGTGCCCCGGCCGTCATGGCCTCGGCGGTCGCGTAGGCCGAGAACGCGCTGCCGAACAGCAGCAGTACGCAGCCAAGGAACGCGGGGGCCAGCACCGGGCCGCCCACGTACCGCCAGAACTGCCAGCTCTTCGCGCCGAGATTGCTCGCCGCCTCCCGCCACGCGGGGCGCAGCCCCTCCAGGGCAGGCAGGATCACCAGCACCATGAGCGGGATCTGGAAGTACATGTAGGCGAGCAGCACGCCCTCGAGCGTGAACAACGAGAACTTGCCCGCATAGATGTCGATGCCGAGATCCTTCAGCCAGCCCGTGACAATCCCGGTGGTGCCCAGCGAGGCGATGAAGAGGAACGCCAGCGGAACGCCGCCGAAGTTAGCGAACACGCCAGAGGCGGTGATGGCCACCCGGCGCAGGATCGCGCCGCGCCTGGCGGTGTGAATCGCGTAGGCGACAAGAAAGCCCAGGATGCCCGGGATCACGGCGGCCAGCACAGACAGCTCGAGGCCGGTTTTGAAGCCCGTCAGGTAGACGCCGTGGCTCGCGACGTCGATGTTGCTGAACGTGAAATTCCCGGTCACCGAGTCCTGGAACGCGCCGAAGGCGATGGCGACGGTCGGCAGGATCAGGCCGAGCAGCACGTAGACGGAGAACGGCACGATGCCGAGTAGCCGCAAGCCGGTGCTTGCGGCCAAGCGGAGCAAGCCGCGGGGACCGGCCCCGCCCGCCTGGCCGGAAGGCGAGGGGAGCGAGGCCGGTTCCACTGTCTTGTTTTCAGTCATTTGAGGTTCGCGGTCATAGAGCTAGCCGAGAACTTCCTTGGACCATTCCTGAGCCACCAGGTTTTCGGCCTTGGTGTACTGAGCGTTGCTCGGGAAATTCAGCGTGCCTGACGGCGCGGCAGGCAGGCTGTTCAGCGCGGTCTTGTCCACCGTGCCCGCTGAGGTCAGCGTCGGCAACTCGATCGGTCGGGCTGAGCCCTGTAGCCACAGGTTCTGGCCGGCGGTGCTGTACAGGTACTCCTCCCACAGCCTGGCGGCCGCGGGGTTGGGCGCATCCTTACTGATCGCCTGGTCGTAGTAGGCGGCGAAGTTGGCGTCCGTCGGGATCACGATCTTGAACCCGGGGATCTGCGCCTTGACCTCAGAGGCCAGCAGGTAATCCCACCAGATCAGGATCGGGGTCTGGCCGTTCTCGACGGTGGTGGGACCGCCGACCACGGGCTCGAAGTTGCCCTCCTTGCGGAGCTTGGCGAAGTAGCTGATGCCAGGCTGGATGTCGTCGAACGACCCGCCGTTGGCCAGAGCCGCTGCCCATACGGCCGCGAACGCCGCGCTGGCTTCGGTCGGGTTGTTGTTGATCGCGATCTGGTTCTTGTAGATCGGCTTGAGCAGGTCCTTGAACGACGTCGGCGCGACCTTCACCTTCGCGGGGTTATAGCCGATCGCGACGTAGCCGCCGTAGTCGCCGTACCAGGTAGCGTCTGGTGCCTTCGCGCTCGTCGGGATGTTGGCGTACGTCGCGACCTGGTAAGGCGCCAGCAAGTGCTCCTGGTCAGCCTTGATAGCGAACGCGGTTCCCATGTCGAGCACGTCAGGGGCGCGGCTCTGGCCCTTGAGCGAGACCATGGCGTTGATCTCGTCCTGGCTCGAGCCCTCTGGGTTGGCATCGTTGATCTTGATGCCGTACTTGGCGGTGAAATCCTTCATGATGTTGCCGTAGTTGGCCCAGTTGGACGGCAACGTGATGACGTTGAGCGTCCCTTCCTTCTTGGCCGCGGCGATGAGCGCGCTCGTGCCGCCGCACTTGGCGACGGACACGCAGTCGGCCCAGTTGACGCTCTTGCCGCCGCTGCTCGAGTTCGACGAGCTGCTGCTGCCGCACCCTGCCGCTAGCAGCGCGCCACTCAGCGCTACCGCTGCCACGGCAATGGTCTTCTTGCTCCGCACTATTCCCCTCCGGCTCGGTTGACCGCTCGGTCAGAACGTCAGCAATCGTGTCGGCGTTGCATGAATAAATGCTGTTCGGGCGGTTATATTGCCGCTGCCAGGAAATGAAGGCTGGAGAGCTGTCAGGCAAACATTTGATGACGTCAAACTGGCGTATGTTCGACCTGTTGCGCGGTTAATCTGTACAGATATCGGCTCATGTTTAGTTTTAAAATGAAGTGACGCCGACGGGGATGTGAACCGCGGGTTTCTGACAGTCAACCTTGGTAGGACTCGGCGTAAGTAGGCGCATGAGTGCAGGCAGGAGGCACAGAGGAGGGGAGCGGGCTGGCAGGGGCGCGGTTAGGGCAGCCGGCGGCTTAGTGCGGGGCGGGTGACCTGGACATCGAATGTGCCGCCGGTGCGGCGGCTGTTGACCCCGGGTTCAAAAAGACTGAATGCGCGCATTCATCCTGGGATTATTGCAAATCGAGTTGCGTGCACGCCTGGCGATTCATGGCGGTGGGTCTCCGGACTCAGGATCCCGGATCGGGGTCACGTTTCCGTGATAGTCGCCGGTCAGGTACACCGATACGGTAGCCCGCGCGGCGTCACGGGCTGCCTGGGGTCTGGTTAGCGTGGGTCGGCGGGCGCGGGCG
>DASYAT010000313.1:0-56880 GCA_036501205.1 Streptosporangiaceae bacterium | reverse complement strand
CGCCTTCAGGCCTAGCCAGGACGCCGAGCCGGTCCCGGCGCTGGCTGCGGGCGCCACCAAGGTGTTCTTCCACGACGATCACCCATTCGAGGACGACACGGGTTTTGCCGTGTCGCGGTACCAGTACTGGGTCAGCGTCAGAGACTCAGGCAGAGACGAAGAACGCCAGCTTGCGGTTGCGAGGAAGGTCTTTGACGCCGCAAAAACGTCGGGCTGGCCCGCGCTGCTCTCGTACGGGCTCCAAGGCAGCCTGGCCATCTATCCGTGAAGATGGCAGGCGCCAGTTCTGCAGTGAGATGACTTGCGGCTTTAAGTATCGCTCCGGAGGACTGCCGTGCGGTCGAGAGGCAGGCCCATCTCGGCGGGAATCGGTAATCCACAGCGCCAGGTATCTCTCGGAGCAGCTGCTTGATCTTCGTCCGGCCAGCGATGCCCGGTACATGCGGATGAGAGAGGCGGTGTACTTCGAGACCTTGCAAATGACGCCCTGCCAGTCGATCAGGTCTGCCACCAGCGGCCCAAGACCTACCGGGCCATCGCCGCAGCCCCAGCCCGACAGCACGGGCTTGGTCGCCTGCCCCACGAGAAGCCCGAGCCGCGATGCTGCGCCGGAAAAGAGCCACGTCTGTGTCCGCCGTTCGGCATTCCGCAGTCCTGTCCCAGTGACCTGCGCCGCTGTGACCGATCTAGGTCCAGCCGGGGAATCTCTCGCGTCTCTATCGTGAGCAGCGGACTCAGTTTCTATGACGCGGCGCCGACCAGGCCTTCTTGACGCGCATAATGCCTGGTCAGAGGAAGACTGGTGTCGCGGAGCAAGTTGAAGGTGCAGATCGCGCAGCTGATTCAGCTATTTATTCGAAAAATCACCTCTACCAGCACTTTCAAGGGCGCCCCCAGTAGGATTCGAACCTACGCACACGGCTCCGGAGGCCGTTGCTCTATCCCCTGAGCTATGGGGGCGGGCGAGTCGATTCCCGCTCGAACGCTCCGGCAGGATCGCAGCAAGGCTACCAGTCTCAAACCTTCTCGGTGACACGTGCTCGATTGCCAGCGCAACACAGGCCCAGGCCGATAACCTCACGCCGTGGCACAGGGACTCGGGCGAGTGCTGGTTGTCGATGACGATGAGGTCATTCGGCAGCTTATCGCCGTAAACCTGACACTCGAGGGCTTCGAGGTCTTCACCGCCGTCGACGGTCAGGACTGTCTGGACAAGGTCGTCGACATATCGCCCGACGTAATCACGCTCGATGTCATGATGCCGAGGCTGGACGGCTGGGTGACGGCGACTCAGCTCCGCCGCAACCCTGCTACCTCCGGCATCAAAGTTGTCCTAATTACTGCCCGCGCGCAGGAGGACGACCGCGACCGGGGCCGGCAGGTCGGCGTCGACGCCTACCTGACCAAGCCGTTCGACCCGGCCGAGATGATCCGCGTCGTACGCGAGCTCGCGGGCGCGCCCAGCTCCGCCTACGACTAGCTAACCCTGGGCGGTGCCTTCTTTTATTCAGAAAGCTTCGCGGTGGTTTGCATCGCCTGCCAGAGCCGGTCTGGCCCGGCGCTGGTCACCGGCGCCAAGTTCTGCTGACAGCACTCTTGTCAGAAACTCCCAGTTCATATAACTTCAGCCTGATATCAATCCGCTACCTGCAGCGACAGTGTTCTGTCTGCCGAGGTTCAAGCGTGACCGAAGCGGGTATCGCATGCCGTGTAAGCCCCCAAGGCGTCGACGATATCGGCGTACTTCAACCCCCACGGGCCAGGCCGCAACCAGTCGACCAGTTGGTCGATCAGTGCCTGTCCGGAGTCGGAAGTTTGCAGCTTGGGCAGCCTCCTGAAGCCGCGTACGTCGGCGACAGTAGTGTTCGGGCGCGTCCAGAGGTCCAGAAGGAATGTCGTGGCCGCTGATGGTGTTAGACTAGGCGAGGCACCAGTTGCCCCGTCATGGGGTGAGGTGCATATCCGCATCCCGTCGGGCCAGCACTGTGTTGATCAACACAGCATTGAGCGACACAACGTTGGCAAGCACGGCTCGCGCCTGCGACTTCGGGGTGCTCTCGGTGACACCCATCCGTCGGGAGACCTCAAAAGCCTGCACGCGCCTAACTTGAGGCCCGGATGGAGCGCGCATACGGCAATCGACCGGATGCGAATAAGTACTGCATTGGCGGAATGTACTACAACCGGCCTGATAGCTCAGGTCGGCGGCGATAGCGGGAGCCGAGTGGCCGAAAGCGGAAGGCAATCGCGCCTCGGTGAATCCGCATCTTGGAAGGACCCCTTGTGACCGAAACCACCGATCTGTTCTCCGGCTCGCCGGAGTCGCCTTCGACCGATGACCGAAATGCGGCCGACGCGGCTGCTGAGCCGGACCGCACTAGCGATAGTGCGGGGGCTTCCCTAGAGCAGAGTGGCGCAGTACGCTCCTGGCTGGGCGGCCGGGACGCTGATAACTCACAGGGGACACCGGGGAATCAGCGCCTGACTACGATGCTGCTTCCCGAGTTGCAGCGGATGGCGCAATCTCTCGGCATCACCGGTACTGGCCGAATGCGCAAGGGTCAAGTCATCGCCGCGATCGAAGAGCGTCAGCAGAACACCAATTCTGCTGGTGCCGCGGGAGAGCCGAAACGGCCAGCTGCACAAAATCAACGCGAAGCAAACGGAAATTCAGTCAAGCGGGATGCGCCTGCGGGAGCCGGCGCGAACCGCCCCTTTGAGCGGGACGCCATGGAATCAGAAGGATCAGGGCAGCTCAGCATGGTCAGTGGTTTCACCTCCGGGCTAGCTGAGCCCGATGTAAGCGACCACGCGAGTCCGGTCGCCCCCGTTGCGGTGTCGGACAGGCCGGTTGCGGCCGACGTACGCAGCGAGGCGGTGAGCACCGTTCAGGCGGCGGCCTCTGGCCCGGCGCAGGCGGCTGCGACCAGTGGCACTGGCGCTGCCGCCAACGGCGGAGCGGCTGACAGCCAGGCCGCATCCGTGGTCACTGAGGCGACGCCGGCCGTCGAACCGGCCGCTGCGAGCCAGACCACCGCCGCTACCGAGGCCGGGCCGGCCACAGACGCAGGCCAGGGCACCGAGGCGAGCCAGGACTCCGCCCAGGACGGCGAGCAGACCGCCACGCGGCGTTCCAACGGCCAGGGCGACTCCAGCCAGCGGCGCGACGGGCAGCGCAGCGACCGTCGCAACCGGACCAGCAACGGCCGCCGGGATGACCAGAACCGGTCGGGCGATGGCGACGGCCAGGCTGGTGGCGCTAGCCGCGGTGACCAGGGTCGCGACGGCCAGGGTCGCGACGGCCAGCAAGGACGTGACCAGCAGGGCCGTGACCAGCAAGGCCGCGGCGATCAGCAGGGTGGTCGTGACCAGCAGAGCCGCGGTGACCAGCGTGGCGACCAGGGCAGCCGGGATCAGGGCGGCCGTGACGACGACCGTGATGGCGGGAGCCGGCGCAGCCGTGACCGGGACAGGTTCCGCAACCGGAATCAGCAGGGCGGCAGCACCAACCGGCGCCGCGAGCGTGGTTCAGGTGAGTCGGAGCCGGTCATCGCCGAAGACGATGTGCTGATCCCGATCGCTGGCATTCTCGACGTGCTCGACAACTACGGCTTTGTCCGTACCACCGGCTACCTGCCTGGCGCGAACGACGTCTACGTCTCGCTGTCCCAGGTGCGCCGGTACGGCCTGCGCAAGGGCGATGTGATCGAGGGCGCGATCCGGCAGCCGCGCGACGGCGAGCGCCGCGAGAAGTTCAACGCGCTGGTCCGCCTAGACAAGGTCAACGGCCTGAACCCGGACGACTCCAAGACCCGGCCCGAGTTCTCCAAGCTCGTGCCGCTCTACCCGCAGCAGCGGCTGCGCCTGGAGACTGACCCGACGATCATGACCACCAGGATCGTCGACCTGATCTGCCCGATCGGCAAGGGTCAGCGCGGGCTGATCGTCTCCCCGCCCAAGGCCGGCAAGACGATGATCCTGCAGGCGATCGCCAACGCGATTACCAAGAACAACCCTGAGTGCCACCTCATGGTCGTCCTCGTAGACGAGCGGCCTGAGGAAGTCACCGACATGCAGCGCTCGGTGAAGGGCGAGGTCATCCACTCGACCTTCGACCGGCCGGCCGAAGACCACACGATGGTCGCCGAGCTCGCGATTGAGCGGGCGAAGCGGCTGGTCGAGATGGGCCACGACGTGGTCGTGCTGCTCGACTCGATCACCAGGCTCGGCCGGGCCTACAACCTGGCCGCGCCGGCCAGCGGCCGGATCATGTCCGGTGGTGTCGACTCGACCGCGCTCTACCCGCCGAAGCGGTTCTTCGGCGCGGCGCGGAACATCGAGCACGGCGGGTCACTGACCATCCTGGCCACCGCGCTGATCGAGACCGGGTCCCGCGCCGACGAGGTCATCTTCGAGGAGTTCAAGGGCACCGGCAACATGGAGCTGCGGCTCCGGCGCGAGCTGGCCGACAAGCGGATCTTCCCCGCCATCGACGTGGATGCGTCGGGCACCAGGAAGGAAGAGCTGCTGATGACGCCCGAGGAACTCAAGATCATCTGGCAGTTGCGCCGGGTGCTGCACGCGCTCGAGCCGCAGCAGGCCCTTGAGGTCCTGATGGAGCGGATGAGGGAGACCAAGAGCAACGCCGAGTTCTTGCTGCACGTGCAGAAGACGACGGTCGCCTCTTAGCCGATCGCGGTGTAGCCCGATTGGCGCCGCTTACCCGCCCGGGAATCGTCCGGGCGGGTTCGCGGTTGACGATGTGGCACACTTGGGTGCCGCCAGAGCGGCTCCGGTTCACGTTTGCGGTGTTTGCAGCACAGCGCAGCGCAGGCGACCCGGCGGCCGACGGAACCAGGAGAAACGATGAAGCCGAACGTTCACCCGCAGTACGTGGTCACGAACGTGACCTGTACATGTGGCAATACTTTTACTACTCGCAGCACGTCGCGGACCGGCGAGATTCACGCCGATGTCTGCTCGAACTGCCACCCGTTCTACACCGGCAAGCAGAAGATCCTTGACACCGGTGGCCGGGTCGCCAGGTTCGAGCGCCGCTTCGGCAAGCAGAGTAACCAAGCCAAGTAGCTGACCAGCTCCCCACCCGCTACGCCCCCCGCCCGCCACCCAAAAATGGCTGGCGGGGGCTGGTCTTTGCTACGAGATATCAACTTTCGAGGAGGTAAGCGATGCTTGAGCGGCTTGCCGTCCTCGCGTCCGAGCACGCGCAACTCGAGCGTGATCTCGCCGATCCCGCCGTGCACGCCGATCAGGAGAAGGCGCGCGCGCTGGGCAAGCGGTACAGCCAGCTGACCCCGATCGTGCACGCGTACACCGAGTGGATCACGGTCGGTGAAGACCAGAAGACCGCGATCGAACTGGCGGCCGAAGACCCGTCGTTCGCGGTCGAGGCCGAGCAGCTCGCAGGCCGCAAGACCGAGCTTGAGCAGCGACTCGAGCACCTGCTGGTGCCACGCGACGTGCTCGACGAAAAGGACGTCATCCTCGAGGTCAAGGCCGGCGAGGGCGGCGACGAATCGGCGCTGTTCGCTTCCGATCTGCTGCGCATGTACCTGAGGTTCGCCGAACGGCAGGGCTGGAAGACCGAGATTCTCGATTCGACGATCACCGGTCTTGGCGGGTACAAGGACGTAACGGTCGCGGTGAAGGCCGCCGGACGGGGGAGCCTGGCCGGCACTGCGGACGGCGCCTGGTCACAGCTGAAGTACGAGGGCGGCGTGCACCGCGTCCAGCGGGTGCCGGTGACCGAGTCGCAGGGCCGGATTCACACCTCGGCGGCCGGCGTGCTGGTCATGCCAGAAGCCGATCCGGTCGAGGTCAAGATCGACCAGAATGAGCTGCGGATCGACGTGTTCCGCTCCTCGGGCCCCGGTGGGCAGAGCGTCAACACCACTGACTCGGCGGTGCGGATCACGCACCTGCCGACTGGCATTGTCGTGTCCTGCCAGAACGAGAAGAGCCAGCTGCAAAACAAGGAAGCCGCGCTCCGAGTGCTGCGCGCGAGGCTGCTCGCCGCCGCGCAGGAGGAAGCCGAGGCACTGGCGGCGGCGGAACGGCGCAGCCAGGTCGCGACCGTCGACCGATCGCAGCGCGTGCGTACCTACAACTACCCGGAGAACCGGATCTCCGATCACCGGGTCGGCTACAAGGCCTACAACCTCGACCAGGTGCTCGACGGTGATCTGGACGCGGTCATCGCGGCCCTGATCGATGCCGATCGTGCCGACAAGATGTCCGCCGCCAGGGGCTGATTCCCCGTGATGATGAGCGCTGTGATGATGGGCGCTGTGATGGTGGGCGCTGAGACGACTGCGCTGCCGCGTCGATGAGCCTGCTCCTGTCCGAGATCGCCGTGGCCGTGACCAGGCTTGCCGAGGCTGGTGTCGAATCGCCGCGAGCCGACGCCGAGTTGCTGGCCGCGCACCGGCACGGGGTGCAGCGGAGCAAGCTGCACGTGGTGCCTGACGCCGACTTCGACCCGCGATTCTGGGACGACGTGGCGCGCCGCGAGGCCAGGGAGCCGCTGCAGCACATCACCGGGATCGCCTACTTCAGGTACCTCGACCTTGAGGTCGGGCCTGGCGTGTTCGTGCCCAGACCCGAGACCGAGGTCATGACCGGCTGGGCGATCGATCAGCTCCACGAGATGGACGTGGCCGAGCCCGTGGTCGCGGACCTGGGCACCGGCTCGGGCGCGATCGCGCTGGCCATCGCCCAGGAGGTACCGAGAGCCAGGGTTCACGCGGTCGAAGGCGATCCGCTCGCCCGGCCCTGGACCGAGCGGAACATCGCCAGGTGCGCGTCGGCCGCTCCGCACACCGCGGGCCGGGTCGCGCTGCACTCTGGCGATTTCGATGTCGCGCTGGCCAACCTGGACGGAACCGTTGACCTGGTAGTCAGCAACCCGCCCTACATCCCGGTCGGCGCGCTGGTGCCGCCCGAGGTGGGCGAATACGAGCCGACCGCGGCGCTGTACTCAGGCGGCGACGGCCTCAACGCGATCCGGGTCGTCGAACGCGCCGCCCGGCGGCTGCTGCGGGCCGGCGGCAAGGTCGCGGTCGAGCACGGCTCGCCGCAGGGCGCTCAGGTGTACTGGGTGTTCGCCGAAGAGAGCGGCTGGCAGCAGACCCGCAATCACAGCGACCTGGCCGGCCTGGACCGGTTTGTCACCGCCACCTGGCCGTGACCGGGAACGCTATCCAAGCCCGATAGCGGCCGGACGTGCCATACAGTTGTCATGATGCCTGACGATAATCCGGTCCGGTGACCTCGCGGTGCCTGGGTACGAATACCTTCTTACTCTGCTGGTGACCGCAGCGGTTACCTATCTCCTGACCCCGCTGGTGCGCCGGCTGGCGATCAGGATCGGCGCCGTCCCCATAGCCCGCGATCGTGATGTCCACGCGGTGCCGATCCCGCGCCTGGGCGGGCTGGCCATGTACCTGGGAGTTGCCGCCGGGCTGGTGGCGGTGACCGAACTCGTGCCGTTCGAGACCCTGCCCGGCAGACGGAGCCTGGTGACCGGTCTGCTGCTGGCCGGCGGGCTGATCGTGATAATCGGCGTGATCGATGACCGTTGGGGCGTCAACGCCATCGGCAAGCTGGCGGGCCAGGTCGCTGCCGCCGGGGTACTAGCCGCCAGCGGTACTCAGCTCACCAGTTTCCCGTTGCCTCGAGGCAACCAGTTCGCCCTCACCCCCCATGAGGGCATAGCACTGACCATCTTGCTCGTGGTGGCCACGATTAACGCGGTTAACTTCATCGACGGCCTCGACGGCCTGGCGGCCGGAATCGTCTGTATCGCGGCAATCTCGTTCTTCATCTATTACTACTCGCTGACGAAGGTCACCGAAGGCAAGAACGCGCTGCCGACCGAGGCGGTGGCGGCCTTGGCCGCGGTTATGCTGGCCGGCGCCTGCATCGGTTTCTTGCCGCACAACTTCTATCCGGCCAAGATCTTCATGGGCGACACCGGGTCGATGCTGCTGGGCCTGCTTCTCGCCTATGTGCCGATCTCGGCGATCTCTAGCCTTGACTTCAGCAGCCTGAGCAACCGGGCGAACCGGTACCCCGAATTGCTGCCGCTATTGCTGCCGGCCGCGGTCATGGTGATTCCCTACACCGACATGCTGCGGGCCGTGGTCCGGCGGACCAGGGCCGGGCTGTCCCCGCTCGCGGCCGACAAGGGGCATCTGCATCACCGCATGCTCGACATCGGGCACTCGCACCGCTCGACGGTGCTGATCTTGTACGCGTGGGCGGCCTTGTTCTCCGGTGTCGTGATCGGACTGTCGATCCTGAAAACGAAGCTGCTGGTGCTGGCCGGCACGACGGTGATCGCGGTGCTCGTGCTCGTGCTGCTCTCGATCCCTAGGCTGCGCTGGTGGGAACGCCGCAAGCCCGTCCCGGCCGTAGCGGCGCCATTGCCCGCTCCGATTCAGCCCGCTCCGACTCCGCCCGGCAGGCACGATTTCCCCGTTACCGACGGCAGTATCGCTAACAGCGGAATCGGGCCCGCCTCGCAGCAGCCGGGCGGCACCGCCGAAGCAAGTTCGGCTGATCCGACCGCTCCGCAGCCGGTAACGCGGGCTTCCGGCACGATCGTGCCGTTATCGGGCACCGTTCACAGCTTGCCGATCGATTGGCCGGAGTACGGCCAGGCTGATCCTGGCCCGCCCTAGCGTTCCGCATCGGTTAGTTTCGTCACGTTCGGTGACCTCGTGCGGCCAAGGTCGGGGAGCTTGTGATATCTTTCACGAGCAGCCGCACACCGTCGGCTGCACGGCTCGTGATACGTTTCCCTCGCCTGATAGCGCGGCGCAAGTTGCTTGCGCGACGGGGTGACCGTAGTGTCACCGGAACTGAGTCGTTCCGTTTCGATTGTTTTCCGAACCTCCCGGTTGGCCACCCGGCCACCGGCCGCTCCTCCGGAGTCAGATAACGATGCTGGCGAACTACGCCCAGATCGTACGCCGGTCGACCATCACAACGGCCGCAGTCGGCGCGATCATGGTCGTCATCAGCCTCGCCGTCGGCGGCTCGAAGGGCCTGATCGGCGCGGCGCTCGGGCTTGCGCTGGTCGCCGTCTTCTTCGGCATCAGCGTCTTCGCTGTTGGCTGGGCCGGGCGCAAGAGCCCCCAGGCGATGATGATCACCGCGATGGCAACGTACATCGTCAAGATACTGGTTCTGCTCTTTTTCGTAGTGCGGTTCTCGAGCACCACCGCGTTCAACGCGCGGCTGTTCGGGCTCACCGCCCTGGTGTGCATCCTGGCCTGGTCGGCCTCCCAGGTCTTGTGGTCGATGCGGCTCAAGACGCCCTACGTAGAACCGTCCGGACGGTGATGAGCCGTGCGGGATCACCTAAACGGGGCTGGCGTTGATGGCGGACGACTCGCGCAACGCGGACGACTCGCACAACAACGCCGGCTGGTCAGCGTTTGGCTACCTGATCTCGGGAATGGCGTTCTACGGCGGGCTCGGCTGGCTGATCGGGCACTGGACGCACATCGCGCTGATATTTCCGCTGGGCATGCTCGTCGGCTTGGGTGTGGGAGTGTTCGCCGTCATCTACAAGTACGGGCGGCAGTGACCGGCCGATGTAGCACGGGTGCATCTCAACCCAACCCCGCCGCAAGTCCCTCATCGACATACCGTTACGCTCACCTGACCGCCAGGACCCCGGGTGGCCGGGCCCTCGCGGTCGTCGGCCAGCGATGGCCGGCTGGAAGGAATCTCACGTGGCTTTGACCGACCTCGCGCGCACGCGGACCGACACCGCGCGCTCGCGCCAGGCTGGAGGAGACAGAGTTGGCCGCTGATGTTGTCGCGATCTCCGCAAAATCCTGCCATCTGTATTCGGGCTGCGGCTTCCCGGCGCCAGGCTATCCTGCGAGTTTCACTTACGGGCCGCTGTTCCGCATAGGCTCATTCACCTTCAACAAGCCGATGCTGCTCGCGGTCATCTGCTCGGCGATCGTGATCGTATTCTTCTGGAGCGCGTTCTCGCGGCCGAAACTGGTGCCGAGGGGCGTTCAGAGTCTCGGCGAACTCGGCATCTTGTTCGTGCGCGATCAGATCCTGCGTCCGATGATCGGCAAGAAAGGCGACGGTTACCTGCCGTTCCTCGTCGCGCTGTTCTTCTTCGTCTGGATCATGAACATCATGGAGATCATCCCGGCCGCGCAGTTTCCCGCGAATTCGGAGATCGCCTTCCCTGTCGCCTTGATGCTCATGGTGTACGGCCTCTACAACTACCTGGGGATCAAGCACCAGGGACTCGGCGGCTACTTCAGCAACATGATCCCCAAGGGCGTTCCGGCCGGCATCCTGGTGATCCTGGCGCCGGTCGAGATCTTGCAGTACATCATCGTCCGGCCGTTCACGCTCGCGGTCCGGCTCTTCGCGAACATGTTCGCTGGCCACATCTTGCTGCTCATGTTCACGCTCGCGACCTGGTACCTGCTCACGGCGGGTATCGGCCTGCTGTGGAGCGCGGCCTCGTTCCTCATGACCATCGTGCTGACGGCGTTCGAGCTGCTGATCCAGGGGCTGCAGGCCTACATCTTCACGATCCTGACCGCGCAGTACATCGGTGGCGCCCTCGAAGCGGAACACTGATGGCTTACGTACCAGCCGGGGGAATGTCCGCCGGCAATACCGAAAAGGAAAGCACAGATGCTTGAACTTGTTCCGCATCTCGTCCACCACGTGCTCGCCGCCTCGTCCGGCAGCAAGACCATACTCAGCCTCAACGCCGGCGCGCTGGTCTACGGCCTGGCGGCGATCGGGCCCGGCATCGGAATCGGCCTGATCTTCGGTCATGGCGTCGAGGCGATGGCGCGGCAGCCAGAGGCGGCCGGCATGATCCGGTCCAACATGTACATCGGCTTCGCGCTGACCGAGGCTTTGGCCCTCATCGGAATCGTGATGCCGTTCATCATCAAGTACTAATGGCGACGCGAAGTAAATCAGGGATGATGTCGCGGCGAGGAGCGCAGTAGGAATGTCGTCACATTTTCTGGCCGCAAAGTCCGCCAACCCGCTAGTGCCGCACTGGCCGGAGTTCATCATCGGCACGATCGCTTTCCTGATCGTGTTCATTCTGCTCGCCCGGGTGCTGATGCCGAGAATCAGCAAGACGCTCGAAGAGCGCTCTGACGCGATCGAGGGCGGGCTGAAGCGGGCCGAGACGGCGCAGGCTGAGGCCAACGAGGTGCTCAGCCAGTACAAGGATCAACTGGCCGAAGCCAGGCACGAGGCCGCCCGGCTGCGCGAGCAGGCCAGGGAAGAGGCCGCGCAGATGGTCGCGCAGGGTCGCGCCGATGGCGCCGCCGAACGTGAGCGGATCATCGCGACCGCCGCGGCCCAGGTCGACGCGGACCGGCAGCAGGCGCTGACCGCCCTGCGCACCGAAGTCGGCGCACTGGCGGTCGAGCTGGCCAGCAAGATCGTCGGCGAGTCGCTGGCCGACGAGGCCAGGCAGTCCCGCATGGTCGACCGCTTCCTCGCCGACCTCGAAGGCACCGGAGCGGTAGCCCGATGAGGGGAGCGAGCCGGGCCTCGCTGTCGGGGGCAAAGGAGCGGCTGGCTTCTGCGCTGGCTGGCGCCAGTGCCACCCAGGCCGCCTCCCTTGGCGGCGAGCTGTTCGCGGTGACGGGGCTGCTGGACCGCGAGCCCGCGCTGCGCAGGAATATGTCCGACGCGTCGATCGACGCCGCTGCGCGCTCAGGCCTGGCGCAGTCACTGCTATCCGGCAAGATCTCCGATGTCGCGCTGGCCCAGGTCACCGGGCTGACGGGAGAGCGGTGGTCAGAGCCGTCCGACCTGGCCGACGCTGCCGAGCAGCTCGCGGTGCTGGCCATCTGCACTGCGGCTGACCAGCAGGGCCAGCTCGACGAGGTCGAAGATGAGCTGTTCAGGTTCGGCCGGATCGTCGGGGCCGATTCAGGCCTGCGGTACGCGCTCTCGAATTTGTTCGTACCGGCCGAAGGTCGCCGTAGCCTGGTGACCGAGCTGCTGACGGGTAAGGTCACCGACCCAGGGCTGCTGCTGATCAGCCAGGCAGCGTCGTATCCGAGGGGCCGCGGCATGGACGCGAGCCTCGAATTCTTTGCAGGCCTGGCCGCCGCGCTGCGCGAGCGGCTGGTGGCCGAGGTGCATGTCGCTGCGCCGCTGAGCAGCGGGCAGCGGGCCAGGCTGGCCGCGCTGCTGGCCGCCGCCTACGGCCACGATGTGCACCTGAACATGGTGATCGACACTGAACTGGTCGGTGGCATGACGGTGCGGATCGAGGACGAGCTGATCAACGGCAGCATCGCAAGCCGGCTCGCCGAGCTGCGGCGCGATCTGGCGGCCTGACCGGATGACCAGCAACCAGACGAGAAAGACGCGAGGAAGATGACGGAGCTAACGATCCGGCCCGAGGAGATCAAGGACGCTCTGACGAATTTTGTCGAGCGCTACGAGCCGGCCGGTGCCGCCAAGGAAGAAGTAGGGATCGTCAGCGAATGCGGTGACGGCATCGCCCGGGTCGAAGGACTGCCGTCGGCGATGGCGAACGAGCTGCTCGAATTCGAGGATGGCACCCGCGGCCTGGCGCTGAACCTGGATGTGCGCGAGATCGGCACCGTCATTCTCGGTGACTTCAGCAAGATCGAGGAAGGCCAGCGGGTCAAGCGAACCGGCGAGGTGCTGTCTGTGCCGGTCGGGGACGGGTTCCTCGGCCGGGTGGTCGGCGCGCTCGGCGAACCGCTCGACGGCCAGGGCCCGATCGAAGGGACCGAGCTGCGCGCGCTTGAGCTTCAGGCGCCGTCGGTCGTCCAGCGGAAGCCGGTGACCGAGCCGATGCAGACCGGCATCAAGGCGATCGACTCGATGACCGCGATCGGCCGCGGCCAGCGGCAGCTGATCATCGGCGACCGGCAGACCGGCAAGACCGCGATCGCGATCGACACGATCATCAACCAGAAGGACAACTGGGAGTCGGGCGACCCGGCCCGCCAGCTCCGCTGCATCTACGTCGCCATCGGCCAGAAGGGCTCCACGATCGCCCAGGTCAGGCAGTCGCTCGAAGAGGTCGGCGCCATGGCGTACACGACGATCGTGGCCGCTCCGGCCTCCGACCCGGCCGGCTATAAGTACATCGCCCCGTATACCGGCTCGGCTATCGGCCAGCACTGGATGTACCAGGGCAAGCACGTGCTGATCATCTTCGATGACCTCACCAAGCAGGCCGAGGCGTACCGGGCGATCTCGCTGCTGCTGCGCCGCCCGCCAGGCCGCGAGGCCTATCCGGGCGACGTGTTCTACCTGCACTCGCGGTTGCTTGAGCGGTGCGCCAAGCTGTCCGACGATCTCGGCGCCGGTTCGATGACCGGCCTGCCGATCATCGAGACCAAGGGCAACGACATCTCCGCGTACATCCCGACTAACGTGATCTCGATCACCGACGGCCAGATCTTCCTGGAGACCGACCTGTTCAACTCCGGAGTCCGGCCCGCCATCAATGTCGGCGTCTCTGTCTCCAGAGTTGGCACCAACGCTCAGATCAAGGCGATGAAGAAGGTGTCGGGCACCCTGCGCCTTGGCCTGTCGCAGTTCCGCGATCTTGAGGCGTTCGCCGCGTTCGCGTCCGACCTGGACGCGGCCTCCCGCGCTCAGCTCGACCGGGGCGAGCGGCTGGTTGAGCTGCTCAAGCAGGGCCAGTACAGCCCGTTCCCGGTCGAGCACGAAGTGGTCTCGGTCTGGGCGGGCACCACCGGTCAGCTGGACGATGTGCCGGTCGGCGATGTCGCTCGGTTCGAGCGTGAGTTCCTCGACTACATCGACCGCGAGCGGGCAGGCATCTTCGACGCGATCAGGGAGTCCCGCGATCTGTCCGAGGACACCGCCACCGCGCTCAAGGACGCGATCGGTGACTTCCGCCGCGGATTCGAGACCGGCGACGGAGAACTGCTGGTTACCGACGAGCCGGTCGCTCCGGCGGCCGACTCCGAGATCGCCAAGGACGGCGTCACCAAGCATGTGGCGCCGCCTGAGGACAAGGAAGCGTAGCCGGATGGGAGCACAGCTTCGCGCGGTCAGGCGGCGGATCGCCACGGTCAAGTCCACCGCCAAGATCACCAAGGCCCAGGAACTCATAGCGTCGTCGCGGATCATCAAGGCGCAGCAGCGAGCCCGGGCCGCCGAGCCCTACGCCCGCGAGATCACCGCGGCGGTCGAGGCCGTCGTCAGCAGGTCATCGAACATCACCCATCCGCTGACGACCGAGCCAGCCAACCCGACCAGGGCCGCGGTCCTGATCCTGACCAGCGACCGCGGCTTCTGCGGTGGCTTCAATTCAAGCGTTCTCCGCGAGGCCCAGTCGCTGAACTCGAACCTCGCCGAACGGGGCATCGAGGCGGTGCCTTTCGTGGCCGGACGCAAGGGCATCGGCTGGCACCGGTTCAGGGACCGGGAGATGGACGGCGAGTGGGCCGGGTTCTCCGACACCCCGGCGCACGCCAACGCGACCGAGATCACCAATGCGCTGCTCGAGGCCTTTGAGCGGCCGAGCGACCAGGGCGGAGTCGATGAGATCCATCTGGTCTACACCGAGTTCGTCTCGATGCTCACGCAGCAGCCAGTCATCCACCGGCTGCTGCCACTGACGATCACCGAGGTAGCGGACAGGCAGGCGGGACCGATCCCGGTCTACGAGTTCGAGCCTTCGCCGCAGCTGGTGCTCGACGCGCTGCTGCCTTGGTATGTCGAGAGCAGGATCTTCCACGCGCTGCTCGACTCGGCGGCAGCCGAGATCGCGGCCAGGCGGCGGGCGATGAAGTCGGCCACCGACAACGCGAATGACCTGCTCGAGAAGCTCACCAGAGATGCCAACAAGGCACGGCAGGCCGAGATTACCCAGGAAATCAGCGAGATTGTCGGCGGCGCGAACGCGCTGGCCGGAGCCGATCGGGAGTAAGTGAGATCATGACCGCAACCGCAGAGCACGCCGCCGGCGCGCCGGCCGCCGCCGAGGGCACCGGCCGGGTCGTCCGCGTGATCGGGCCGGTGGTCGACGTGGAGTTCGGCGCCGACGAGATGCCCGAAATCTATAACGCGCTGCACGTAGACGTCACGATGGCCGGCCGTACCAGCACGCTGACGCTCGAGGTCGAGCAGCACATCGGTGACAACACCGTCCGGGCCATCTCGATGCAGCCGACCGACGGCCTGGTGCGGGGCGCGGTGGTGACCGACACCGGCTCCGCGATCTCAGTGCCGGTCGGCGATGTCACCAAGGGACACGTCTTCAACGCGCTCGGCGAGACGCTGGACGTGCCGACCTCCTCGCTCAACATCACCGAGCGCTGGCCGATCCACCGCCAGGCGCCCCCGCTTGATCAGCTTGAGCCGAAGACCGAGATGTTCGTCACCGGGATCAAGGTCATCGACCTGCTCACGCCGTACGTGTCCGGCGGCAAGATCGGCCTGTTCGGCGGCGCGGGCGTGGGCAAGACCGTGCTGATCCAGGAGATGATCCGCCGGGTCGCCAAGAACTTCGGCGGCGTGTCCTGCTTCGCCGGCGTGGGCGAGCGGACCCGCGAAGGCAACGACCTGTTCCTTGAGATGACCGAGTCTGGGGTCATCGAGGACACCGCGCTGGTCTTCGGCCAGATGGACGAGCCGCCGGGTACCAGGCTGCGGGTCGGCCTGTCCGCGCTGACCATGGCCGAGTACTTCCGCGATGTGCAGAAGCAGGACGTGCTGCTGTTCATCGACAACATCTTCCGGTTCACCCAGGCTGGCTCGGAGGTCTCGACGCTGCTCGGCCGGATGCCATCGGCGGTCGGCTACCAGCCGACGCTGGCCGATGAGATGGGCCAGCTCCAGGAGCGGATCACCTCGACCCGCGGCCACTCGATCACCTCCATGCAGGCGATCTACGTGCCCGCCGACGACATCACCGACCCGGCGCCGCACACCACGTTCGCCCACCTCGACGCGACCACGGTGCTGAGCCGGGCGATCACCGAGAAGGGCATCTACCCGGCGGTGGACCCGCTCGACTCGTCATCGCGGATCCTCGATCCCAGGTACATTGGCCAGGAACCCTATTCCGTTGCCCGTGAGGTTCAGCGGATCTTGCAGCGGTACAAGGAACTCCAGGACATCATCGCGATCCTGGGCGTCGATGAACTGTCCGAGGAGGACAAGGTCACTGTCCAGCGGGCCAGGCGGATCGAGCGGTTCCTGTCCCAGCCGATGTTCGTGGCCGAGCAGTTCACCGGTATCGAAGGTGCTTTCGTTCCGCAGGAGGAGACCGTCGCCTCGTTCAAGGCGATCAGCGAGGGCAAGTACGATCATGTGCCCGAGCAGGCCTTCTTCATGTGCGGCGGGATTGAGGACCTTGAGCGCAAGGCCAGAGAGCTCGAACGGTGAGCCTTAACGTCAAGCTGGTAGTGCCAGAAGGAGAGGTCTGGGCGGGCACCGCCGACCGGGTGGTCGCCAAGACCCTCGACGGCGATATCGGCATCCTGGGCAGCCATGCGCCCGTGCTCGGCATCATCGCCCCGGGCAGCGTGGTGCGGATCCTGCCAGAGGGTGCCGCGACCAGCGGCTGGATCGAGGCTGCGGTCGACAGCGGGTTCTTGTCCGTCGCTGATGACCGGGTATCGATCCTGGCCCGCCAGGCGATGCTCGGCGCCGATGTAGACAAGCAGACGGTACGGGCCGAGCTTGAGTCGGCGGTAGCCGAAGCCAGAACGAGCGGCGAGCCAGAGTCAGCTGGTTACCTTCGAGCCCAGCTCCGGGCCGCTGGCGACGAGTCCTGAGATAGGGACACGAGTTGCGACCGGATCTGGGACTCATCGACTGGATCCTGATCGCGCTCGCGCTGACCCCGCTGGTGCTACTCGGGGCACTGGCCTTCCGCCGGGCAGCGATCCTGCGGCCCGGCGGCACCGTCGAAGCCAGCTTCCGCCAGGACGGCGATGACCGGTGGCGGCACGGCGTCGTCGCCTATCGCACCGATCAGCTGTTCTGGTTCCGCAGCTACGGGATGGGCTTGCGGCCCAATGCGGCCTTCGACCGGGGTGCCCTGCAACTGGTGTCCAGGCACGACGAAGGCACGGCCTCGATGGCGTTCCCGCCGGGTGCGGTCGATCAGACCGTGGTGGTGCGCTTCGAGACCGGCACCGAGTGCGGTCCGGTCTGGTTCGCGATGAACAAGGACGCGCTGACCGGACTGCTGGCCTGGATGGAAGCCGGCCCGCAGTCCTGGTTCCGCATGGTGATCTAGCGCTCGCCGCCCGGTTTCCACAGCAGGTCACCGGCGGGTTCGTTAGCTACCCGGGCGAGGATGAACAGCAGGTCGGACAGGCGGTTCAGGTACTTGGCGGCCAGCGGATTCATGGTCTGGCCGTATTCGGCCATGGCCGCCCAGGCGCTACGTTCGGCTCGGCGCACGACCGTCCTCGCCACGTGGAGCAGCGCGCTGCCGGCGGTGCCACCGGGCAGCACGAAGCTGCGCAGCGTCGGCAGTTGCTCGTTGTAGCTGTCGCAGGCCCGTTCGAGTTCGGTGATGTAGCTCTCATCGATCCGGAGCGGGGGATAAGGCGGGTCAGCTGCGATCGGGTTACAGAGGTCGGCACCAACGTCGAACAATGCGTTCTGTATATAAATCAGTAGCTTGATGAGGTCGGCCGGCAGTCCGCCGGTGGTGACCGCCACCCCGATGGCGCTGTTCGCCTCGTCCACGTCGGCGTAGGCGCCCAGCCGCACGTCGGTCTTGGCGGTCCTGGTCCCGTCGCCGAGCGCGGTCGTGCCGTCGTCGCCGACCCTGGTATAGATGCTGGACAGGACGACAGGAGTATCGATGCGGTCTTTGGACATGCGCCCCACCGTATCCAGGCGCAGGAAAATGCTCTTGACCGGCCCGAGAGATATGGGCGGCGGGTGGGGGGCGTAGTGGGAGGCTAGTAGGGTTTGTTCATAAAAATCGTGAGCGGGGCTGGGAGCCGGTATGTACGACTATGTCATCGTCGGCGCGGGCAGCGCTGGTTGCGTGCTCGCGGCACGGCTGACTGAGAATCCGTCGGCGCGGGTGCTGCTGCTCGAAGCCGGCCCGCCAGATGATGCCGACGAAATTCATATCCCGGCCGCGGTCAACCTGCTCTTCCAGAGCCCCTACGACTGGGGTTTCCGCACCGTGCCGCAGGATCGCGCGGCCGGGCAGTCGGTGTACTGGCCCCGGGGCAAGGTGATCGGCGGCTCATCGTCGATCAATGCGATGATCTACATCCGCGGCAACAAGTACGACTACAACACCTGGCGCGATGAGTACGGATGCGATGGCTGGGGCTATAACGACGTCCTGCCTTATTTCATTAGGGCCGAACACAATTCGCGGGGTGCGATCGCCTTTCACGGCGGCGCTGGCCCGCTGAGCGTCATTGATCCTAAATTCCGCTCGCCCGCCTCGACGGCCTTCATCCAGTCGGCGGTCAACGCCGGCAGCACGGCCAATAAGGACTTCAACGGCGCGAACCAGGACGGGGTCGGCTTTTATCAGGTCACCCAGAAGGACGGCCGGCGCTGCTCGGCCGCGGACGCCTACTTGCATCCGGCCAAGGACCGGCCGAATCTGACCGTCAAGACCGATGCGCTCGCCACCTCGGTGCTCATCGAAGGCGGGCATGCGGTCGGAGTGCGCTATCTGCAGCGCGGCACCGAGCACGTCGCCCGGGCGAATTCCGAGGTCATCCTGTGCGGTGGCGCCATCAACAGCCCTCAGCTACTGATGCTGTCCGGCATCGGCCCGGCCGACCACCTGCGCGACCACGACATCCGGGTGATCGTCGACAGCCCGGGTGTGGGTGCCAACCTGTCCGACCATCCGATCGTCTCCGCCTTGTGGTCGACGCCCAGCATGAAGAGCCTGGCCGAACTGGCGGGACCGAAGAACCTGTTCCGCTGGCAGCTCACCCATTCCGGCCCGATGACGACCAACATCGCCCAGGCCGGCGGCTTCGTCCGCAGTGAGACCGGACTGCCCGCCCCTGATATCCAGTGGCACGTGCTGCCGGTGCCTTACCGCAATGGAGGCCTGGCCGACCCGACCGACCGCGGCATGTCTGTCCTGGTCACGCTCGTGGACGTGCACAGCCGGGGCCGGATTACGCTGCGCGGCAACGACCCGCGGCACAGGCCGCTGATCGACCCAGGCTACCTGTCCGACCGGGCCGATACCGATGCGCTGGTCCGCGGCGTCGGCCTGGTCAGGGAGATCGCCGACGCCAAGCCGATGCGCAAGATCTGCAAGACCGAACTGGCGCCAGGGCCCGACGTGCGCACCGACGCCGAGTTGCGTGACTTCATCCGCCACGACGTGACGACCATCTATCACCCGGTCGGCACCTGCGCGATGAGCGGCCAGTCTCAGCTGGACGCCAACCGGGTCATGGGCGTGGTCGACACCGAACTGCGGGTGCGCGGCGTCGAAGGCCTCCGCGTCGTGGACGCCTCGGTGATGCCGACCGTGCCAAGAGGCAATACCAACGCTCCGACGATCGCGATCGCCGAACGAGCGGCCGACCTGATCTCGGGCCGGGCCCCGCTAGCCGCGCTCGAGCCGGCCGACCTGGCTCTGGCCGGGACTCATTAGCCTCTCGCTGACCGTCAGCTCTTCGCTGACCGGCGCGAGTGGCGCGAGTGGCGCGGCGGCTTGCCGTGCAGCAGCGTGGCGAGGGTAAGCAGCTTCTTCATGTCGGCGTCGGACCGGTTGAAGCTGGTCACGTTCACCATCGGCTTCATGCGCTGCCTGGTGATGGCCTTGGCCCGCGAGAACTCGCGCAGGCCGTCGGCACCGTGGATCCGGCCGAACCCGGACTCGCCAGATCCGCCGAACGGCAGCGACGGCACGCTCGCGTACGCGATTACCGAGTTGATCGAGGTCATGCCGGTGCGCAGGGCCCTGGCCGCGTTCATGGCGTCCCGCTTGTTCTTCGCGAACACGCTGCCGCCGAGGCCGTAGCGGCTGCCGTTGGCGAGCTTGACGCCTTCCTCCAGGTTCGCGACCGGGGTGACGGTCATCGTCGGCCCGAACGTCTCGTCGGTGACCGCAGTGCTCGACTCGGGTACCTCGGCCAGGATCACCGGCCCGACGTACGGCTTGCGGATGCTGCCGAGCCCGCCGACCACGGCCCGGCCGCCGCAGGCCATCGCGTCCGCGATTTGCTGCTCGATCACCTCGATCTGGCCGGGCATCGTCATCGGCCCGTAGTCGGCCTCGCGGTCATCGCCCGGCCGCAGGCTGGCGACTCGCTCGGCCAGCTTCTCCACGAACGTGTGGTAGATGTCCTGCGCGACGTAAACCCGCTCGACTCCGATGCAGGTTTGCCCGGCGTTGGACAGCGCGCCCCAGACCGCTGCGTCGGCGGCAGCGTCCAGGTCGGCGTCGGCCGAGACTAGCAAGGCGTCCTTGCCGCCGCACTCGGCGACCATCGGCGTGAGATTCTCCGCGCACGCCGCCATCACTTTCTTGGCGGTCTTGGTCGACCCGGTGAACGCGATCTTGTCGACCCCGCTTCTGGCGAGGTGGCTGCCCGTCTCCCCGAATCCCGTTACCAGTTGCAAAACCGGGTGTTCTGGCACGACCTCGTTGAAGGAGCTAACCAGCCAGCCGCCAACTCCGGGGGTAAATTCGCTGGGTTTGAAAACTACCGAGTTGCCGGCCGCCAGCGCATAGGCGATCGAGCCCATCGGGGTGAACACCGGGTAGTTCCACGGTCCGATCACGCCGACGACTCCGAGCGGCTGGTACTCCACGCTCGCCGCCTGGTTAATCGCCACCAGCCCGGGCTTGACCTTGTGCGGGCCGAGTACCTTGCGGGCGTTCTTGGCCGCCCAGTCAATGTGGAAGACGGCCAGCAGGATCTCCAGTTGCGCGTCGTCGACCGGCTTGCCGGTCTCGGCGTGCACCAACTCGGCCAATCGCATGATGTACCTGGTCAGATAGGACTTCCAGGCGAGCAGCTTGGCCTGCCGCTCCTTAGCGGACAGGCCCGACCACCAGGCCGCCGCCGCGCGCGCCTTGGCGACGGTCTCGGCCACGTCGTGCTCTTCGAAGATCGGGTAGGTGCCGACCGGCTCCGACGTCGCCGGATTCAGCGAGTCGAACGTCTTGACCAGGCCGGACTGTCCCTGGTTGCGTACCGTGGTGACCATAGCCCGTGTACCGTCCTTCGGTCGGCCTATTCCTGCATGCAAGTAAATCATTGCGAAGTAGCCGAATGATACGACCATGACGCGCTGGTTACCGCTCAGTAGCAACTAAGGAGCGGGCCAAGTAATTGAGCAGCTAGTAACGGGTACGGAGGAGGCCGGTGATCCCAGGCGAGTCTGGTGCGGACCGGTACTGGCTCACGGAGGCGATCGAGCTGTCCCGGCGCTGCCCGTCGTCGTCGTCCGCGTTCTGCGTGGGCGCGATCATCGTCGCCCGCTCGGGTGCGGTGATCGCGACCGGATTCTCGCGGCAGTCCGACCCTCATGAGCACGCCGAGGAGTTCGCGCTCAGGTGCGCGGCGGCAACCGGGACGGACCTGGCCGGGGCCACGCTCTACAGTTCGCTTGAGCCGTGCCTGCGCCGGGTTTCTCGGCCGGTGCCTTGCGCCGAGCTGATCTTGGCCAGCGGGATCCGCCGGGTGGTGATCGCGTGGCGCGAGCCGCCGCTGTTCCAGCCCGGCGGCGGAGCGCAATGGCTGGCCGAGCGCGGCACCGAAGTCGTCGAGCTTCCCGAGCTAGCGGCGCGAGCCAAGGCCGTCAACCAGGCTGTGCTTGATCTGCTGGCTGGGCGGGATCGATAGTCCTGCCTTAAAGGTTCGCAATGCCGCAACGCGGGCGGCATACTGAAATGGTCGGTGTTTCCGGGGCCCGGCGGGAGGCGTTCGATGCCGTTTTTCATAACTCAGTCGAGGATCTCGGCCAAGGCGCTCTCGATAGAGCACCAAGACTTCACCCCGCAAGAGCAGGTGACGGGTGACCACTTCGCGCACGCGCCGGGGCGGATCTGCAGCAAGTGCGACCGCCGGATCGCGGCCGGCCAGCCCGCCCGTCGCCGGGGCGACTTCAGCTGGGTACACGACGTCTGCCCCGAGTGCTGACGTCTGACGGCCGATGTTCTGACGGCTGAGGTTCTCCAGCCGTCAAGCCGCTCGAGGGCTGACCAGATGATAGGTCACGTGCGGCCGCACGGGGTGGTCGACGGGAACCCGCGGGTGCTCGAACCTGCCGACCTCTTCCATGCCGATGCGCCGCATGACGGCGATCGACGGCTCGTTGACTACGGCGGTCATCGACCACAACTCCGCCAGCCCGACACCGTCGAACGCGATGTCTCGTGCGGCCGTGGCCGCCTCGGTGGCATAGCCGTGGTGCCAGGCGGGCTTGGCGAGCCGCCAGCCGACTTCCACGCCGCCTGCTCCCGGTACGCCTTCCGGCATCGCGTTGAGTCCGGTGAAGCCGATGAACTCACCGGTGGCTGCGATCTCAAGCGCCCACAACCCGTAGCCCTGCCGTTCGAACCGGGACTCAATCTCGTCGACGAACGCGTCGCTCTGCGCCCGGGTCAGCGTTGAGGGAAAGAACCGCAGGGTATCTGGGTCACCGTTGAGTTCGGCGAATGGTTCGCGGTCGGAGTCACGCCAGCGCCGCAGCAGCAGCCGGTCGGTCATGACGGTGTCGAATCGCCTGGGCGCGGTCATTTCAGAGCCTCCCGAATTCGCGGCACGTGCGATCCAGGATGAGCCCGCGAGCAAATTCCGTCAAATAGGTTTATTACGCATAAAAATCCGCTACCGTTAAAATCAGGCGCCGCGAAAGCCTGGTTCAGGCAGCCTGGGTCAAGGGGGGTCGTCAGAAGAGGCGGAGTTCGCCGTCGTCGATGCCGCGCATGGCGTCGTAGTCGAGGGTGACGCATCTGATTCCGCGGTCCTCGGCGAGAACCCGGGCCTGCGGCTTGATTTCCTGGGCGGCGAAGATGCCCTGCACCGGGGCGAGCAGCGGGTCGCGGTTGAGCAAGTCGAGGTAGCGGGTGAGTTGCTCGACGCCGTCGATCTCGCCGCGCCGCTTGATCTCGACCGCCACGCTGACACCCACCGCGTCACGGCACATCAGGTCGACCGGGCCGATCGGGGTGGGGAACTCCCGGCGGACCAGGCGCCAGCCGTCGCCGAGCACGTTCAATTGGGCGGCCAGCAGTTCCTGCAGGTGCGACTCGACTCCGTCCTTGATCAGGCCGGGATCGACGCCGAGGTCGAACGAGGAGTCGCTGATGATCTCCTCGATGTGCACGGTGAGCGTCTCGCCTGACTTGCCGGTGACGACCCACTGACCTTCGCTCTCGGCCAGCTTGCAGGGCGGCGACATCCAGTTCAACGGCTTGTAGGAGCCGCCGTCGCTATGCACCAGCACCGACCCGTCGGCCTTGGCGATCAAGAGCCTGGTGGCTAGAGGGAGATGGGCGCTGAGCCGCCCCGCGTAATCGACGCTGCATCGCGCAATGACCAGTCGCACGGAAGGCAACTCTAGTGCGTCAGGGCCTGGCGGGCGCCCGGTACTGTCTCGCTATGGAGATTCGCACGGTGGGTGTCGTCGGGCTCGGCACCATGGGAGCCGGGATCGCCGAGGTGTTCGCTCGCGGCGGGCTGCAGGTCACCGCAGTCGAAGTCGATGCCGACGCGCTTGCTCGCGGCATGAAGACGCTGGACGGCTCGCTGGCCAGGTCCGTGGCCAAAGGACGGCTGACCGAGTTCGAGCGGTCCGAGATCATGGAAAGGGTCAGTCCGGCCCAGAAGTTCGCCGAACTGGCGGCCGCGGACCTGGTGGTCGAGGTGGTGCCGGAGCGACTGACGATCAAGCGCGACGTGATCGCCGAGCTTGACCGGGCCTGCCGGGCCGATGCGGTCATCGCCACCAATACCTCCTCGCTCTCAGTCACGACGATCGCGGCCGTCTCAGCTCACCCGGGCCGGGTGATCGGCATGCACTTCTTCAACCCGGCTCCGGTCATGCGCCTGGTCGAGGTCATCACCACGGTGCTGACCGAGCCCGCCGCCACGGCCGCGGTAACCGAAATGGCTAGCCGGCTCGGCAAGACCCCGGTGCAGGTCACCGACCGGGCCGGCTTCATCGCCAACGCATTGCTGCTGCCGTACCTGAATCACGCGGTGCGGCTGCTGGAGACCGGATACGCCAGTCGCGAGGACATCGACGCCGCCGTGACCATCGGCATCGGCCTGCCGATGGGGCCGCTGACGCTACTTGACCTGATTGGGCTCGACACGTCGCTGTCGGTCCTTGAGGTGCTCGACCGCGAGTTCGGCGGCACGCGGTACAGGCCGGCGCCCCTGCTGCGCCGGCTGGCCGAGGCGGGCCGGACCGGCCGCAAGAGCGGGCGCGGATTCTACGACTATTCGGACCCCAGCCGAGGCCCTGACCCTCAGGCCGAGCCCGAGGCGCCCGGTACGGTCACGCTGATCGACGCTGGAGATCAGGAGGCCACCGCCGAACTGGCTACGCTGATCGCGGCCGCAGGCCTCAACGTCACCAGGAATCCGGCCCACCCGACCGACCTGGCCATCGTCGCGATCGGGCCGGCGGGCGGGGTGCTCGAGCCGGCCCTGGCCGCCGGCCGGGCGGCCGATGCGATCGGGATGTGCCTGCACCACGACGACCAGCAGGTTCCTGATCTGGCCCAGCTAGCGACGAGCCCGCTGACAACCGGCAAAGCGCTCGCGGCGGCCCGGGCGCTGCTCGCGAAGCTCGGCATCAGGTCGGTCCGGTCGGCCGACCGGCCAGGACTGCTGGTCGGCGGGTTGCTGTACCCGCACCTGAACGACGCGGTCGCGATGGTCGCCGACGGCTACGCGACGGCCGAAGATATCGACGCCGCGATGACGCTAGGTTGCGGCTACCGGCGCGGCCCGATGCGGATGCTCGACGACCAGGATCCGGCCTTGGTCGCCGAGGTGCTGGCGGCGATGCACGCGGCCGATGGTGACCCAGCCTTCGTACCGCGACGGCTGCTGCTTGACCACGCGCGGGCCCGGTTGGGGTTCGCGCCGACGCCACGTCAATGAGCCCGAGGAAGGCCCGCCGCCTTCCCGCCGAGCAGCCGCGCCGGCCACGCAAAGCCGGCCGCACCCCTCCTGCGCCGGCAAGAGGCAGCGAAGAGGAACCCCCGGTCAGGCTCGGTCCGGCCCGGACTCAGGAATGGCCGGATGGCGACTGGGTGGTCAGGTCAGTACCCGGTGCCGCCGCGGCCAAGCAGTACCGCTGCCCTGGCTGTGATCAGGAGATCTGGCCCGGCACCCCGCACGTCGTCGTCTGGCCGGCCCAGACTCCGGGACCGATGGAGCGCAGGCACTGGCACAATGCATGCTGGCAGCGACGGCCGCGTCGGCCAGCGAGTTACCGGTGAGGAGCTCATGAACGAGCAGGTGGTGGACATCAAGGCGAGCACGGTGCTGCCGGCCCGGCGGGACGAGATCGTGCTTCATACCGCCGACGGGCTTGACCTGGTCGGCGAGTTGGCCCAGCCGCTAGGCCACGCACCAGTGGCGACCTTGATCTGCTTGCATCCGCTGCCGACAGCGGGCGGCATGATGGACAGCCACATCCTGCGCAAGGCGTCTTACCGACTGCCCGCCCTGGCCGACTTGGCCGTGCTGCGGTTTAACACCAGGGGCACCACCTCGGAACGCGGGACCAGCGGCGGCGAGTTCGGCGGCGGCGGTCCTGAGGGCCAGGACGTGACGGCGGCGATCGACTTCTGCAGCCAGGCGGGCCTGCCCAGGCTGTGGCTGCTCGGCTGGTCGTTTGGCACCGAACTCGCGCTGATGTGGGGCAACGTGCCGCAGGTCGAAGGCGCATTCCTGCTATCACCGGCGTTGCGCAGGGCAACCGACTCCGATCTGGACCGGTGGGCGGCGACCGGACGCCCGCTGACCGCTCTGGTGCCAGAACTGGATGACTATTTGCGTCCGGAGGAAGCCAAAGCGCGGTTTGCCCGGGTGCCGCAGGCCCGGGTAATCGGGGTGGATAACGCGAAGCACTTGTGGGTGGGGGAGACTTATGTCCGTATCGTCCTCAACGAGATCGTGCGGCTAGTAAATCCCGCCGCCTGGCCGCTGCCTGTAGTGCTAGCCCAGGGGGGCGACCCCCTGGAACCCCCGAGATAGTGGAGAGACCGCTCGTGAGCCTTTTCGACCTGACTGGAAAGACCGCGTTCGTCACCGGTGCCTCGCGCGGTATTGGCCGCGCTATCGCGGTCGCGCTCGCGCAGGCGGGCGCCGACCTGGCGCTGGTCGCGAGGACCGCGGAAGGGCTCGCCGACACCGCCGATGACGTGACCGCGATCGGCCGCAAGGCGGTCGTCATCCCGGCGGACGTGACCAGCCAGGTCGCGGTCGCGGACGCGGTGGCGGCGGCGATCGACCAGCTCGGCCAGGTAGATGTGGTGATCAACAATGCCGGCGGGTCGAACTTCATGGTGCCGTTCCGCGATCTGCGGCTGACCGGCTGGGACAAGCTGATGACACTGAATCTCAGCTCCGCGGTCTACGTCTGCCAGGCGTTCGCGCCGCACCTGCTCGACCGAGGCTCCGGCTCGGTGATCAACGTGGCGTCGGTGGCTGGTGTCGCATCGGCCCCGCTGATCAGCCCGTACGGGGCGGCTAAGGCCGCGCTGATCTCGCTGACCAAGACGCTGGCGGTCGAATGGGCGGTCAGCGGGGTCAGGGTCAACGCGCTGTGCCCGGGCTGGACCGCGACGGACCTGAACAGGAATCTGTGGGACGACCCGGTCAGCGGCCCGGCCACGGTCGCCACCGTGCCGATGAAGCGCTGGGCGACCGCGCAGGAGATGGCCGGGCCGGCCGTGTTCCTGGCCAGCAACGCCTCGTCCTACCTGACTGGCCAGACGATCATCGTCGACGGCGGTCAGACAGCCAGTGCTTAATAATCACGGTGCTTATTAAACACAGCGCGTAGCCTCCCAAAATGCATGCAGGGCCCCGCCACGATGCGGCGGGGCCCTGCATTACTGATGTGGACTACTCGGTCCACCACTCCTCGTCGCCATCGGCGGGCTTGCCGTTGGCCTGCTTCGGCTCGGCCTTCGCGGCGTGCGCGCGCGAGCTGGACTGGCCGCCACCGCCATTGGCCGGAGCGGCCGCGACCGCGCGGGCCGGGGCGGCCTGCAGGGCCGGTGCCCCGCCGCCGCCGCCACTGCCGAGGCCGACAGCACCCGGGCCGAGCAGCTGGCTGATCTGCGACAGGTGCGCCTGGACGGTCTCGTACTGCTTGTTGGCCTGGTCGACGCGCTGCTGGGCCGCGCTCGCGTGCCGGTCCGCCTCGGACTTGGCCTCGGCCAGGAACTGCTCGGCCTGCTGCTTGGCCTGGGCCAGGATGTCGTCGGCGTTCTTCTTGGCGCTGCTGACCAGCTGCTTGGCGTGGTCATCGGCGTCCCGGCGGGTCTGCTCGGCTTGCGCGCTCGCCTTGCTCGCGCGCTGCTCGGCGGTCGAGGCCCGCTGCTCGGCTTCGGACACCAGCCGCTGGGTGGCGGCCTGCGCGGCGGCGAGGCGCTCGGCCTCCTGACGCTCGGCCTCTTCCCGGCGCGAGGCGAGCTGGATGTCGAACTCAGCCTCAGCCTGGGCGCGCTGGGCCTCGCTCTCCTCCAGGATCCGCTGGGCCTGACTGCGCATCTCGTCGGCCTGGCGCTTGGACGTGGTGAGGATCTCGTCGCGCTCGCGCTTGGACGAGGCCTTCATCTGCGCTACTTCGCGCTCGGTCGTGGTCCGCAGCTTGGCGATCTCCCGCTCGACCGCAGCGCGCTTCTCGGCGACCTCGTGGTCCACCATCGCGCGGAGCTTGGCCACCTCGCGCTCGGTTGTCGAGGTCAGCTCGTCCGACTCGCGCCGCGCGCTGGTGCGGATGCTGTCCGCCTCGCGCTCGGCCGAACCGCGCAGGTCGTCGGTCTCGCGCTTGGCGTTGGCACGGAGCTCGGCGGTCTCATTCTCGGCTCCGGCGCGCAGCTCGGCGGCGTCAACCTTGGCCGATGCCAGCACCTGGCTGGCCTCGGTCCTGGCCTCCTGCAGGATCTCGTCCCGCTGCTCCTCAGCAAGCCGCAGCAGCTGCTCAATCCGGGAGCCGAGACCAGAGTAGGTCGGGCGCTCCTGCTCCTGCATCTGGCGATGCGCGTAGGCGAGCTCCTGCTTCAGGGCCTGCTCGTTCTCGCGGATCGCGCGTAGCTCGGTGTCCTTCTTCCGCAGATAGCCCTCGACCTCTTCCTGGTCGTATCCGCGCATCTTCTGAGAGAAGCGGGGCGGCTGTTCGTCGTCGAAGAAAGTGCCGAGCTGGGCATTGATATCGGGCTGCATATCGCCTAGTCCTGGGTAGCCGGGGGGTTGTTGCATAGAGCTTGTTTGTCCGAGATGTCCATGACCGGCACAGCTCGCCTTACCCAAAGGCTTACTGCAGCCCCTCCAGCCCCCCTAGGGCCGGGCGCCCGCAGGCCAGTTCACGTTTCCCGGTGGTTGGCAGCGTACTCCGGTGCCACGGTGTTGGGGGCGAGTTCGCGGCTGCTCGTGGCCTAGCTCACGAATTAATTACTCTTGCCCGGCTTGAACTGGCTTAATAGGGTCGAACTGGACGAGTTCAGTGAGTACACCGCCGATATCGGCGGGGTGCAGGAACGCGATCGAGGCGCCCATCGACCCGTGCCTCGGCCTGCTGTCGAGCAACCTCAGCCCGGCGGCGGTCATAGCGGACATCGCGGCCGCAATATCGGCCACCCCGTAGCCGATATGGTGCACGCCCTCGCCTCGGCGCTCGAGGAACCGGCCGACCGGCGTGTCTGGGTGCAGGGGTTCGAGCAGCTGGACATAGGAGGTGCCGGCCGCTGTCTCGCCGACGGCCAGCATTGCCTCTCTTACCCCTTGCTCGGCGTTGGTTTCCTCGCTCACGACCGTCAGGCCGAACGTCGAGGTATAGAACTCGATCTTGGCGGCCAGGTCACGGCACGCGATTCCGACATGATCTATCCGAGTGAACACCCGGCTATCGTTGCAGGTATGGGTGAGGTAGTAATCGCCGGCGGCGCCAGGACGCCGATCGGCCGGCTGCTCGGCTCGCTGACCGATTTCAGCGCGGCCGAACTCGGTGGCATAGCGATCAAGGCCGCGCTTGACCGGGCGGGAGTCGCGCCCGATCAGGTCGACTACGTGATCATGGGCCAGGTGCTGCAGGCCGGGGCGGGCCAGATCCCGTCCAGGCAGGCGGCGGTCGCGGCCGGCATTCCGATGTCGGTGCCGTCGCTGACCATTAACAAGGTCTGCCTGTCCGGCCTCGACGCGATCGCGCTGGCCGCTCAGCTGATCAGGGCGGGAGAGTTCAGCGTCGTCGTCGCGGGCGGCATGGAATCCATGACCCAGGCACCGCACTTGCTGAAAGGCTCGCGCAAGGGCTTCAAATACGGTTCGGCGGCGCTGATCGACGCGATGGCCTTCGACGGTCTCACCGACGCGTTCGACCATCTGTCGATGGGCGAGTCCACCGAGCGGCACTGCGCCACGCTCGGGATCAGCCGGGCCGAGCAGGACGAGTTCGCGGCCAGGTCGCACGAGCGAGCAGCGGCGGCGATCAAGAACGGCTTCCTCGCCGAGGAGATCGCGGCTGTGCCGGTGCCGCAGCGGCGAGGTGACCCGGTGCTGTTCGACACCGACGAGGGAGTGCGAGCCGACACCAGCGTGGAGACCCTCGGCAAGCTGAAGCCGTCGTTCGCCAAGGACGGCACGATCACGGCCGGCACAGCTTCGCAGATCTCGGACGGGGCCTGCGCGGTAGTTGTCATGTCGGCTGAGGCGGCGGAAGCCGCCGGAGTGCCGGTGCTCGCCGTGGTCGGCGAGCATGGCGTGGTGGCCGGCCCCGACAACTCGTTGCACAGCCAGCCGTCGAACGCGATCCTGCGGGCACTGGCTAAGTCCGGGCGGTCCGTTTCCGAGCTGGATCTGATTGAAATCAACGAAGCGTTCGCGGCGGTCGCCATTCAGTCGATGCGCGACCTGCAGGTCGGACCGGACATCGTGAACGTCAACGGCGGTGCGATCGCGCTTGGCCACCCGATCGGGATGTCAGGGGCCCGGCTCGCGCTGACCTTGATCTACGAGCTCAGGCGACGCGGCGGCGGGCTAGGTGCGGCGGCTCTCTGCGGGGGCGGCGGGCAGGGCGACGCGTTGCTGCTGACCGTGCCGTCGGCCTGACGCTGGTGCAAGACCGCGAAGCCGAGCGCCTGGTCACCGCGGCCCAGGCCGGTGACGCCCGGTCCCTGGCCAGGCTGATCTCGATCGTCGAGCGCGGTGCGGCTGGCGTGAGGGCGGTGCTGCGGGCGGCGGCACCGCACACCGGCGGAGCCCGCGTGATCGGGCTGACCGGCTCGCCCGGGGTGGGCAAGTCGACGATCACCGATCAGCTGCTACGAGCGTTCCGGGCAGGTGGACAGCGGGTGGCCGTGCTCGCGGTCGACCCGACCTCGCCGTTCACCGGCGGCGCGCTGCTCGGCGACCGGGTCAGGATGAGCGCGCATGCGACGGATACCGGGGTGTTCATCCGGTCGATGGCTAGCCGGGGGCACCTCGGCGGCCTGTCCGCCGCTGCCCCGTCCGCGCTGCGCGTGCTGGACGCGGCCGGATTCGGGGTGGTCTTCGTCGAGACCGTCGGGGTCGGCCAGGCCGAGGTCGAGATCGCTGGGCTCGCCGATTCGACCTTGGTGGTGATGGCACCTGGCCTCGGCGACTCGGTGCAGACCGCCAAGGCCGGAATCCTGGAGATCGCCGACATCTTCGTGGTGAACAAGAGCGACCGGCAAGGCGCCCACGATGTGGTCAGGGACCTGCGCGCGATGCTCGCGATGGGAACCTGGCCGGGCTGGAAGCCGCCGATCGTGTCGGCCTCGGCCACGACCGGCGAGGGCATCGAGGAGCTGGTCGGCAAGCTGGACGCGCATTGGGACTGGCTGGGGACCTCCGGGGAGCGGGCCCAACGGCGGATGGCACGGGCCCGCGGGGAGGTCTCGGCGATCGCAGTCGCGGAGATCCGGCGCCGGCTCGGTGGCCTGCCGGGGGAGCGGCGGCTGGACGAACTGGCCGAGCAGGTCGCCGTCGGCAAGCTCGACCCGTACGCGGCCGCCGACCAGCTCATGACCCAGAGCGCCGGTCCATAACGCTGCTGACCGCCTGGCCGGCCCCGACGCCAATTAGCGCGCCGGCGATCGTATCGCCCGGGTAGTGCACGCCGGTGTGGACCCGGGAGTAGGCCACGCCGCCGGCTAGGAACTGGATCGCAATCGATAGCCACGGGTTGTCTCGGCTAACGGCCGTCGCGAAAGCGAAAGCACTGGCCGAGTGGCCGGACGGGAACGACGTGGACCTTGGCATCGAAACCTGCCGCTGATCGGGCACGCCAGCATCGGCGCGGTCAGGACGTTGCCGGGAGGAGAGCGGCTTGATGGCCAGATTGACGACAGCCGAGGTCACGCCGATGGCGAGCAGGCCCCTGGCGGCGGCCTTCCGGCCAGGGCGGCCGGTCAGGCTGAGCCCCGCGGCCACGCCGAGCCAGATCAGCGAGTGATTGGCGGAATTGGACAGGCGCCGCATGGTCACGTCGAGGGCTGGAGTCGGCACCTTTGCGATCGCGTCATACACGGCCCGGTCGATGGCCCCGGCCTGACGCAGCCCCGCGGTCAGCTGACCCAGCCTGCCGGTGCCGTCGAGCCGTTCGGCGATCCGCTCACCAACCGGATCGAGTTCAGGCGAATCGAGCTCAGGCATGTCCCCGGTGACCATCGCCGCATGCTAACACCGGATTCCTGGGCGGCCCGGCGAGTCTCCCCGGCTCACTGGCGGGGCTGGCGAGACTAGAAGGGCTGACGAGATCAGCGGGGGCTGACGAGATCAGCAGGGCTGACGAGACCAGCGGGGCTGATGTGCTTCGATGAGCCGGCCCGGGGCGGTCATGATCACGGCGACTTACCCGGATGCCCGCCGAAAAGTCCACACGATCAAGAAAACTATCCCCGTATGTCCGATTTTCGGTGACGACTTTCGCCTGGTGATGAGTTTTCGGTGTATATGACGGCTAAATCGCCGTCAGGCGGAAACTCCACGTGATCATGGCCGCAGTTGGCTCCCAAACCTCGGGGGTCCGGCGCTCCGCGATCATCTCGCTGGGGCTGGGGCTGGGGCTGGGGCTGGGGCTGGGGCTGGGGCTGGGGCTAGGCCGGGCCGGGCCGGGGGTTCGGGCTAGGCCGGGCCGGGGGCTAGGCCGGGGTAGGCCGGCGTGAGTGGATTAGCTTGACATCAAGAGATCGGGATCGATACGCTCGAAGTAGCTTGATATCAAGATACTTGGCGCGGCCTGGTGCCTGGGGTTTGGCGTCGCTGTTCTCGGCAGGCGTTGAGCGGGGCGCGGCAAGCCGGCTGCTGTCGGGCAGGCCCTGAGCCGACAGCCCGATGTTGGACCGGGGCGGGGCAGGGTAGGGCGACCGGGTACGGCAGGATTACCGCAGGAGGCAGCATCACATGACAGCGAACAGCTTTGGCGCTCGCGGGACGCTCACGGCGGGCGGTACCGACTACCAGATCTACCGGCTCGACGCGGTGCCAGGCGCGGCCGATCTGCCGTTCAGCCTGAAGATCTTGCTGGAGAACCTGCTGCGCACCGAGGACGGCGTGAACGTGACCGCCGACCACGTGCGCGCGCTGGCTAACTGGGACCCGACCGCCGAACCGGACACCGAGATTCAGTTCAGCCCCGCCCGGGTGATCATGCAGGACCTGACCGGCGTCCCGGCCGTCGTGGACCTGGCCACCATGCGCGAAGCGATGCGTGACCTTGGCGGCGACCCCGAGAAGATCAACCCGCTGGTGCCCGCCGAACTGGTGATCGACCACTCGGTGATCGCCGACGTGTTCGGCCGGGCCGACGCCTTCGATCGAAACGTAGAGTTCGAATTCGAGCGCAACTCCGAGCGGTTCGCGTTCCTGCGCTGGGGCCAGCAGGCGCTGCACCAGTTCCGGGTGGTTCCGCCCGGCACCGGCATCGTCCACCAGGTCAACATCGAGCACCTGGCCCGCGTGATCATGGCGACGGAGGCGCAGGACGGAATCAAGTCCGCCTACCCGGACACCTGCGTCGGCACCGACTCGCACACGACGATGGAGAACGGCCTCGGGGTGCTCGGCTGGGGCGTCGGCGGAATCGAGGCCGAGGCCGCGATGCTCGGCCAGCCGATCTCGATGCTGATCCCGAAGGTCGTCGGGTTCAAGCTCACTGGCGAGCTGCCATCCGGCGCGACCGCCACCGACCTGGTGCTCACGATCACCGAGTTGCTGCGCCGACACGGCGTGGTCGGCAAGTTCGTCGAGTTCTACGGCGACGGCGTCGCCGCCGTCCCGGTCGCCAACCGGGCCACGATCGGCAACATGAGCCCCGAGTTCGGCTCGACCTGCGCGATCTTCCCGATCGATTCCGAGACGCTGACCTACCTGCGGCTGACCGGCCGGTCCGCCGACCAGGTTGGCCTGGTCGAGGCCTACGCCAAGGCGCAGGGCCTGTGGCACGAGCCCGGTGAGAACACCAGGTACTCCCAGCGCCTCGAGCTGAATCTCGGCACGGTCGTGCCAAGCCTGGCCGGGCCGAAGCGCCCGCAGGACCGGGTCGCGCTGTCCGACGCCAAGAACGGCTTCCGCGAGGCGCTCGGCGCCTACGTGCACGCGCCCAGCCTGGACAACGGCATCGCCGCGACCTTCCCGGCGTCCGACCCGGTCTCGGCCGCGGACGACTACCGGCCGTCCAACCCCGCCCAGGTCACCCTGGACGACGGCACCCAGACCAGCGTCGACCACGGCTCGGTAGTGATCGCCGCGATCACGTCGTGCACGAACACGTCGAACCCGTTCGTCATGGTCGGCGCGGCCCTGCTGGCCAGGAACGCGGTCAACGCCGGGCTGTCGCGCAAGCCATGGGTCAAGACGACGCTGGCGCCTGGGTCCAAGGTCGTCATGGACTACTACGAGAAAGCCGGGCTCACCCCCTACCTGGAGAAGCTCGGCTTCAACCTGGTCGGCTACGGCTGCACCACCTGCATCGGCAATTCAGGCCCGCTGCCGGAGTCGATCAGCGCCGGGGTCGCGGAGAACGATCTTGCTGTCGTCTCCGTGCTCTCTGGGAACCGTAACTTCGAGGGCCGGATCAACCCGGACGTGAAGATGAACTACCTGGCCTCGCCGCCGCTGGTGGTCGCCTACGCGCTGGCCGGCACCATGGACCTGGACCTGACCACCGAGCCGCTCGGCATCGGCGCCGACGGCAAGCCGGTCTTCCTGGCCGACATCTGGCCGTCCCCGGCCGAGGTCGAGCAGGTCGTCGCGTCGTCGGTGGCGCCCGAGATGTTCACCAAGGACTACGCCGACGTGTTCGCCGGGGACGAGCGCTGGCAGGGTCTTGACGTGCCGGCGGGCGAAGTGTTCGCCTGGGACGAGGACTCCACCTACGTACGCAAGCCGCCGTACTTCGACGGCATGCCGGCCGAACCCACTCCCGTGACAGACATCCACGGAGCCCGCGTGCTCGCGGTGCTCGGCGACTCGGTGACCACGGACCACATCTCGCCGGCCGGGGCGATTAAGACCGACAGCCCGGCCGGGCAGTACCTGACCAGCCACGGGATCGAGCGCAAGGACTTCAACACGTACGGCTCCCGGCGCGGCAACCACGAGGTGATGATCCGCGGCACGTTCGCGAACATCCGGCTGCGCAACCAGCTCGCGCCCGGTACCGAGGGCAGCGTCACGCTGAAGCTACCAGAAGGCACCGAGACCTCGATCTACGAGGCGTCCCGGGCCTACATCGCCGAAGGCACCCCGCTCGTCGTGCTCGGCGGCAAGGAGTACGGCTCAGGATCCTCGCGGGACTGGGCGGCGAAGGGCACGGCTCTGCTCGGCGTCCGGGCGGTACTGGTCGAGTCGTTCGAGCGAATCCACCGGTCGAACCTCATCGGCATGGGCGTGCTCCCTCTTCAATTCCTTCCTGGAGAAAGCTTCGCGTCGCTTGGATTGTCGGGACACGAGGTATTCGACATCACCGGAATCGAGGACCTGAACTCGGGCCAGACGCCGCGCGAGGTGACGGTGCGCGCGGACGACAAGGAGTTCAAGGCGGTCGTCAGGATCGACACCCCCGGTGAGGCGGAGTACTTCCGGCACGGCGGGATCATGCAGTACGTACTGCGGTCCCTGCGATAGCCATGTCGCAGCTTGCGTAAGGCCGACGCCGGGCTCGGAGGTGTTCGCGGCACAGCCGGCGGCGCGCTGCTGATCGGCGGGATTCTCGTTGTCTCGTTCAACATGCGCGCCGCCATCACGAGCCTGCCGCCGGTTTTCCCCGAACTCAGGCACGCGGCCGGGCTGTCGAACGCCGGGCTGGCCGCGCTCGCCGCCGTCCCGGTGCTCAGCTTCGCGCTGTTCTCCTGGCTCGCTCCGGTGCTCGCCCGGCGGATCGGCGAGGAACGGGTCATCATCTTGGCCCTGGGATTGCTGGCGACCGGGCTCGGACTGCGCTCAGCGGCGCCCGGCGTGCTGCTGTTCCCAGGCACGATCCTGGCCGCCGGAGCGATCTCGCTGGTCAACGTGCTGTTGCCGAGCCTGGTCAAGCGGCGCAAGCCGGAACTAGCCGGGCTTCTGATCGGCCTGTACCTGATGTCGCTGACCGCCGGCGCGGTGATCGCAGCGGTGATCGCCGTGCCGGTGTTCAACGCGGCCGGCGCAGCGTCGACTGGAACTGGCGCGGTGCGGCTGACGCTTGGCATGTGGGCGGCGCCCGCGCTGATCGCGATCGTCGTCTGGCTGCCGCAGGTGCGATTCCGCACCCGCCCCGACCTCGCGCCGGGGGAGGAACGCCGGGGCGTGCTGGACATGACCAGGCACAAGGTGGCCTGGCAGGTCATGGGCTTCATGGGGCTGCAGAGCCTGGCCTACTACGCGACGCTGTCCTGGTTCCCGACCATGTTCCGTGACCACGGGATCAGCGCGACGGCGGCCGGGAACCTGCTCGCGCTGATGAATCTCGGCAACGCGATCAGCGGCCTGTTCGTCCCGGTGCTCGCCCAGCGAGCGCGCGACCAGCGCAAACTGGTGGTGGCAGCGGTGGCGCTGATCGCGGTCGGGCTGGCCGGCTCGGGGTTCGGCCCCAACGGCACGGTGATCGGCTTTGTCTGCCTGCTCGGCCTCGGCCAGGGCGCCTCATTCGGGCTCAGCGTGTTCATGTTCGCGGCCAGGGCGGCCGACAGCCACACAGCGGCCGCGCTGTCCGGCTTCGCCCAGGGCGGCGGCTACCTGATCGCGGCGGCCGGACCGCTGCTGGTCGGCATCGTGCACACCGCGACCGGCTCATGGACGATCCCGATCCTCGGTCTCTTGGGCGTGGTTGCCGGGCAGCTTGCCACCGGACTGCTGGCCGGCCGGGCGAAGACGATCGGGACGCCGCCCGTCGAACCGCTCCGTCAAGGCGTCTTGCCGAACCCGTAGACCGCGGCGGCCGAACCCGCCGGGGCAGCGGACTTCCCGGCGCCGAAGACCGCCGAGGTGCCGGGCACGACCGCGCAGGCCAGGACCTCATTGGCCGAGGTGGCATGCACCGGCACCGACGTCCAGTCACCGTGCTTGGATCGGTGCAGCACAACTGACTGCCCCCGGCCCGCGTTGGAGACCGCCCACAACCCGCCGAGGCCGTCCCGGCACAAACTGGTGGCCGGTACCGTCGACGGCATCGTCACCGAGGTCCAGCCCTTGCCGTTGAAATGACCGAGTTCAGGAATGCCGCTCACCGATCCGGCGACCCAGACATCGGACGGCGCGACGGCCAGCACGAACGAGTAGGTGAACCCGGCCAGGTTCGATGGGCTCACATGCTGCCAGACGTAGCCGTCGGACCGCAGCAGGGCGTTCCTCGTGCCCCTGATGCTGCCAATTCCCCAGATGTCGCTTGATGACGCCGCGCTCGCCTGGGCGATGTCGGTCGCCATCCCGCGCACTTTCGTCCACTTCTTGTCGAGCAGGTGCCAGGTGCCTGCGCCCGGATGGGCCCGGCCGTGGCCGCCGAACAGCCAGACATTGCTGGGTCCGAGCGCGACGATGCCGGTGAACTGGCCGCGCGTTCCCCAGCCGCCCTTGGGCACGATCTTCCAGGCCGAACCGTCCCAGTGCAGAAGCCGGCCGTTCAGGTAGGTGACCGCCCAGATGTCGTTCGCGGCTACGGCGCTCGCCCCGGTGATCCAGTTATGCAATCCGGAGGGCAGCTCAGCCGAATGCCACCGCCCCTTGCTGCGCTCCTCGATGACTGGCCGGCCCGCGCCGGCGAAATTCGAGCCGCCGAAGAACCAGCCGGTGCGGCCGGTGACGAGCACGTTCGTGTACTGGCTGTGGCTGTTGTCCGGCGGCACGTACCTGGTGGCGAGCCGCAAGATCCAGCTCTGCGAGGAGGCCGGCACCGGAGCGGCTACCGAAGTCGCGGCTAGAACGACAGTGCTTGCGACGCCAGACAAGGCGATCAGGCGGGGGAAAATCTCTGCCTCCGGGTTTAGCAATGGCGGTGTGGGCAGGCCTTGCGGTGGCAACACTAGCCAGATACCGGTTGCTCAGGTAGTGCCTGCGAGTGATGTGACACTCACGTCACGATGACGCACACCGTAATGCGAAGCGCGAAATAGACTCGGTTGGGTTCGCCCTTGGCCGCCTTCGATGGCCAGGACAGTGTCGTCGACTCGACGACTGTGAGGAGCGCACCAGATGACATTGCTCGAATCGGTCACCAGCCCGCGTGATGTCAAGGCGCTCAGCCAGGACGAGCTGGCCCAGCTCGCCGCTGAGATTCGTGCTTTCCTGATCGAGGCGGTGTCACGAAATGGCGGTCATCTTGGTCCGAACCTGGGTGTAGTGGAGCTGACCATCGCGCTGCACCGGGTCTTCGATTCCCCGGCCGATCAGTTCGTCTGGGACACCGGTCACCAGTCCTACGTGCACAAATTGCTGACCGGCCGGATGGGCGGCTTCGGCAAGCTGCGGCAGCGCGGCGGTGTCTCCGGCTACCCGAACCGGGCCGAGTCCGAACACGACTTCGTGGAGAACTCGCACGCCTCGACCAGCCTGTCCTACGCCGACGGCATGGCCAAGGCGCAGTGGCTGCGGGGCGACAAGCAGCACCGGGTAGTCGCCGTCATCGGCGACGGCGCGCTGACCGGCGGCATGGCCTGGGAGGCGCTGAACAACATCGCGGCCGCCAAGGACCGCCCGATGGTCATCATCGTCAACGACAATGGCCGGTCCTATCAGCGGACGATCGGCGGCCTGGCCGATCACCTGGCCGCGGTCCGGGTCAGCCAGCGCTACGAGCAGGTGCTCGACCTGGTCAAGACCACGCTGTCGAATACCCCGCTGGTCGGCCCGCCGCTGTTCGAGACGCTGCACGGGATCAAGAAGGGCCTGAAGGACTTCATCACCCCGCAGGTGCTATTTGAGGATCTGGGCCTTAAGTACCTCGGCCCGATCGACGGGCACGACGAGCAGGCGACCGAGAACGCGCTGCACCGGGCGCGCGAGTTCGGCGGCCCGGTCCTGGTGCACGTGATCACCCAGAAGGGCCGCGGGTACGCGCTGGCGGAGGAGAACGACGAAGACTGCCTGCACCAGGTCTCGCCGGGCGCGGCGGTGCACCTGAACGGCGCGCCGGTCAAGAAGGCCTCGTCCAACGGCGGTGCCCCGGCTTCGGCTAGCACCGTCAAGCGGCCGTACACCAAGATCTTCGCCGAAGAGATGGCCGCGATCGGCGCCCGCCGGCCCGACGTGGTCGCCATCACCGCCGCGATGCTGCACCCGACCGGCCTGAACGTCTTCGCCGACGCCTATCCCGAGCGAACCTTCGACGTCGGCATCGCCGAGCAGCACGCGGTGACCAGCGCGGCCGGGCTCGCGATGGGCGGCCTGCACCCGGTCGTCGCGGTCTACTCGACGTTCCTTAACCGGGCGTTTGACCAGGTGCTGATGGACGTGGCCATGCACAGGCTCCCGGTCAGCTTCGTGCTCGACCGGGCCGGCGTGACCGGCCCCGACGGTGCCAGCCATCACGGGATGTGGGACGGCTCGATCCTGCAGCTCGTGCCCGGCATGAAGATCGCCGTCCCGCGCGATGGCACCAGGCTCGTCGAGTTGCTGCGCGAATGCGTGGCCGTCAGCGACGGCCCGACGGCGCTCAGGTTCCCAGGCAAGTCGACGCAGCCGGACCTCGCCGCCATCGGAAACCTCGGCAGCATGGACGTGCTGGCCGAGCCGGCCGACGGGCTGACGGCCGACGTGCTGCTGGTCGCGGCCGGGCCGATGGCCGCGACAGCGGTCGAGGTGGCCGGCCGGCTGGCCGGGCAGGGCATCGGGGTCACGGTGGTCGACCCTCGCTGGGTCAAGCCAGTCGATGCGGCACTGGCGGACGCGGCGCCTCACTACCGCATGGTCGCGACCGTCGAGGACAACGGCATGGTCGGCGGTTTCGGCGAAGCGGTCGCTCGGTTGCTGCGCGAGGCCGAATGCAGCGTGCCGGTGCGCACGTTCGGGCTGCCGCAGAGCTTCCTGCCGCACGGCGAGCGGGCCGACATCCTGCACGACGCGGGACTGTCTCCGCAGAACCTCGCGCTGTCGATCACGGCGGCGGTGGCCCGGCTCGATCCTGACCTGGTGCCGCACGAGCAGCGTCAGAGTTAGCCGGGACAGAGTTAGCCGGGACAGTGCTAGCCGGGACAGTGCTAGCCCGCCACAGGCGGCCGGCGACCGCCCGCAGGTGCTCGGCCAGTTCCGGCGGTTTGATCACGGTGAACTCCACGCCGAGCGCGATCAGGTGAAAAGCCATCGCGTCGAGCGAGTGCGCCCCCTCGCGCAGCAGGCAGCGGTCCTCGCCGACCGGGGTCAGCAGCCCTGAGGTGGGCGAGATCCGGTCGGTCAGGTCCGCGGCCGGCGCGTGCACCAGGATCTCCGCCTGGTACCGGTACGGCGCGGTTGTCACCGCCGTTCCGACGAAGGTTGCCGGGTCGGGGGCCTCGCGCGGTACGAAGCGCCCGCCAGCGGTTTCTGGCTCGCTGATCCGGTCGACCCGGAACGTCCGCCAGTCCGCCCGGTCGATGTCGAAAGCCATCAGGTACCACCGGTAGCCGCCGCTGACCAGGCGATACGGCTCCAGGTAGCGCTGGGATTGCGTCCCGCCGCGATCGCGATAACGCAGCCGCACCCGCTGACTGCCGCGGCAGGCGGCGGCCAGCATGGTCAGCAAAGCAGGGTCGATGACGGGTTCCGGACTGTCCAGGGCGACGGTGGCGTGCTGCAGGGCCGACAGCCTCTGGGCCAGCCTGGACGGCAGTACCTGATCCAGCTTGGCCAGCGCGCTCAGCGATGCCTCGGCGAGCCCGGTGAGGATGTGGCTGGCCGAGCTGCGCAGGCTGAGGACGACCGCGACCGCTTCGTCGTCATCGAGTTGCAAGGGCGGCAGGGCCGCGCCCGAGCCGAGCCGGTAGCCCCCGGCCACGCCGGGCAGCGAGTGGACCGGGTAGTCGAGGTCGCGAAGCCGCTGGATGTCCCGGCGCAACGTGCGCGGGGTGACGTCGAGCCGGGCCGCTAGCTCAGTGCCTGGCCAGTGCGGCCGCGACTGCAGCAGGGTGAGCAGCCGCAGCAGACGCGCCGAAGTTTCAAGCACGAAATCGAGTATGACCGCTAACGAGGACAAAAACTGTCCGCAATGCGTTCTACCTTATGGGCTTGAAGGTGTTGACCTTGGAGGTGTTGACTTTGAACGTTGACTGGAACGCGGAGCTAGCCGACCAACTCGACTGGCAGTGGCAAAATCACTTCCGGCCCAAGCTCGACGGGCTCAGCGACGAGGAGTATCTCTGGGAGCCCGTCGCGGGCTGCTGGAGCATCAGGCACCGGGACGCGGAGTCGCAGGTGCGGGCCGAGGATCGGTTCGGGACCGGTGAGTTCGCGTGCGAGTATTCCTGGCCGGAGCCCAAGCCTGCTCCGGTCACGACCATCGCGTGGCGGCTCGCGCACATGATCGTTGGCTGCCTGGGCATGCGGAGCGCGTCCCATTTCGGCGGGCCGGCGATGGACTGGCGCAGTTTCAGTTACGCCGGGACGGCCGCAGAGGCACTCGATCAGCTCGACGCCGGCTACGACGTGTGGATCAAGGGCGTTCGCGCGCTGGGCGAGGACGGCCTGGCCGAGCCGTGCGGGCCGGCCGAGGGGCCGTTCGCGGAGTACTCGATGGCGGCGCTCGTGCTGCACATCAACCGGGAGTGCCTGCACCACGGCGCCGAGATCACGATGCTGCGTGACCTGTACGGGTGGAGGGGAGACCGGGATGGCCTATGAGTTCCAGGTCGCCGTCGATTCGCAGCGGCCGCATGAGCTCGTCGCGTGGTGGGCGGAGACGCTCGGCTGGGAGGTCGAGCCGCAGGACGAGGCGTTCATCAAGAAGATGATCGCCGAGGGCCACGCGACCGACGAGGACACGATGATGTTCAACGGAGCGCTGGTCTGGCGGGACGGCGGCGCGGTCCGGTATCCGGGCGAGGTCGGCAGCGGAATGCACGGACCGCATCCGCGAGTCCTGTTCCAGTTGGTGCCCGAGGGAAAGACGGTGAAGAACCGGATGCACTTGGACGTGCGGATCGGCCAGGACAATCTGGATGAGGTCGTGGCCAGGCTGACTGAGCGCGGTGCCACTTACCTGCACTCGTCTTCGCAGGGGCCGCACACCTGGGTCACGATGGCCGACCCGGAAGGCAATGAGTTCTGCGTGTCGTGACCCGATCGCGCTGGCAGAATCGCGTTGTATGAGCGTACTTACCGTGGCTGTGATCGGATCGGGCCCGGCTGGCCTTTACACCGCCGAGGCACTGATCAAGCAGGGGGCGGCGATCGACCCGCCGGTGACGATCCACGTCGACGTGATCGATCGCCTGCCCACCCCGTACGGCCTGGTCAGATACGGCGTCGCGCCCGACCACAAGTCGATCAAGTCGATCGCCGAGTACCTGCGCGGGGTGCTCGAGCACGAGGGCGTGCGGTTCGTCGGGGCGGTCCACTTGGGTGACGAGGTCAGTCGGGACGACCTGCTGTCGTGCTACGACGCGGTGGTGTACGCGACCGGCGCGATGCGGGACCGGCGGCTTGGGATACCGGGCGAGGACCTGCCGGGTAGCTATGCGGCGACCGACTTCGTGAACTGGTACTGCGGGCATCCGGATGTGGATCCTGACCGGTTCACGCTGGACGCGGAGTCGGTGGCCGTGATCGGCGTCGGCAACGTGGCGGTGGACGTGGCGCGAATCTTGATCCGTGACCCCGCTGAGCTGGCTGATACCGACGTGAGCCAGCCGGTGCTGGACGCGCTGATGGCCAGCAAGGTGCGCGAGGTGCACATGATCGGCCGGCGGGGTCCGGCGCAGGCCAAGTTCACCACCAAGGAACTGCGCGAGCTCGGGGAGCTGGCCGGGGTCGATGTGGTGGTCGGCTCGGGTGAGGCTGATCTGTCGGCGTTCGACGAGAGCGGTGAGAGCGCCCGGCTGGCGGCGGACGACCGGCATGTGCGCGGCAACTACAAGGTGATCAGCGACTGGGCGTCGCGGTCGGCGGCGGCTGGGCTTGCTCGCCGGCTGACCGTCCGGTTCTGGCTGAGTCCGGTAGAGATTCAGGGGGAAAGCAAGGTCGAGGGTTTGACCCTTGAGCGCACGAGGCTGGACGCGAGCGGGCGGCTGACAGGAACCGGGCAGCACGAGACGGTGCCCGTGCAGATGGTGATGCGCAGCGTCGGGTATCAGAGCGTGCCGTTGCCAGGAGTGCCGTTCGACGATCGCTCGCACACCGTCCCGAACGCGGATGGCCGAGTGCTCGGTTCTGACCGCCAGCCGCTGCCGGGGGAGTATGTCGCCGGGTGGCTGAAGCGAGGGCCGACGGGGGTGATCGGGACCAACAAGTCGGATGCGGCGCAGACGGTGCGGGCGCTGCTGGCTGATCTGGCGGGCGGACCGGGGCCGGACGATGCGCCGCTGCCGCGGGCGGGGTTGCTGCGGTTGCCGGGGGTCGAGGCTGGCTCGGGTGCGGACGCGGACGCGGGCTCGGGTGCGGACTCGGGTGCGGACGCGGGCTCGGGTGCGGGCTCGGGTGCGGACGCGGGCTCGGGTGCGGACTTGGAGCCAGGGGCGGCTGACGGCGTGGCGTGGTCCGTGCCGTTCAATGAACTGCTTGCGGCCCGGGGAATCAAGCCGGTCGGTTACGACGACTGGCTCAAAATTGAGAACGCCGAAAAGGAACTGGCCTCCTCACTGGGTCGCGGAGCTCGGGTAAAACTCGCTTCCAGGGCTGATATTCACGCGGCGTGCGGTCTTATCAAGCCTTAGGGCGGACCAACGTAAGGATTTCTTCGACGGTACCTTTAACGTCGGTAACTTGCTCGCTTAGGCCGTCAAGCCGGTCCTCCATCTTGTCGAGGCGACGGTCCATTCTGTCCAAGCGCCGGTCTACCCTGTCCAGTCGGCTGGTGTGTCCTTTAACGGTAAGGACGATGTCCCAGATGGTCTTGTCTGAGGCCCGAAGGTCCTGGCAGATGCTGTCAATTCGCGCGTCGGTTGCTGGCATATCGTCAGCGTACTCAGGAGATCCGACAGTCATTGTTGGTGAACTTAGGTTCCGTTGGTGATTAGGGTTTTCAACAGTGCGCGAGTGCGTTCCTTCTCGGCACCGGACGCGAATTCACCGGCCACGAAGTCGGTCACTCCGCAGTCGGCGAGCGCGGTGATCTGGCTCGCCACGGTGTCCTCGTCGCCGACGATCGCGACGTCGGCCGGGCCGACGGCACCTTCCCGGTCGAGCATGGCACGGTAGGACGGCAGGTGACCGTAGATCTCGAAGACCTTCGCCGCGCGGGTCCTGGCGCCGTCCGGATCGTCGGTGACGCAGACCGGCAGGATGCACACTATGCGGGTCTTGCGTCCGGCTGCCTCGGCGGCCGCGTTGATCGTCGGGGCGATGTAGTCGCGCACCGTCGCCGGGCCGGTCATCCACAAGATCGTGCCGTCGGTACGCTGGCCGGCCAGTTTCAGCATCTGCGGGCCCAAAGCGGCGAGCATGACCGGTACCCGGCCGACGCGCGGGGTGGACAGGCCGATGCTGGCGCTCATCGTCTTGCCCTTGAACGCGACCGCCTCGCCGTCGAGCAGCGGCAGCAGAATCGACAGGTATTCGCTCATGTGGGCGGCCGGGGCGTCGAAGCTGTAGCCGTACATGTCCTCGATCACGATCTTGTGCGACAAGCCGATGCCGAGCACGAGCCGTCCGTCGAGCGCCAGAGCCGCGGTCAGCGCGTGCTGAGCCAGCACTGCGGCGTGCCGCGGATACGTCGGGACCACGGCGGTGGCGATTTCGATACCGGGGACCTCGCTGCCGGCTACCGCGAGGGCGGTGAGCGCGTCGAGCCCGAAGATGTTGGCCATCCACACCGACGCGAATCCGTCGTCGGCCGCCTGCCGCAGGTGGTCACGCAGCTTGCTGAGAGCCTGCGGACCTTCAGGCTCAGGCAGCGAGGTACCGAAGTCCATCTGGTTGTTCTCCGATCTGTCGCGTGACCGTGGTGGATACACCATCCCATAACGGCTAAGCCGGGGGTATTGGATCAGCGGTCGCCTGGGGAGGATAGCAACATGGAATCGGGCCAGGACATTCACGCCGAGAGCGGGCAGATGACGGACGGAAACTACGACTTGGGTGAGATTGAGGCGGCCGCGCTGGCCGGCAAGGGCGAGGACGCGGTGCCTGGCGCCGACCGTCAGGTGCTGGCGGCTAGCCTGCCAGCCGACCGGTACCTGGACCGGGAGGAGAGCTGGCTGCGGTTCAGCCAGCGAGTGCTCGAGCTGGCCGAGGACCCGAGCGTGCCGCTGCTCGAGCGGGTCAGGTTCGAGTCGATCTTCGCCAGCGCGCTCGATGAGTTCTTCATGGTGCGCGTGGCCGGCCGGATCAGGCGGATGGCTACCGGCTTGCCCGTGGACAACGCGACCGGCAAGGCGCCTGACCTGATCCTGGAGAACACCCTGGCCATGGCGCGCGACCTGGCCGCGCGGCACGCGCGTTGCTACGCCGAGGGGCTGCTGCCAGCACTCGCCGAGGCCGGGATCGAGATCTTGCACTGGAAAGAGCTGCTGCCAGATGAGCAGACCAGGCTCAAGCAGCTGTTCAAGGAGCGGATCTACCCGGTTCTGACCCCGCTGGCCGTCGACCCAGCGCACCCGTTCCCGTTCATCTCCGGGCTGTCGCTGAGCCTGGCCGTGATGGTGGCGGACCCGAGGACCGGCCTGACGCTGTTTGCCCGGGTCAAGGTGCCTCCGCTGCTGCCGCGTTTCCTCGCGGTGTCCTCGAGCCGGTTCGTGCCGATTGAGGACGTGATCGCGGCGCATCTCGGTGAGCTGTTCGCCGGGCTTGACATCATCGAGCACCACGCGTTCCGGGTCACCAGGTTCCGTGACCTGGAGATAGATGAGGACGTCACCGAGAACCTGCTGCAGTCGCTCGAACGGGAGCTGATGCGGACCAGGTTCGGCCAGGCGGTGCGGCTCGAAGTCGAGGAGTCGATGTCCAGCGACATGCTCGAAAAGCTCGTCACCGAGCTTGAAGTTGATCAGCGCGCGGTGTACCGGATTCCGGCTCCGCTCGACCTGACCGGCCTGTCAGCGATCGCCGATCTGGATCTGCGGAGCCTGAAGTACCCGGCGTTCGTCCCGGCCGAGGGCTCGCTGCCGCAGGACCGCAGCGTGTTCTCGACGTTGTCAGAGCGCGATGTGCTCGTGCACCTGCCGTATGACTCGTTCACCGCGAGCGTCCAGCGGCTGGTGGTGTCGGCCGCGACGGATCCGAGGGTGCTGGCGATCAAGCACACGCTGTACCGGACCAGCGGCGACTCGGAGATCGTGGACGCGCTCATCACCGCCGCCGAGGCCGGCAAGCAGGTCGTGGTCGCCGTCGAGATCAAGGCCAGAGGCGATGAGGAAGCCAACATCGGCTGGGTGCGCAAGCTCGAACATGCCGGCTGCCACGTCGTCTACGGCTTCGTCGGACTCAAGACGCACTGCAAGATGGTGCTGGTGGTGCGCGAGGAAGCGGATGGCTCGCTGCGCCGGTTCTGCCATATCGGCACGGGCAATTACCATCCGAAGACCGCCCGCCTGTACGAGGACTACGGCCTGCTGACCTCGGACCGGCAGGTCGGCGAGGATGTCACCGACCTGTTCAACCACCTGACGGGATACAGCCGGCCAACCGAGTACCACCGCTTGCTGGTCGCTCCCGCTGGCCTGCGTTCCGGGCTCATCAGGCAGATCGATGAGCAGGTCCGGCTGGTCGGCGAGGGTGAGCCCGCCAGCATCCAGATGAAGTGCAACGCGATCATCGATGAGGCGCTCATCGACGCGCTGTACCGGGCTTCCATCGCGGGCGTGCCGATCGACCTGTGGGTCCGGGGGATCTGCTCGCTGCGGCCAGGCGTTCCTGGCCTATCCGAGACGATCAGGGTGCGCAGCGTCGTCGGCCGGTTCCTGGAGCACTCCAGGATCTACGCGTTCGGCACTGACCGTGACAGCGGCACCGACGAAGTATGGATCGGCAGCGCTGACCTGATGCACAGGAACCTGGACCGGCGAGTCGAACTGCTGGTCAACATCACCGATCTCGCCCACAAGGAGCGACTGCGGAACCTGATCGATCTGGCGATGGATCCCGGCGTCGCGTCCTGGTGGCTTGGCCCAGACGGCAATTGGATCCGGCATCATCTGGACGAATCGGGCGGGCCGCTCATCGACCTGCAAGATCGGCTGATCAGGAACCGGCAGAACAGGCTGGCCGAAGCCGAAGCGACGGCCAAGAGCCGGCGGCTCAGGGGCAGTCAGGCGCAGCATGGCTGATGAGGACGATCCGATCCTCGCCGCCGGCGCACTCGTCTGGCAGTCGGGGCCCGGGGGTCAGCAACTGGTCCTCGTGCACCGGCCGCGCTATGACGACTGGTCGTTCCCGAAAGGCAAAGTTGAGCGCGGCGAGCACCTGTTGCGCACCGCCATCCGGGAGGTAGCGGAGGAGACCGGCCTGCGCGTAGTGCTCGGCCGGCCGTTGCGGCCGTCGGTCTACCAGATCGGGAGCCGGGCCAAGCGGGTCAGCTACTGGACGGCCAGATGCACCGGATCTGACGGCTTCGCGGCTGGCCACGAGGTCGACGAGCTGGCCTGGCTGGACGCTGGTCAGACCAGGGAGCGGCTGTCCTACCAGCGGGACCTGACGCTGCTGGAGGAGTTCGAGTCCGGTCCGGTCCGCACCGTCCCGTTCATCTTGCTACGGCACGCGTCGGCTGGTGTCAGGCAGGCGACCGGCACTGCGGGGGGCTCATGGGGGTCCTCCCCCCGAGCCTACGAGGCTGACCTGGCCCGGCCGCTTGATGCCGGCGGAGCGGCCGACGCGGAACTTCTGGCTGGCCTGCTGGCCAGCTACGGGCACTGCCGCGTGGTCAGTTCGGCCGCTGAGCGTTGCCTGGCCACCGTGCGGCCGTACGCACGGGCCGTTGGCGTGCCGGTAGAGGCCGAACCCGCGCTGACCCTCGGGCCGGGCGACGACTGGGCGGCCGCGGCGCACCGTGCGGCCGCGCTGGCAGCGGCTGGTGAGCCGGTGATCCTTTGCGCGCACCGGGAGAACCTGCCCGCGATGATCGATGCGGCCTGCGCCGCTCTGCACACGAGGTCGCCGAGCGGACCGTCCTTGCCTAAGGGCGGCTTCGCGGTACTGCAGTCGGCCGACGGCGTCCTGCTCAGCGCCGAGCGGCACGACCTCAGCGACTAGGCGACGCGAGGCCTGGCCCCGCTCGTTGTCAGTGGCGTGCGATAAAAATCTGCTAGCACTGACCCCAGGCAGGAAGGATCGCCGGATGGCCGACGACATGTCAGCAGCGGTAGAGGCCGAGATCATCGAACTCGCCGAGCGGTTAACTGGACCTGACCAGCTGGAGTGCCTGCGCTGCTACCTGCTTCGCATGATCACCGAGTTCGGCTGCGACGGCAGCTACCGGTGGACGATCAGGTGGCGGGACGTGCGGGCGGCCCAGCCAGCCGGCCTGCTCAGGCAATTCGAGCTGCGCGGTGGATGCTGCGACTGCGAGATCTTGCTGAACGTCTTCCCTGACTATCCGCCGGCGGAGGCACCGCTGCCATGTTCTGGCGTCAACCGGCCCGGTTCGACCCGGCCTTGCGATCTTGGCTGGCTCCGGCGCAGTGCCTGATTGGGGGTTTACTCCTCGCCTTTTTCGATGAGCCTGATCAGCGCCATGGCAATGGGCAGGGCGGTCATCTCGATCTGCCAGGGCCTGGAGCCGTAGCGGCGCAGTTCGTCGGCGACGGACTCGGCGCTTAGCGGCTCAGGGGGTTGCCAGGCCAGGCGCCGCACCGCGTCCGGAGCGAGCAGGTTCTCGGCGGGCAGATGCCAGGCGTCGGCCAGCGCGGCTACCGCCGTCCGGGCCGCGACCAGGCGCTTGGCGGCGATCGGGTCACGTTCTGACCAGCGGTGTGCGGGCGGCGGCCCGTCGTTTGGCGGCGCCGACGGCTCTGGCAGCTGATCGTCGGTCATGGCCTTGGCCCGGCGGATAGCACGCAGCCACTCCGGGCTATACCGGCGGGCTCCCCGACCGGTGAATCCGGTGAGCTTGCTGAGCTCCTCCATCGTGCCCGGCGCCGACCTGGCCGCATCGACGATCGCGGCGTCGGGCAGGATCCTGGTGGGCGAGATGTCGCGGTGCTGGGCGATGCGGTCTCGCTCCTGCCAGAGTTCGCGGACGATCGCCAGGCTGCGCCTGCTCCTGACCCGGTGGATTCCTGAGGTCCGGCGCCACGGATCTGGCCTCGGCGCAGCCGGCTTGGCGGCCAAGATCGCGGCGAACTCCTGCTCCGCCCAGGCGGTCTTGCCGGCTTCTGCGAGCTGGGCTGCCAGCGCGTCTCGCAACTCGACCAGTACCTCGACGTCCAGCGCCGCGTACTTGAGCCATTCGGTCGGCAGCGGCCTAGTGGACCAGTCGGCGGCCGAATGGCTTTTCTCAAGCGTCAGGCCGAGCACCTCGGTCACCAAGGTGCCAAGTCCGACTCTCGGATAGCCGAGCAGCCGCCCGGCCAGTTCGGTGTCGAACAGCAGCCTGGGCCGGAAGCCGAGTTCGGTAAGACAGGGCAGATCCTGGCCGGCCGCGTGCAGTACTGCCTCAGTGTCAGCCAGCGCGAGGTCGATGCCGGACAGGTCCGGGCAGGTGACCGGATCGATCAGGCAGGTGCCGGCGCCTTCGCGGCGGAGTTGGACGAGGAACGCCCGATGACCGTACCTGAAGCCGGAGGCGCGCTCCGCATCGACCGCCACCGGGCCGGTTCCCGCCCGCAGCCGGTCAGTAGCTTCGGCCAGCGCGTGATCAGTGGTGATCAGTGGCGGCAGGCCATCCTTCGGTTCGAGCAGCGGAACACTCACGAATGTCGCCTCAGGCGGGGCAACTGGGCAATGCCAGGCGGCGCCAGACCGCATGCCATGCATAGCGCGTCCACCCACGCCGAGACATGCCGGTCAAGCTCGAAGCTGTCGCGGTCCTCGCCGCCCGGTGACCACGACGCCCGCATCTCAAAATCGGTCGTCACGGGTTCATCTTGCTTCATGCCGAACCCTTCGGTGACCACCCTGGTCACCGAGCCGCTGGAGGCGGCGTAGTCGGCGAGCCTGCCCTCGAGCGCTTCGGTCAGCCAGCTCCAGCCCACCTGGCCGACGAACTCGTCAGCCGCGATCTCGGGGTCAAGTTCGGCGCGAAGGTACGCGATTACCCGGAACGGCCCGATCCAGCCTTCCTGACCAGCCGGATCGTATAGCAGCACGAACCGTCCGGCTCCGACCTCGTCTTCGTCCACCTCGATCGAGGCGGCGACTGCGATGGCTTGCGGCGCGAGACGCTTCGGCGGTGGTTCGCTGTCAAAGCTCACTTCCGGCCGGGAACTGCGGATCTTCACGAGACCGGCTTCTACCTCGGCCACCGCCAGCGCGAACGCCGACTCTGGCGCCGAGTGGTCTCCCGCGGCGTGCCGGTCACCAGGCACAGGCGCGGGCCTCAGCGCGCGAGGGGGCGGCATGGCATCCTCATGCCACCCGGTCTAGCGCGGATTGGGTTAGCTCGACCAGCATGCCGGTCCCGCACGTGGCGCAGAACCATTCCGGGCAGCGCCCGCCGGCGACATCCGGGCAGCGCTCGGGGTCGGGGTGCACCTGCGTGAACTCGCGGGCAGCACCACAGCCAGGGCAGTCGCGGAAGGTGCTGGTCATCTGCTGCTCCCTGGTCGCTGGCCCCGACGATGAATCCGTCCTATGCATCGATGCTGACATGGACGTGCCCGCATTCCGTGGATCTAAGACGGCGTGTCATCTGGGCGTTTCGCCGCCAAACGCGCGTGACGGTGACCGGCGGTCGGCGCGGCGGCGCCGGTTATGAGACGATCCCAGGCGTGAACAGCAATCCCGTCGTCGCCGCATCTCAAGCTAGCGCTGCTTCGATAGCTGACTCGGTGTTTATCAGAGCCTGCCGCCGTCAGCCGGTCTCGCACGCGCCCGTATGGTTCATGCGTCAGGCCGGCCGGGCGCTGCCTGAGTACCGCAAGGTGCGTGCCGGAGTGCCGATGCTGGAGGCGTGCGCCAACCCGGAGATGATCACCGAGATCACCCTGCAGCCGGTCCGCAGGTACGGCGTCGACGCCGCCATCTTGTTCAGCGACATAGTGGTGCCGCTTCGCGCGATTGGGGTCGGCGTCGACCTTAAGCCGGGCGTCGGCCCGGTGATCGACAATCCGATCACCGACGAGGCCGCAGTCGTGGCGTTGCGCGGCTTGGAGCCGACCGACGTGCCGTTCATCAGCGAGGCCATCGGCATGCTCACCGCCGAACTCGGCGGAACTCCGCTGATCGGCTTTGCGGGCGGTCCGTTTACGCTGGCCTGTTATCTCGTCGAAGGCGGGCCATCGAAGAATTTCGATCGGACCAGGTCGCTGATGTACGGGAATCCTGGTCTGTGGGGCGCGCTGCTCGGGCGCCTGGCGGAGCTGACGATTTCGACACTGAAGATTCAGATTGCGGCTGGTGTATCCGCCGTCCAAGTTTTCGACTCCTGGGTTGGAATTGTCAGTCCGAGTGATTACAGCCGCAGCGTGCTGCCGTATACCTCGCGCGTCTTCAGCGCGCTGGCCGAGACGGGCGTGCCGAGGATCCACTTCGGGGTCGGCACCGGCGAACTCCTTGGCCTGCTCGGTGAGGCTGGCGCCGACGTGGTCGGGGTCGACTGGCGGGTGCCGCTGGACGAGGCGATTCACCGGGTAGCGCCCGGCAAGGCACTGCAGGGTAACCTGGATCCGGCGGTCCTGCTGGCGCCGTGGCCGGTGATCGAGGAGCGGGCCAGGGATGTGCTGGTCAAAGGCAGGATGGCCGAGAGCCACATCTTCAACCTGGGTCACGGCGTCCTTCCGCAGACCAACCCTGACATGCTCGCGAGGCTGACCGACTTGGTGCATTCGGTCCCAGCCGGGTCGGCAAGTTAGCCGACCCGGCGGAAACGAACCTCAGGACGTAGCAGCCGGCGGGGCGGGTGTAGCCCGGCGCCGTACCAGCCGACGGCGGCCGATGTAGATGACCCCGCCAATCGCGACGATCGGCACGGCGAACGGCAGCAGCGTGCCGATGGCGGTCAGCAGCCAGACGACCACGAGCTTGAGCCCGCGCCATCCGGTTCCCAGGCCAGCGAACAGGCCGCGATGTACCTTTTTCTTCGGTTTCTTGACAACCTTCATGTGATGGCCGACAAAGGTGACGGTTACGGTCGCATAGCTGGTCTCATGGGCCAATGCCGCCTGCTGGGCCAGCAGGGATTCGAGCGAACCCTCCTGCGAGTTGATCTCATCCTGGACTGACAGCAGCGAGGGGATGCTGCCGGCCCGGCTGAGCAGTTCGCGCAGTTGCTTGATCGCGGCTTCGGCCGAGGCCACTCGGCTGCTCACATCGGCGACCTGTTGCGTGACGTCCCTTGCCTGCTCGGTGAAAGAGATCTGGACGCCGAGTTTGGTGAGCGTGGCGAGCGTCGGGTGATAGCTCGTAACCGGGATCTTCAGCTCCAACATGATCTCGCCTGCGCTGCCGCGACTGGTGGCGGTGATCTGCTGTTCGTTGGAGACATAGCCACCGGCCGCTGTGACCTCGGTGGTCGCCTCGGTCGCAGCGGTCGAGACGCCCTTGACCCGAAGGGTGAGATAGGCCGTGTAGATGATGGCCTGGTTCGACAGCTTCGTCAGGTCGGTGACGCCCGTCGAGGGCGCGCTGACAGCCGAATGGCGAGCGCCACCGGCGCCGTTGGAGGTGCCGAACTCGGGCCCTGCGGCGACTTTTCTGGCCGCCGGAGCACCAGAAGCGCCTTCGGAAGCCGATGATGAGCAGGCCGCCACGAAGAGGCCGGTGCCCACGCACGAGACGATGAGAATTATCAGATTGCGTAGCGGCATCCTGCTAGGGGCTGCGCTGGCGCCAGAGTGGGAACCAATCATGCTGCTCCGACGCAGCCTGAGCGGAATCGGTTTCGCATCGGCGCAAATGGTGGCCCACAGTTACCAAAGTGTTGCCTAGAGCCCGGGGGGCGCCGCCTAGAGGTGTCGAAGACCGCCCCGACGCGGATGGAAGACGACAGAGCCAGCAGGATGTTCTCGTGAGCTATCCGAAGATCGAATTGCACATCCACCTGGAGGGCTCGGTCCGGCCGGGCCCAATGCTCCAGATCGCCAGGCGCAACGGCCTGTCGCTGCCGGCCGACACCGTCGAGGAGATGGCCCGGCTCTACGAATTCCGGGACTTTCCGCACTTCCTGGAGATCTGGGCGCTGACCACGGCCTGCTTGCGCACCGAGCAGGATTTCCGTCAGGTCGTTACCGACTATGCCGCCGAAGCGGCCGCGCACGGCGCGGTTTACCTCGAAGGGATCTTCACCCCGGCTGAAGTCGTCGCGCGGGGCGGTTCGTGGGATGAGGTGTTCAACGGCTACTGCGACGGTGCGCAGGAAGCCATGGAGACGCATGGCGTGCGGGTCACGCTTACTCCCGACATTCCGCGCGGCTATCCGATCGAGGCTGCCGAGCTGACGGTTACGCACGCACTGGCGCACGCCGATCGCGGTGTCGTGGGCATCGGTCTTGGCGGCGCGGAAAACGCCGCTCCGCCCGAGCTGTTCGGCCCGGTCTACGCCAGGGCTAAAGACGGCGGTCTCGGCTCGGTGCCGCATGCGGGTGAAAGCGAGGGTCCGGAATCGGTCAGGGCCGCGATCGACATCATGGGTGCGAACCGGGTCAGGCACGGCATCAGGTCGATCGAGGATGCCGGGCTGCTGGCTGACTTGGCCGGCCGTGGCATCGTGCTCGATGTCTGCCCGTCGTCGAACCTGCGCACCGGTGTCGTCCGCTCGCTGGCCGAGCATCCGCTTGCGCAGCTGCTGGCGGCCGGAATCAAGTGCACGGTAAACACCGACGACCCGGCGATGTTCGGCATCGACCTCGGCTCGGAACACGAGACCGCCCTTAGCCTCGGCGCTTCAGCCCGGGCCAGCTACGAGGCCGGCGTGCAGGGCGCGCTGTGCGACGAGACCACCCGCGCCGAACTCCGCCGGATCGGCGAGAACTTCAGCTGGCCTGAGGCCTAGCGCAAGAGATTCGCGATTGACGACGACTCAGTCGCATTGACCCGATTTTTATCGGGCTAGTACGAACCCTGCGCTGTCGATCTTGGCCCGGCTTCTCGGAGTCGATGGGCGAGGTCTCGGCAGCGGAGATGGAGCATGGGCACGGTCCTTCACGGCTAGCGCACTGAGAGTCAGGTGAGTCCGCGGAGCCAGGCGCAGGCCGTCTCTTTGTTGTTGTGCTCGATGTTGGCGTGGTCGTCTGAATCCGAGATGTGCGCCGCTATGCCGGGCACGTTGGCCGCGAGCCACCGGCCGTGCGGGGCCGGGACGCCGCGGTCACCGGTCCCGTGCCACAGGCGGACGGCGACGCGGGTGGTGGTCGGGTCACAGCCCCACGGGGTCAGGACCGCGGTCCAGTCGTCCCACCAGCCGTCGTCGCCATCAGCCAGGGCGTCCCTGATGCCGGCGGCGAGGTGGCAGGCTGCCTGCCAGCTGCGCGCGCCAGTGCCGGCGGCATCTCCCCAGCGGATCATCCAGCCTTCCGGTGTGCTGGCGGTGGCGGACAGCCGCCCGGCGTCCTGACGCCAGTGCCGGCGGGCGGTCGCGCGGTTGGTGAAGAACAGCCCGACCTCATCGGCGTCCTGCGGTGACATGCCCTCGCAGAAGTCCAGGCCGGGCGATCCGTACGGCGCGAAGGACGCGAAGACCGCCGCGCCGGTGACCAGTTCGGGCAGCCTGGCGGCACAGGCGAGCGCGTAGCAGCCGCCACCGGAGAAACCCCAGACTCCCAGCCGCTGTATCCCCAGCGTCGCGGCGATGCCGCGGACATCGGGAATAGCGTCGGCGATCCGCCGGTGCTCCCGCCCCCCGTACCCCGGCCGGTCGTAGCTGAGCAGCCGCAGCCCGAACTCTCGCGCCGCCAGCTCCGCGTCCGGCCGGAACAGCCGCCGTGATCCCGGGCTCCCATGGTGAACAAGGACGGGCTTCCCGCCGGGTTCGCCGAACTCCTCGACCCGGATCATCTCGCCGCCCGCGCCGGGAACGGTATGCGTGACGACCTCCACGACGGCGATGCTACGACCGCATGGCCGCCTTGTCGCGTTCGCTTCCGGCCACCCCGCGCCTGGCCGCGCCGTGCGTGGCATGCGCGGCGTCCTGAAATCCCGAGTTAACGGGTTCGGCTAGTGCGCAAATCTGGTGCCCCGACAGTAGTGAACCTGCAGGTCAGCGCCTTCCGGCAAGCGGAACCTCCTTGATCGTGGTAAAAGTCAGGGCTCGCGTGCGCGGAGTGTTCTGCGTCGGCCCACTCGGGCCGCATTTCTCCGGATCGGCGAGAAGATCGGCCGATCCGGAGAACAGCTAACTGGAGGCTGCACTGCCGCTCAGGCGGCTGTGGCTGGGGGTGGGCTGTGGCTGCGGTAGATCCGGCTGCTGTATGGGTTGCGCATGGTGGTGGTGCCGTCCGGGTTGAGGGTGATGGTCCAGTTCCGTCGGTGGACCACGATCAGATGGTGGACGTGGCAGGCGGCGGGGGGCTGGTGGCAGCCGGGTGCGGCGCAGTGCCGGTCGCGGTGGATGACGGCGCGGCGGAGGTGGGGCGGGATGGTGTCGGCGGTGGTGCCGAGGTCGAGGGGCAGGCTGATGGTGGCGGCGGGGCCGGGCTGGGTGCCGGTGCGCAGGAGCGAGGCGACTTGTCCGGGTCCGGAGAGCAGGGCGATGGCGTGGGCGAGGATGAGGCTGCTGATCGTCTCGCGGTCCGGCGCGGTGTTGTCTTCGGCGCGGAGGAGTTTGGCGGCGAGCTTGTCGAGGAGGTCCTGGTCGACGCGGCCGGTGAGGATCGGGATGATGGTGGCGTCGCACAGGTCGCCGGGCGTGGCTGCGGGCAGGCCGGGCTCGACGGTGCTGTCGGCGGCTGCCGGGCCGCCGGGCGGGGCGTTGCCGGAGTTCGGCCGGGCAAGCTCGGGCATGGCGGTGCCCGGGCCTGGCCTCTGGTTGAGGCGGTTGAGTTCTTCGAGGCTGAGGTGGAACTGGATCTGGGTGGGCTGCCCGGCCCGGGCAGGCAGCCGCTCGCGATCAGCCGCCGGCAGAGCTGGCCGCGATAATGCATAGTGTTCCGGGTCACGTTGGCGGCGGCGCCGGGCCTGGCGAGCAGCATCGGTGCCCCCCTGATGCGGTCGCTTCCCGCGACGGAACAACCCCAGGAGGGCACCGAGGTTGTCAGAGCGACACCAGAGCGGCACCGAAGTCGTAGCTTCCCGGGAAGCAACGACCTCAGGGGGGCACCGATGCTGGAGCCTCTGTCCGGCCGGACGGAAGACACGCGCTCGCTTGGCAACAGCCGGGCCGGGACGTGATGTCGCCCGGGGACGCTCCGTGGCATCCTGGCGGCGCCAGCATCACGCTCGCTGACGGTCACGGTGACACAGCATGCACGCACCGCTCGTGTTCGCAGTAGTCGTGTCAAGACTGCATGCCGCACGGCTAGAAATCATCCGGGAGGCGGTCATCTATGCGTTCGACAGCGAGGCGGTGCGAGAGATCGTCATACCAATCGACAACCCATCTGCGCAGGTCGGCGATGCTGGCGTCGCTTAGCCCGTATCCAGCAAAGTCGTCATCGGGGAAGACGCTCACACCGGCGAGATGGTCAAGGATTGCTTCCAGGTCCAGGTCGGGGTCATGGCGGCGGGCAAGGTTCTCAAGATCGATGCAGGAGAAGGTGCCGGCAACGGAGTGCAGGTCGATGATGTCGCGGATCACGAAGCGGTCATGCCAGGCGCGGGCCTTCAGGCCCACGGTGTCATCAAGCGACAATGCCCGTACGCTTGCTGCGCCGGGTATCTGGACCGTTACCCATCTTGGCTCTAGTGCTTCCTTGAGAAGGTCCATCTCCAGCTCATCGCTGGAACCAGGAAACTGAAGCACCAGTCGCGCGTAACGGCTCGTCGTCTCGACAAGTCGTGCGACGTAACCCGCGGATTGGAA